>CAZQAG010000061.1:0-14130 GCA_964591295.1 uncultured Gaiellales bacterium | reverse complement strand
CACCGCCACCGCCACCGCCACCGCCACCGCCACCGCCACCGCCACCGCCGCCCCCACCTCCTGCAACGCGCTGCACCGTTCCCCGCGTCATCGGGTTGCGGCTCGCCCGGGCTCGGGGGCGTCTCAGGACGGCGCGCTGCTCAGTCGGACGAGTGCGCCGCGCTCGCGCGCGACGGGTGGGGCGAGTGATCGCACAGAAGCCTCGCGCCGGAACACGGCTGCCCCGGGGCGGACGCGTCAGCCTCGTCGTCGGCCGTCGCTAGCTTCTGGTGGCCAAACCGGCGAGCACGACGTTCTTGATGGCGGAGGGGCGGCGAATGATGCGCCTCTCCCGCGAGTTGGTGCCAGACCTCTTTCGCCTGCTCCTGGAGGAATACGAGCAGTTCCTTCGCGAGGTGCTCGAGAGCATAGGCGGACGAGACGTGGACGTCGACGACGACACCTGCATCGCAGCTTTCTCGAGCGCCAAGCAGGCTGCGCTTGCGGCGGTTGCCATCCAGCTGGAAGTCGCAGCCCACGAGTGGCCGCATGGGCGGAGCATCGCGATGAGCATCGGGCTCGACTCCGGCGCGGCAGAACCAGCGATCCTCCGCTGCGCCGAGCTCTGTGATGCTGCAGAGGGGGGACAGATCTTTCTGTCCGAGGCTGTGACCCGCCTGCTGGAGCACGAGGGTTTCGGGGATCTTTCCGTGCGAGATCCCGGTGAGGTGCCGCTCAGGAGGAGCGATCGCACCGTGTGGGCGTACGAGCTCGTCGAGACAACTTGACAAATCATTCATCCTTGCGTTAACTATTCCCGGAATGGGGAAAGAGGTGGAAAGCGTCTTCCTGGCGCTGGCCGATCCGACTCGGCGCCGCGTCATAGAGCTTCTCGGTGACCGAGAGCGTCGGGCCGGCGAGCTCGCGGCGGCCGCCGGGACCTCCGCGCCGGCCATGAGCCGCCACCTGCGGATCCTGCTCGAGACCGGCTTTGTCATCGACGAGCGCGTTCCCAGCGATGCGCGCCTGCGCGTCTTCCGTTTGCGGCGCGAACCGGTGCTCGCACTCCAGGCCTGGCTCGACCAGCTCCAGGCCCACTGGAACGAGCAGCTCGGTGCGTTCAAGCGCTACGTCGACGAGAAAGAGCAGTCGTGACCGAGAGCTCGGCCACCGCAGCGGTCAAGGTCGCCGTCGACCCGATGAGCGCGTTCACCGCGTTCACGGACGAGATCGACTCCTGGTGGGTGCGCGGCCCGATCAACTTCTTCGATTCCGGTCGAGCGGTTGCGATGCGGATCGAGCCGGGCATCGGCGGCCGGGTGCTCGAGGTCTACGACGACGAGCGGGGCGATGCGCTCGAGCTCGGCCGCATCACGGTCTGGGAACCGGGGGCGCAACTCTCCTATCGCAGCCTCGTGGACGACACCGAGGTCGACGTGCGCTTCGAGGCCGTCGAGGATGGAACGCAGGTGCGGGTCACTCAGACGCTGCTCCCCGGCGGCGAGAAGGCCTTCTACTTCTGGCCGAACGTCCTGCATTGGCTTGCCCACTGGTCCGAGGACGGCGGCGCTCGCCCCGCCGGCGGCGAGATCGCTCGTCTGAGCATCGCGCTGTACTACGAGGATCCCGCCGGCGCTGCGAGGTGGCTGGCACGAGCGTTCCAGCTCGGCTCGTGGTCGGGCATCCCGGCCGAGGGTGAGGATCCTGACTGGATCGAGCTCCACCACGGCAACGTCGCCGTCATTCTGTTCCAACTCGAAGGACAGCAACGCAAAGACGCGCCCGTCACGCACATGCCCTGGGCCTACGTCGATGATCTCGACGCTCACTTCGCGCATGCCAAGGACGCCGGAGCGACGATCGTGTCCGAGATCGAGCAGCACGGCTACCGCGCCTACACGGCGGAAGATCTGGAAGGACGCCGCTGGACTTTCGCCCAGGCCCGCTCGACGATGACCTAACGCGACTGCCTTCGGAATGCTCTAGCGTTCCGATGATGGCTCAGCTGAACGCGATTGGGATCGTCGTCTCGGACATGGCACGCTCGATCAGCTTCTACCGGCTGCTCGGGCTCGACATGCCGGAGACACCGGACGAGGACCACGTGGAAGCGGCCCTCCCGAACGGGGTTCGCCTCATGCTCGACGCCGAGGAGATGGTGAAGGGCTTCCGGCCCGACTGGACGCGGGAGACCGGGAACCAGCTCGCGCTCGCCTTCGAGTGCGAGAGCCCGGCCCAGGTCGACGAGCTCCACGCGAAGGCCACGGCCGCCGGCTTCCACGGTGAGAAGGAACCGTGGGACGCGTTCTGGGGACAGCGGTACGGCCAGCTCCTGGACCCCGATGGCGTGCCGGTAGACCTCTACGCCACACTCTGACCGTGCAGGGCGGCGTGCATGACCGTGGCGGGCGGCCGACCGCTGAGCCGATCGACCGGAGCGAGCACGAGCTCGCCGACTGGGAGCTGCTCACCGACGCGCTCTTCGGTGCCCTCGGTGGTCAGGGCCTGATGAACGTCGACGAGTTACGGCGTGGCATCGAGAGCATGCCGCCTGACGAGTACGAGCATGCGTCGTATTACGAGCGCTGGCTCTTTTCGATCGAGACGGTTCTCACGGAGAAGGGCGTGCTCGCTGCGGGAGAGCTCGACACGAGGCTTGCAGGATGAAGTTTCGCCCTGGCCAGCCGGTGCGAGTGGCGGCGCGGCCCCACGAGGGGCACCACCGCACCCCTGGCTACGTGAAAGGCAAGACCGGCAGCGTCGAGCGCGCGCACGCGTCGTTCAAGAACCCCGAGACGCGGGCCTACGGCAGCGATGGGCTCCCGGAGCAGCAGCTCTACCTCGTCGGCTTCGCGCAACACGACGTCTGGCCCGAGTACCGCGGCGACGGCGACGACCGGATCTACGTCGACGTGTTCGAGCACTGGTTGGAGGAAGCGGAGTGAGCGAGCACGGCCATGACCATCCGCACGACCCGATAACCGGGGGCGACGAGCCGGCGGCCGCCGCGCGTGTTCGAGGCCTCGAGGAGCTGCTCGTCGAGAAGGGCGTGATCGACCGCGAGGACGTGCGCCGGCGGATCGACTCGTTCGTGTCCCGTACGCCTGCCGACGGCGCGCGGCTGGTTGCGCGGGCCTGGGTCGATCCCGAGTTCAAGGAGCGCCTGCTCGCGGACGCGCGCGCGACAGCACTCGAGCTCGGTCTTGACCCGGGGCCCTCGCCCGTCGTCCTCGCCTTCGAGAACACCGAAGGCGTGCACCACATGGTCGTCTGCACGCTCTGCTCCTGCTACCCGAGGGCTTTGCTCGGGCCACCGCCGGACTGGTACAAGAGCCTTCCCTACCGCTCCCGGGCCGTCTCCGACCCGCGCGGTGTGCTCAGTGAGTTCGGGGTCGAGCTAGAGGACGCCGTCGAGCTGCGCGTGCTCGACTCGACGGCTGACATTCGGTACCTGGTCATCCCGCGCCGCCCGACCGGCACCGAGGCGATGAGCGAGGACGAGCTCGCCCTCCTGGTGACGCGCGACTCGATGATCGGAGTCGCGCAGCCGGCTACACCGGCTCCGGTCGCCTAGGCGGCGGCCGCGGCGTGTGAGACGCCGCGGCCGGCCGCGTATGCATACGGGTGGCGGAATGCGTCGAGGGCGAACGCCGGGTCGACTTTCAGCTCGAACTCCTCGCCGGTGCTCGTGTCGTGCACGAACACGCTGACGTTGTCGTCGCCGTGCCAGTAGAGCACGACCTCGAGCCCTGCGGTTAGCCGTCGATTCAGCTCGCGCTTCATCGCGATTCCTCCTTCTAGAACCGGCCCGAGGCGATCAGTCTGCCTCCGGCGGTCTTCACCTTGATCATCGTTCCGGACTTGATGGCCGGGAAGTTCGCCCCGCGCCTGTCCACGCGTGCGGCGCCGAGGGCGTTGACGCGCGACGTGCCGACCCTCGTGTTGTTCACGAAGAACGAGACGCGCTTGCCGGCGAGCCTGCGGATGTGCTCGATCTCGATCTCGAGCTCACGCTGGCCGGTCACCTGGTACTTGGCCTTGCCCTTCGCCGATGGGTACGCGGGCGTTGGCTTGAGCACGATGCGCGTGCCGCCCTTTGCCTGCACGGAGGGGGCCATGATCGCCATCGCAACGAGTGCGACGAGGACTACTGGAATCATCAACGAGCGCTTCATTTCGGTTCTCCTTGCTGGGCGTTCTTGCACGACTGAACGTACCCCGCATCGACCCAGCCACAGGCTACGCGCCGGTAAAGATTCGGTTTGGGAAGGTCCTACGACCTGGGAGGGTTTGGCGGGGTGTTGCTCGTCGCCGGGGTGCGATGCTCGGTCGAGGCCGCGGACGCAGGGAACCCCGATAGTTGACCTATCGGGGTGACTGAGGACCCGGACTCGGGGCGAGCAGCGCGGCCCGGCGGCTCAGCCACATCCCGCCAAACCCTCCTAGGCCGGGCGCGCGGCTTTCGAGCCTTCGCGCAGGCCGAGGGCTCCGTGCAGGATCCAGTTGACGAGCCAGACGACGATCGTCGCGCCCACGTAGGTCCAGAAGCCGTTGATCGAGAAGTCGGGCGCGATCCACTCGGCGATGGCGAGCATCGCGACGTTGATCGCGAAGAGCCCGAGGCCGAGCGTCAGGATCACGAGCGGCAGCGTGATCAGCGTGAGAATCGGTTTGAAGATCGTGTTCGCGATCCCGAGGACTGCTGCTCCGATCAGCAGCGGCCACCAGTGCCCGATGCTCACCCCGTCGAAGAGCCAGTCGGCGACCGCCAACGAGAGGATGTTGGCGAGCCAGGCAAGCAGCAGGAACAACCCGGTCGGCATCGCCGGGCTAGTAAATCAAGTCAGGCGTCGCGCTACCTGTGGCGGTAGACGATCCGACCTCGATCGAGGTCGTACGGCGAGAGCTCGACGTTGACCCGGTCGCCCGGGAGGATCTTGATCCGGTAACGCCGCATCTTCCCGGCGGTATAGCCGAGCGTCTCGTGGCCGTTGTCGAGGAGGATCTTGTACATCCCGTTTCGGAAGGCCTCGACGACCTCACCCTCGAACTCGATTTTGTCTTCTTTGCCGGCGATTGTCGTCACCTCCCTCGGACATAAAATACCCGCGCCGCCGGTGTGCATCCAACCGACGGCGCGGGAAACTGGACTGGTTCTTACGCAGTCACGACGACGTTAGTCGCCTCTGGGCCCTTCGCGCCTTCACGGGCCTCGTACTCCACCTTCGCGTTCTCGGCGAGGGTTTTGAACCCTTCGCCCGCGATGTTCGTGTGGTGCACGAAGAGATCCTTCCCGCCGTCTTCCGGCGTGATGAATCCGTAGCCCTTCGCGTCGTTGAACCACTTCACGGTTCCGGTTGCCATCAATTCCACCTCCCTTACTACTCATGAACGCACAAGGAGGCAAAGCGCCACCGGCACACGTTCTGTTCTTGCCGCAAGTGTAGCGGGCCTGAGTGCCGAAAAAGCGAATTTGCGCTGTTTTGGCTCAATCAGCCTGCAGGAAGAAGGCGGCTATCGCCCCCGTGGAGCCGGCCACGAAAAGCACGCCCCACAGCTCGAGCCCGACATCGACGATGCGGCCCCACGTCGTGAACGGGTTTCTGATCTGCGACGAGACGGTCAGGAGCTGGACGGTGGTGAAGAAGAGCGCGTCGCCGAACGAGGTGATCTCGGTACTGGGGGCGTGGCGCTCCGCGAAGTAGATCGCGACGGTTCCGAGCACATCGACGACGACCGTCGCGGCCAGCACGATCGAAAGCCGGGCTAGCAGGCGTCGATGACGTTCCTCCCAAGACACGAATCCCGAGAGCTCCCTGCGGATCACCGACACGAGAGCCAGTGTCGCAACGTCTGCGGACGAGACTCAGCCGGCGCGATACCGCGCGAGCGCCTGGTCCGTGTACACCTCGCCGCCGACGACAATCTTCCCGTCCGGCTGGAGGGCGATGGAACCTGCCCAGTCGGCTCCGGTGCCGAAGTCGCCGACGACGACACCGCGCCGCCCGAACGAGCCGTCGAGCGCCCCGCGCGTCGTTAGCCGGAGCAGGAGCCACGCCGATGTGATTCCGCTTTCGTCGTCGTGCCCGAGCCCGGCGACGAGAATCCGTCCATCTCGCTGGACCGCGAGGGCGCGCGCAGCGCTGCCATTCCGTACCGGCCTCAGCAAGCGCTTGCCCCGAACACCGAAACTCCGGTCGAGATTCCCGTTCGGCCTGAGTCGGACGACCGCGACCGACGGCGGGCTGATCGCCGTAGAGCTTGCCGTTCCCACGGCGACGATGCGGCCGCGGTGATCGACCGCCACGTCAGAGGCGCTCTCGAAGGAGCGGAAGTCCACTCTTCGAAAGCCGCCCTGAGCGAAGCTCCGATCGACACGCCCGTTGCGAAGCAGCCGCAGGAAGAGGATGTCGGCCGAGGTGTCGGTGTCGTGCCGGCCTGAGCCGGCGATGACGATCCTGCCGTCTTGCTGGAGGGCAATAGTCGGCATGCGTTGGCCGCCTTCGCGCCCGATGAGCGCGATGCCGTCGCGGGAGAACGTCCTGTCCAGGCGGCCGTTCGGGAGCAGACGCACGACGGAAATGCGTTCGCCGAAGTACCGCCATCCGAGTACGACGATCTTTCCGTCGCGCTGGAGCGCAAGATCGTATGCGCCGTCGCAGTTGCGACCCGTTCGGACGACTCCACCGCGGCCAAAGGTCCGATCCAGAGAGCCGTCTGCGTTGAAGCGGACGACCGCGGCGCAACCCCTCAGGCCGCAGGTCGCCTGGCCGGCGGCGACGATCTTTCCGTCCGGCTGAACTGCAACCGCGTGCGCCTGGGGCCAGAACTCGTCGAGCTCGATCATCGCAAACCCCTGGTTTCCGAAGGACCGGTCGAGCTCACCGGCGGAAGTCCAGCGCAGAACGCCGAAGTACTGGTGATCGTCGGTCCAGATCTCGCCGGCTGTGACGATCTTCCCGTCGAGCTGGATCTTGACGTCCTCAGCACCCTTGACAAAGGCTGGCCCGAGGTACTCGGTCTGGTCGTAACTCCGCACCCATCCATCTCCCGAGAAGCTCGGGTCGAGGTCGCCCGGCGCCGCAGCTGCCAGTCCGATCGGGATCGCGGCCGCGACGAGCACGACAGCGCTTGCCCATGCAACCCTCCGCATGCTGGAAGTCTTCCCCACCTGGCCGTCTGAGACACTTCGGTCGTGGCCGGCCAGCTCGCGGCGTTCCTCGCAGTTTCGGCGATCGTGATCGTGACTCCTGGTCCCGACACGGCGCTCACGATTCGGAACACGCTCTTGGGTGGTCGCCGCGCTGGCGTCTTCACCGCGATCGGCGTGTCGAGCGGGCAGGCGACCTGGACGCTGGCGACCGCGGCTGGGATTGCCGTCCTCCTCACGGCTTCGGAACCGGCGTTCCTGGCCGTGAAGTTCGCCGGTGCCGCCTACCTCCTCTGGCTCGGCGCTAGCTCGCTGCTCGCCGTGATCCGCCGTTGTCCACAGGACGAGCGAAGGGGGCGGCCGCGCGAGCTCCGCCCGCGCCTTGCGCTGCGACAGGGTCTCCTCAGCAACCTCGGCAACCCGAAGATGGCCGCGTTTTTCCCGAGCCTGCTTCCCCAATTCGCGCCGCAGGACAACGCCTTCCCGGTGTTGCTCGGCCTCGGGCTCGTCTTCTGCTGCATGACGCTCGTCTGGCTGACCGCTTACGCGTTCGCGGTCGCGAAGGCGGGCGACCTCCTCGGCCGGCCTGCGATTCGGCGCGCCGTGGAGGCCGTCACCGGCGCGGTGCTCATTGCCCTCGGGCTGCGCCTGGCGACCGAAAGGCGCTAGGTGGGCGCCGTATCGCTTCCTCCGCCTGCGATCGTCTCGCCGGCTCCCCGCGAGGTTTCCTTCGGCCGGATCGAGGGCCGCGTCGCGCCCGGCACGCGCCAGGTGCTGGTGCGGGTGGACGGCCGCCTGCTCGTGACCAAGAACGTGTTCAGACACAGATTCGTCCTCGTCGTCCCGTTGCCGCAGCGCGATGTGACGCTGCGCGTGACCGCCGTCGACGGCGAAGGGCAGCGGTCCTCGACGATCGTCGGGCCGGTCTTCGGGCTCCCCCGAGAGGCCGCTCCCTCCGAGGGGCCGATCCCGCCTCTGCGCGGTTACGAGGACCCGGCGCTCGCGGGCAGCGTGCGCGCCCTCGCGCGCCGCTTCCCGGGTGTCTGCGGGCTCTTCGTCCAGGACCTGCGGACGGGCGCCGGGGCAGCCTGGAACGCTCGGGCACGGTTCCCGGCCGCCTCGACGCTGAAGCTCGCGATCGCGGTCGAGCTTCTGCGCGGGCTGCGCGGGATCCCGGCGCCCCGCACGAGGCTCGCGAGACTCCTGTGGCGGATGCTGGTCTACTCGGACGACCGCTCCGCCAACGAGCTGCTCGAGGCGATCGGAGGCTCGACCTCAGGCGGCTCGGCTCGGGTGAACTCGATGATGCGCGCGCTCGGCATGGCCGACAGCGACATGTACGGCGGCTACATCGTCGAGGACGGGATCGCACGCTCGCCGATCCCGCTCGACATCTTCAGCCGGCCCTCCTTCATCGGCAAGGCCACGACTGCCTGGGACATGGCCCGGCTCGAGCGCGCGCTGCACCTGGCCGCCGGCGCCAGAGGCGCTCTCGTCTGGCGCTTCCGAGGAGGATTCACGCCCGGCGACGCACGGTTCCTCCTCTACCTACTCGCGCACGCGCGCACGCGCGGGGGGCTGACCTACGTTCGCGGCGGAGGTGTCACCGTCTTGCACAAGGCGGGCTGGATCACGAAGGCGAGGCACGACACCGGGCTCGTCTACTCGCCAGACGGCGCCTTCGTCGTCACGGTGCTGACCTGGAACGCAAGCCGAGTCGGTTCGGCCTCGGACATCCTGGCCGCCCGCGTCGCCCGTGCAGCGCTGAACCGATTCGACGACTGATGCGGCTCGTTCCGCAGCTCCTCCGCGAGAACGTCGTCTTCCGCCGGTTCTGGCTGGGCCAGACGATCTCGCTCTTCGGCGACCAGATCACGATGATCGCCATCCCGCTGACGGCCGTGCTCGTGCTGGACGCGAACGCGACCCAGATGGGCTTTCTGATCGCGGCCGAGCTTGCGCCCAACCTGTTCCTCGCGCTGCACGCGGGCGCCTGGGTCGACCGGCACGGTGGGCGACGCCGGTTGATGATCGCAACCGATCTGGTCCGAGGGGCGCTGATCGCGACGATCCCGCTCGCCTATGCATTCGACGCCCTCACCTTCCAGCAGCTCTACGTCGTCGCGTTCCTCGTCGGCTGCATGACGGTTCTGTTCCACGTCTCGTACAGCTCGCTGTTCGTCTCGATCGTTCCCCGGGAGAGCTATGTCGAGGCGAACTCGTTCCTCTCCGGCAGCCGCGCCTTCTCGTTCGTCGCCGGACCGAGCGTCGGAGGCATCCTCGTCCAGGTTCTGAAGGCGCCGTTCGCGCTGGCCGTGGACGTCGTCTCGTACCTCGTCTCGGCTCTCTATCTCGGCTCGATCTCTCCGGAGGAGCCTCCGACCGAGGAGGCTGAGCGCGGCCACGTCGTCGCGGGCGTGCGCTTTCTCTGGAGCAATCCGTCCATGCGGGCATCGCTGCTCGCAACGGCGACCATCAACCTCTTCAACTTCATCTTCTGGGCGCTATTCATCCTCTACGTCGTCCGCTCGTTGCACATCCAGCCCGGCACGCTCGGGCTCGTCCTCGGAGCGGGCGCGGTCGGCGGGGTGATCGGTTCGCTCGTCACGACCCGTCTTGGGAGGAGAATCGGGATCGGCCCGACCTACCTGCTCGGTTGCATCCTCTTCCCGGTGCCGCTCCTGCTCGTCCCGCTTGCGGACGGCCCGAAGCCGCTCGTGCTGGCCGCGCTCTTCGTCGCCGAGTTCGGCAGCGGGCTCGGCGTGATGATCCTCGACATCAGCGCGGCCTCGATCTTCGCCGCGCTCGTTCCGCACCGGCTCCGGTCGCGCGTGTCGGGCGCGTACATGGTCGTCAACAACGGCATTCGGCCGGTAGGGGCGCTGATCGGCGGGTTCCTCGGGGCCACGATCGGGCTTCGGCCGACACTCTGGATCGGGGTCGTCGGCGCGATCGCCGGCTTCCTGTGGATCCTGCCCTCGCCGATCCCGAAGATGCGGGAACTACCGGAGTCCGCCGACCCCTAGAAGGTTTGGCGAAATACCACGCGTGGGTGCCTGTCGCTTCAACAGCGCATCCTCCATCGACCGCGGCATGGGCGAGCCCGTCGGGCCGTTTGTTCCTCGGCAGGCGTGCTCTTAGTCGCGGAAAGTGCGAAGCACTTTGCGCGAGTCCCGGGCCCGTGGCCCGGGACCTACTAGGCGAGGTGTTCGATCGCCGTGATGAGGTCGCCGGCGCTGCTGAACTTCTTGATGCACGCCGCGGCTCCGGCTCCGAGAGCATTCTCGACGTGCTCGTCGCCGGTGAGTGCCGTCATCACGAGGACCCTCGTCCCAGGCAACTTCTTGCGGATCCACCGCGTGGCGGAGATGCCGTCGAGCCGGGGCATCTGGATGTCCATCAGCACGACGTCGGGCCGCAGGGCAAAAGCCTGCTCGATCGCCTCGCGGCCGTCGCCTGCGATCCCCACGACCTCCATTCCGTCCTGCTGGCGGAGCAGCACCGAGATCGCCTCGGCGTAGAGGAGTTGGTCGTCGACGACGAGGACGCGGAGGGGTGCCTGCGGCTGCTCGTCTGCGGTCGAGCGGAGGGCAGTGAGGGGGTTCACTGTGGGGAAAGACGCCGAACGCCGCCGAAACTTGCTTCCTGGCCGAAGGGGATAGACTTTGTGGCGGAAACAACGACCAGTCGGGCAGACGCCGCTAAGTCGCCGGCACTTCTCTTCGTTGCAACCGATGGTTCAGCGACGAAGGGAACATCGTGCCGCAACAGACGATCAGAGTCCTCGCCACGAGCGAAGAACGTTCGCAAGCCTTGCTTTCAGTGCTCGACGGCGTCGGCGGGGTGGCTTTCTCACACGACGGCGTTGACGAGGTTCACATCAGGCTCGACGCGACGACCGCGTCATCCCTCCTGCAGCTCTTCCACGCGGTTGGCACCTGGCTCGGGGACGGAGACGAAGCATCCTGCGAGATTCATTTCGGCGACCGCTTCCTGAGCGTGGTCGCACCGATCGACGGCAAGGCTCCCGATGCGACCCAGTTCCTGCTCGAGCGCACGATTCAGCTACAAGCGGCGCTCGAGGGTCGGATCGTGATCGAGCAGGCGAAGGGGATTTTCGCCGAGCGGATCGGCATCAGCCTCGACGAGGCATTCTCGTTCCTGCGCTCGGCTGCGCGCTCGCAGGGGCTGAAGCTGACTTCGCTTGCCACGGAGGTCGTCAATTCACCCGAGACGCCGCCACAGCTGGCTCGCGTCATCGACATTCGGCCCGCTCAGCGGTTTTCGACCCAGGACGCTTAGCCCGGCGCGATAGATTCGCGGCCATGCCTGCGTCGCAGAGCCTGCCCTGGAGCTGGTACTCCGACCCCGACGTTCTGCGGCGCGAGCAAGAGCGGATCTTCCGGCGGTCGTGGCAGTACGTCGGCCACGCCGGCCGCGTGGAGGAAGTGGGAGGGCGGTTCGCCGGCTGGGCCGGAGACGTGCCGGTCCTCGTCGTCCGAAGCGAGGACGGGATTCGCGCCTTCCTCAACGTCTGCCGCCACCGCGGCTCGCTGCTCGCCGAGAGCGACGGCAAGGGAAAGACCATCCAGTGCCCCTACCACGCGTGGACGTACGACCTGGACGGCTCGCTTCGCAAAGCGCCGCGCTCGGAACGGGAGCAGGGCTTCGAGCCGGAGGGACTGTCCCTCGTGCCGATGCGCCTCGAGACCTGGGGCCCGTTCCTCTTCGTCAATCCCGACGCGGAGGCAGCGCCGCTCGCCGAGACGCTCGGCCCGGTCCCCGAGCTCGTGCCGGTCGATGACCTCGCCTTCCACTCGCGCGACGAGTTCGAGCTCGCCGCGAACTGGAAGATCGGCTGCGAGAACTACCTCGAGTGCTACCACTGCCCGGTCGCGCACAAGGGCTTCAGCGCCGCGTATGACGTCGACCCCGACGAATATCGCCTGGAGGCGACCGGAGAGCACGTTCTCTCCCAGTTCGCCAACACCCGAGATGGGGTGGAGGGGCAGGCGCAGTTCCACTTCGTCTGGCCGAACCTCAGGATCAACGTGTTCGCGGGAAGGCCGAATCTCTCGATCGGGCCACTGCTACCGGCAGGCCCGGAGCGTTCAACCGGCTTCCTCGACTACTTCTTCGCGTCGGACGCAGACGGTGACTGGGTCGAGGAGCTCTTGGCGTTCGACCGGCAGGTCGGGGCTGAGGATCGCGTCCTCGTCGAGCGTGTCCAGAAGGGCGTTCGGTCGGGGATCGTGGAGGAGGGCCGGCTCCTCGGCGAGAGCGAGCAGCTCGTCGCGCGATTCCAGGAGCTCGTCGGCAGCGCGCTCGCCGAGCGATAGGCCTTTGTCTATTTCGGCGAGGGGCGTATCCTGTTGGGCGTGAGGGGGACTCGCGGAGGGCTCCTGACGCTCGTTGTCGGGCTGGCCGTGCTTGCGCCGCTCGTGGCGCAGGGCGGGGCTTCGCCCAGCCCGCAGACGATCATCCTGGAGGCCATTCCCTACACGTTTCCGTCGGCTCTCTTCGTAACGGCGCCCCCCGGTGACACACAACGGCTCTTCGTGGTGCAGCAGGGAAGCAGTTCGAGCGCCGATATCCGGCTGATGGTGAACGGCGGACAACCCACGACGTTTCTGACCGTCACCAACATCTCGACCGGCGGCGAACGCGGACTGCTCTCGATGGCGTTCCCCCCGGACTACGCGACGAGCGGCCTGTTCTACGTGTACTACACCGCGACGAACGGCGCGATGACGGTGGCCGAATACGAGCGCTCGGCCGATCCGAACGTCGCCGATCCGGACTCGCGCCGGGTCGTCATCTCCATCCCGCATCCGCGCGGGAACCACAACGGCGGCCAGTTGCAGTTCGGTCCCGACGGCATGCTCTACATGGGCACGGGCGACGGAGGTGGCGGCGGAGACCCGGACCTCGCCGGACAAAACCTCCAGGTGCTGCCGGGGAAGATCCTCCGCATCGACCCGCGGCAGAACGGGACCCAGCAGTACACGATTCCGGCAAACAACCCCTTCGTCGGCCAGGCACCGTGGAGGCCCGAGATCTGGTCGTACGGCCTCCGCAACCCCTGGCGGTTCTCGTTCGACCGCCTGACGGGCGCGCTCACGATCGGGGATGTCGGTCAAGACGCCTGGGAGGAGGTCGACTACCGGCCCATCGACTTCGGCTGGGGCCGCGGAGTGAACTTCGGCTGGAGCTGTTACGAGGGCAGGCATCCGTACAACCTGAGCCAGCCGCTCTGCACCCCGCCTCCGGCGAATCACACCCCGCCGATATTCGAGTACGCGAACGGGAGCGGCGGAAGATGCTCGATCACGGGTGGCTACGTCGTCCGCGATCCGAACCTCGCTAGCCTGGCCGGGCGCTACCTGTACACCGACCTCTGCGTCGGCACGCTTCGCTCGAACGTTCCGGGAATCCCCGACGCGATGGAGGATCGTTCCGAAGTTGCGACGGTGTCGAACCCGACTTCGTTCGGCGAGGACGCATGCGGGCGTCTCCACGTCATGGGGTCGAGCACCGTTTACAAGCTCAATTCGACGGACCCCCCGGGGACGTGCGCGAACGCATTTCCGCTGCCGACCCTGACTGCTTCGGTGGAGGACAACTTCGAGATCCACCTGCTCGATCCGAACGGCGTCGAGCTCGACGGCGGCTCGCTGCCGCAGGGCGCCTACAGGCTCGTGATCGACGACAACTCGACGTTTCACAACTTCCATCTCGTGGGGGCGGCCGTCTCGTGCTACCCGGAGACCGATTGCGCGACGGACATCGCCGGCACGGGCCAAGAGACCTGGACGGTCAACTTCACGACGGGCTCGGGATCCGTCGTCTACCAGTGTGATCCGCACGCCGAGCAGATGCGCGGAGAGTTCTCGATCAGCGGGCCGCCGCCACCGCCACCGCCTCCGCCTCCGCCTCCGCCTCCGCCTCCGCCTCCGCCACCGCCTCCGCCTCCGCCTCCGCCCCCGCCTCCACCCCCGCCT
>CAZQAG010000060.1:0-14369 GCA_964591295.1 uncultured Gaiellales bacterium | reverse complement strand
CTCCGGTAACAGGCATCAGGCCGATGGTCATGCCCACGTTGACGAACACCTGGAAGAGCAGAACCCCGGCGATCCCCACCGCGATCAACGTCCCATACAGGCTCTTGGAGATACTCGCGATATGCAGAGTACGCCAGAGCACGACCAGGTAAAGGCCAAGAAGCAAGGCCGCTCCCACAAAGCCCAACTCCTCCCCGATCACCGCGAAGATGAAGTCGGTGTGAAGCTCGGGCACGAAGTTGAGCATAGTCTGCGTTCCGCGGCCATAGCCCTTGCCGGCGAACATGCCACTGGCCACCGCGATCTTGCTCTGTGACAACTGATACGCGGCACCGCTCGTGTCCTGCCCGGGGTCGAGGAAGACCAGGAGGCGTTGGACCTGGTAGGGCTTGAGCAGATTGACGCCCAGTGTCGCGGGAAGGATGCGCAGTACGGCCACGACCGCCAACATCCCCGACGCGATCAAGACCGTCAGATGTGTCCACCGTACTCCCCATACCAGCAACATCGTGACGAGGAAGAAGCCGAACACGAGAGCGGTCCCCAGATCCGGCTCGAGGAACACGAGTCCGGCCGGCAATGCCACGTACGCTACCGCCAGGATGACGAACCGGAACTTGCCGCGTAGCGCGACTCCATCAGCGAGGAAGCCCGCGAAGGCCACGATGATCCCGATCTTGGCCAACTCCGACGTCTGAAGGTCCGGCAACAACGGCAGCGGCAACCAGCGACGAGCGCCCATGCGCTCTGAGCCCACGAACAACGTGACCACCAGCAGAGTGACGATGCCCCAATAGATGAACGTCCGCCAACGGGAGAGCCACGAGAAGTCAACGACGCTCAGCGCGACGACCGCCGCCAATCCCAATCCCAAGCCTAGTGCCTGGGACCGCACGTAGAACGTGGGTGAAGACAGGTCGGGGTCCCCGTGTGTAGCCGAATAGATCATGACCATGCCGAACGTCACCAGCCCGAGAGCAGAAACCAGCAGGGCCCAGTCGAGGTTGCGGAGATAGCGTCCCACGGTGAGTTCGGTCTTCGGCCGCTCGGAAACGCGCTGCAGCACACTCATTCGGATTCGGTCACCGGTGCTTGGTCGGAACCCCGCGGCGGCTTCACACCGAAATAGGCTTCCATTACGCGGCGCACCATGGGTGCCGCAACCGAGCTACCGTGCCCTCCCTGCTCGATCAGGGCGACTACGAGTATCTTCGGTGCATCCGCGGGTGCGTAGCCAACGAACCACGCATAGTCGTCCTCGGGAATCTTCTCCGCGGTGCCTGTCTTCCCCGCGACGGGTATGGAGAAGCCGCTGAAAGCGCCGTGCGCCGTACCGTCGGGCTCCGAGACCACGTAGCGCATACCCCGGCGTACAGCGTCCAAGTTCTCCGCGTTCATCTGGACGCGACTGCGGATCTCGGTCTCAAACTTCTTCAGGGTGTTGCCCGAAGCGTCGGTCACCTTGAGCGCGAGCCGGGGCACGAACACGTCTCCGCCATTGGCTATCGCGGCCGCGGCGACCGCTAGTTGGAGAGGCGTGACCAGCAGGTCGCCTTGGCCGATGGCCAAGTTGACGTCATCACCGGGCTTCCAGAGTCGACCTTCCTTGGTAGTGCCGTTGGCCTTCTTCCAATCCTTGTCGGGCACCCGTCCCGCGGCCTCACCCTGCAGGTCGATGCCGGTGACTCGCCCGAAGCCGAATTGCTTCACTCCCGCTTGGAGCACAGCACTGGCCTGATGGTAGAACTTCTCCCCCAACTTGTAGAAGTAGACGTCGCACGACTCCATGAGGGCCTCGACGAGGTTCACCTCTCCGTGCCCCTCGGGCCTCCAGCATTTCCACACGTCCCGGCCGATCTTGAAGCGGCCGCTGTCGAAAAACGTGGCGTCCCACTTGACGAGGTCGTTGGTGAGGGCAGCGCTGGCGACGAACGGCTTGAACGTGGATGCAGCCGGATAGAGACCGCTGATGGCGCGGTTAAACAAAGGGTTGCGCGCGTCCTTGGCGGTGAGGGCCGAGTAGTCGGTCTGCTTCATGCCGCCCACCCACAGCGAGAGCTTGTAGTCCGGCGCCGAAGCCATGGCGAGGACCTCGCCGGTACGCGGGTCGATCGCGACGACCGCGCCCGCCGCGCCGGCCGTGAAGCCACCCGCGCGCGCTCGTTCGATGCCCTCTTTGAGCGCCTTCTCGGCGGCCACCTGCAGGTCGTAGTCGATAGTCAGCCAGACGTTGTTACCGGGGAGCGGACTGTCCTCCTTGAGCACCCCTCTCGGTCTCCCCGCAGCATCGACCTCCACTTTGCGCATGCCATCGGTGCCCCGCAGGAAGGAGTCGTACGTGGCTTCTACCCCGTCTTTCCCGATACGTGCTCCCGGTTTCACCTCCCGGAACTTCTCCTTGTCGAGGTCGGCAGGCGAGATCTCGCCTACATATCCGAGCACGTGAGTGGCGAACGCGTCCCGGGGATAGGCACGAAGATAGTCTTTCTCGATGCTCACCCCTGGAAACTCCAAGCTGTGCTCCTTCAGGAACGCGACCGTCGTCGCTTCGGGAACGTCTTCTTTGATCGTCGTGATCAGATAGGGATCCTTGGCGGCTTTCTCCAGCCGGGCTCGTATGTCTGCTTCGGGCATGTCAAGCACCCGGGCGAGCCGGGGGATCACCTGATCCTTCGCCTGAAGGTCCATGGGAAGGATGCCCACGCTCAGACCCGGCTTGTTCTCGACCAGGACCTTGCCCTTCCGATCGTAGATCACCCCTCGAGGCGCCTCCATCGACACCTCGCGCTCACGGTTGGTGTTCGCGAGAGTGACGTAGTGATCGCCCGACAGGATCTGGAGGAACCACAATCGGAACCCGAGAAAAGAGAAGAGAAGCACCACTAGGACGGCCAGCATGCCTATGCGCACGCCCATCGACGGGTCGTCCCCAGGCTGCTTCTGCTTCCGAACGGGTTCTAGAAACATGCCGGTCCTCTCACCGGAACGAGGGCTCGGACGCCCCCGGGGCAGGGAGCACCCCCAGGCGCACCAAGGTCAAGTACAACGGTGCGGCCAGTAGTCCGTCCAATAGAGCGGCGGGGAGCATCTGGGAGCGCATCATGGCGAACAGCGCCCCTTCGGGGCCCGTAGCGAACTGGAAGAGCCCATAGATCGTTTGCGACACGAGCGAGACGACCGCTGTCACCAAAACGATGACCCACGCGCTGGCCAGCCCAAACTCCTCCACGTACCTCCCCACGGCGAACCCAGCGGCCAGGTACACGAGCGTCCGCAGACCTACGGGGTCGAGGAACACGATGTCGGCGGTGAGGCCGGCGACAAAGCCGAACACCATCCCCGTGACCGCCCCCCGGCTCACCCCGACCAAGACGACAAGGATGAGGAACACGTCGGCCGTGACCCCCAAGATCTGCAGCCGCGAGACCAGCGCAGTCTGGATCGCCACCGCAGCCACGATGATGAGGCCGAGTTTGAAGATCCTCAGCAGCCGGGGAGCCAACGCGGTCACGGCGCGGTCGCCCCGGTGTCGCGCGGAATGACCGAATCCATGGCTTCCACCCCGGCTCCGACCTGTACAGGCGAGGTGAGTACCATTACTTCTTCAAGACTACTGAAGTCGACGAAGGGACGCACTTCGATCTGCTTGTAGGGGTTGACGTCGACCTCCCCGATGGTCTGGACCAGACCGATAGGTATGCCTTTCGGGAAGATCTGACCGAACCCCAAGGTGACGACCACCAGCTTCTCTTCCACCGGCTTATCGCGCTCGACATAGTCCATCAAGAGGCCGCCCGCTATGGTGCCTTCCACGATGCCCTCGGCCCGTGTGCCTTGGACCACAGCCGCCACACTCGAACCGGGATCGATCACCAACTGTATCTGAGAGGCGTGGGCGGCCACCGCTATCACCTTCCCCACCAGCCCCTTGCCGGACAGCGAACCGGCCACAGGTATGGTGGCGCCGACAACAGGCTGGTTCAATACGATGCCCTCTGCGGAACCCTTGTCGATCTGTACCCACTGTTGCCATTTTGTGGGTGACTTGCCGATGACCCTTGCCACCACGAAGGTGGCATCCTGCGGGAAGATACCCGCCTGCCGCATGTCGAGAAGCCCTTTGAGCCGTTCGTTCTCCTGGCTCGCCTCCTGCAACGTCACGAGCTGGCCTCGCAACTCTTCGAGCTGCACCCGCATCTCCTGGTTCTGGTCGTTCGCTTGGAGTGCTTGGCCGACCCAACGCCATCCGTCTTCGAACGGCTGCACGGCCCGCGAGGCCAAAGACTGAAGAGGTGAGAGTGCGCCAAAGCCACCCTGCTGGACGGTGTGGAGCGCCCCGGTGGCCGGTTCGCGGAAGAACGCCGTCAGCAAGAGCAACGACACAACGACCAGCGCAGCGAACAACGCGCGCCGCCTGACGACTGGATTGCGAGGCATAGTGACCTCCGCTACCTAGTAGCGGCGCCGTCGTGCCCTTTGCGAAGTCCGGTGAAGCGTCTCGAACTCTTCCAGGGAACGACCCGACCCCACCGCCACGCACGTGAGCGGCGACTCGGCCAGGTGGACCGGCATCTGCGTCTCGTGTCGTATCCGTTCTATGAGGCCCTTCAGGAGAGCCCCCCCACCGGCCAGCATGATCCCCCGGTCCATGATGTCTGAGGAGAGTTCCGGCGGAGTCTTGTCGAGCGTGGCCTTGATGGCATCAACGATCGCCGCCACCGGCTCGGCGATGGCATCGCGCACTTCTTCTGAGGATATGACCAGCGTCTTCGGCAGCCCGGTGACCAGGTCGCGCCCGCGGATCTCGGCCTGTTCCTCTTCTTCAAGAGGATACGCGGAACCGATCTCGAGCTTGAGCTCCTCGGCGGTCTGGCTGCCGATCATGAGCTTGTACTCCTTTTTGACGTACGCGATGATCGCCTCGTCGAGTTCGTCACCGGCGATACGGATGGACTGGGCCGTCACGATGCCCCCAAGGGAGATGACGGCCACCTCGCTGGTGCCGCCGCCTATGTCGACGATCATGCTGCCGGTAGGCTCGCTCACCGGAAGGCCGGACCCGATCGCCGCTGCCATGGGCTCCTCGATCAGGTAGGCGGCCCGAGCACCCGCGGTGATGGTCGCCTCTTCGACCGCGCGCCGTTCCACTCCGGTCACGCCCGACGGAACGCACACCACCACCCGCGGATGGGCCCAGCGATTCTGGTGCACCTTCTGGATGAAGTAGCGGAGCATCTGCTCGGTGACGTCGAAGTCGGCGATGACGCCGTCCTTCAGCGGGCGGATCGCTGAGATCGTGCCGGGGGTGCGGCCGAGCATCCGCTTGGCCTCTACGCCGACGGCGTGGACTTCTCCGCTGCGCTGGTCGATTGCGACCACGGACGGCTCGGAGAGGACGATCCCGCGTCCGCGCACGTAGACGAGCGTATTGGCGGTGCCCAAGTCCACGGCCATGTCGCGACCGCCGAAGCCGTTGAGGTAACCCAGCAGACCCATGCTCTCCCGTCCCGAGTCTAGTGATTCTGTGGAAAACATCGAACCCGTGCCCAAAACCCCCATGTCCGGTGTCAGACGCCGGACATGTCCCGAGATTGAGTCGGAATCGCCAAAGAAACGCCCGGGGGCCTGAGTTGGAGGTGGCGCGCCCGTACCTTGGCGTTCATGCCCAGACCTCCTCGCATACAGGTCGCCGGCGGCACCTACCACGTCACGTCGCGCGGGAACCGGCGCCAGGCGATCTATTTCGACGACCACGACCGTCGCTGGTTCTCGATGCTTCGCCACCGCGTCATACAACGGTGCGGCTGGCACTTACACGCGTACTGCCTCATGAGCAACCACTTTCACCTGCTCGTGGAGACGCCCGAGCCGAACTTGTCATTCGGCATGCAGCGGCTGAAGAGTGGTTATGCCGGCTACTTCAATGAGCGCCATTCACTCGTTGGGCATCTCTTCCAGCAACGCTTCGACTCTCGGTTGATCGAGACCGAAAAGCACCTCGAGAAGACACTCAGATACATCGCCCTCAATCCTGTGAAGGCGGGCCTGTGCGACCATCCGGCAGAGTGGCCTTGGAGCAGCTTCTACGGCGCCGTCGATTTCCCGTACCACGAATAGCCTCGTCCATTCGAGCCCCGTCCGGCGTCTGACACCGGACATGTTCCGATTAGCCGACGCCGTACGTGCCTGGGAAGCGTTGGGTTAAGAGGCGGATGAGGAGGGTGGCTGGAAGGCCCACGACGTTGAGGTAGTCACCCTCGATGCGCTCGACGAGGCTTGCGCCCAGGCCCTGGATGGCATAGCCACCGGCGCGGCCTCCCCACTCGCCGCTTCCGACGTAATGCGCCAGGTCGCGCGCGGTCAGCGCACGGAACGTGACCGTCGTCGCCTCGTGGTGGAGCTCCTCCCAGCCCGGCGTGACGAGGCAGAGCCCCGACACGACCTCGTGCGTCCGGCCCGACAGCCGCTCGAGCATCGCCTCCGCCTCGGCCGCGCTACCGGGCTTGCCCAGGGACTGGCCGTCGACCACGACCGCCGTGTCGACGCCCAGCACCGGGCTGTCCTCGTGAGGGCCCACCGACCGCGCCTTGCCGCGCGCATGCTCACGGACGAGCTCCACGGGATCGGTGTCCGGCGAGTCGTGTTCCTCGTACCGCGGAGGGACGACGATGAACGGAATGTCGAGCTGCTCGAGGATCGCCCGCCGCTGAGGCGACTGGGACGCGAGGACGATCGGCGGAGCCGGCGGAACGCTCACGCCGGCATGCGCGCGCGCCAGATCTCTTCGTCGGGCCAGCGCTTAGCCCACGCGGCCGGGACGTGCGAGTAGTACTCGTGGTCGACCGCGTCCTCGGGCGCGAAGAGCTCCCGGAAGTCAGCGAGCTCGAAGCCGTTCGAGCGCAGAACCGCGAACATCTCGCTCGTGCCAGGGTGGAACTCGACACCCGGGTCGTCGTCGGTCCAGTCGAGGCGATAGATGCCTTTCTGCGGCCGCACGAGCCGCTCGCTTACCTCGCCCTCATCCGGCATGCACAGGATCATCACCGTCGAACCGCGCATGAACACGAGCTCTCCACCCTGCCGCAGTAGCCGAGCCGCCTCGGCGATCCAGAGAGCGGGATCGCACCAGATCGAGGCCCCGTACTCCGAGAACACGAGGTCGAAGGACCCAGCGGGCAGGCTCGTCCGCTCCGCGTTTTCCTCCAGGAACTCCAGCCCCAACCCGAATTCGGTGTTCATCCGCCGGGCCGTCTCCAGCTGTGCGGGAGTGACGTCCACGCCGACGACGCGCCGAGCGCCTGCGCGCTTCAGCCAGGCGCCGAAGTAGGCGGTCCCACAGCCGAGCTCAACGATGTCCTTGCCCTCGAGGTCGGGCAGCATGCGGACCTCGCTCTCCGGAAGCTGCCACTTGCCCCACGTGATCTCCTCCTGCGCCCAAGCATCTCGAGCGCGGGCGTCCGTGTATTCGGCATTCGACCGCGTCCAACCCTCGCGGTTGATCGCGACGTAATCGGGCTCAGTCAAACCAGAGCGAGATCTCGCGCGCGGCCGACTCCGGCGCGTCGGAGCCGTGAACGAGGTTGTCGGGCATCGAGAGGGCGAGATCGCCGCGGATCGATCCGGGAGTCGCGTCGGCGGGATCCGTCGCGCCCATCGTCGAGCGAACCGTCGCAATCGCACCCTCGCCCTCCAACACGAGCGCGAGTGTCGGCCCCGAGGTGATGAACTCGACGAGCTCGCCGAAGAACGGCTTCTCCGCATGCTCGGCGTAGTGCTCCTTCGCGAGCGCGTCGTCGACCTGGACGAGCTTCGCGTCGCGCAACTCGAGCCCGCGCCGCTCGAGCCGGCCCAGGATCTCGCCGGCGAGCCCGCGGCCCATCGCGTCGGGCTTGATCAGGACGAGTGTGCGCTCAGCCGCCATCGGCGGCGGACTCTACTCGGACCCGGTTTCGGTCCGGGGAGACTCAAGCGGCGGGAAGTGGATCGGCGTAGGCGACACGATCGGCGTCTCGCAATAGGGACACACCTGCCAGAGCGGCTCCAGCGGCGCCTTGCACGTCGTGCAGGACTGGCGCAGCCGCGTCGTGCACACCGGGCACACGAGGAAGTTCTCGTCGATCTCGGCCCGGCACACAGGGCAGTGCTGTCGGGTGCCGCGGCCGAGGCTCTCCTCCATCGCCTTGATCTCGAGCTCGCGCTCGCGCACGTCCTCGAGATACTCCGGAGGCCGAAAGAGCATGTAGATGAACGTGCCGATGAAGGGAGGGAGCAGCCCAAGCACAGTGGCCGCCCCGACGAGCCAGGGGTCCTCGATCCGTCGCCGCGCGTCCTTGTACACCCAGTAGCCGACCGCGAGCCAGAAGACGACGAGCAGGAAGATGCCGAGGTTTTGCAAGATCGGCCACGTGCCCGACCCGAAGAAGTCGTTCAGTGTCCCGAAGAAGCCATCTGCTGCCAGAACCATTGTTTTCTTCTTTCCCCGTTATAGGAGAAGTTGACCGACGATGTAGCCGACGGCAAACGCGAACCCGACGATCGTCATGACGACGACGGCCGCGAACACGAACACCGTCAGCCGTTCGCCGGATTTCGTCGCTCCCTGCCGTCTTCCTCTCATGAGTACAGATCCGCGAGGAGGTAGAGCGATCCGGTGACGAGCACGGGGCCGCCGAACGTGCGTGCTCGAGCGAGAGCCTCGTGTGGATCGGCGACGGCTTCGACGCGCTCGAAGTGCGGTTTCGCCTGTGCCGCGAGCTCGTTCTCGGGGAGGGCGCGGGCGTTCGTCGAACGCGTTGCGACAAGCGTGCGGCCCGCGCGAGCAAGCCGCGCGAGGAGCTCGTCGATCCGCTTGTCGCCGAGGATCGAGACGCAGAGGACGTAGTCGCGAGCCGGGAGGCGCGCGAGCAGCCAGTCGACCCCCTCCGGAGTGTGCGCTCCGTCCCAGACCTCGTCGCCCCGGCGCTCGAGACGTCCGGGTAGCTCGACCTCGACCTCGTGCCGGACGGGTCGGTCGAGGTACGCCTCGGCAGCCTCGCGCGCGGCCCCGAGCACCACGGTCGCGCTCGGGGGGACGAGGTCTTCATGCGTGTTGTCCGACATGACAACTATTCTTGCCGCATGCGCAACTGCAAGTTTCTCCCTCGCGATCTGCTCGGGCGTGTCGCCGAGCACATCCGTGTGCTCGAGGGCGACATTCGTGAGCAGGACGACGGTCGCGTCGACGACGTTCGTCGCGTCGAGCCTCCCGCCGAGGCCAGCTTCGACCACGGCGACGTCCACGCCGCTCGCCGCGAACTCGGCGAAGGCGGCGGCGGTCAGCACCTCGAACTGGGTCGCCTCAAGCGGTTCCGCGGAACCGCGAACCCGCGCGACGGCCCGCTCGAACGTTGCCGGATCACAATCCAACCGCTCGTGCCAGCCGGAGACGTGCGGCGAAGTGTAGGCCCCTGCCCGAAGGCCCTCGGTTCGCAGGAGCGCGGCGACCGTCCTGGTCGCGGTGGACTTGCCGTTCGTCCCGACCACGTGGACCGACGGAAAGGCGCGCTGGGGATCTCCGAGCGCCGCGAGGAGCTCCCGCATGCGGTCGAGGCCGAACTCCTCAGGCCACGGGCTGAGCGAGGCAACCCACGCCGTCGCCGTCGAAGGCTTAGTCGCCGAGGGCATCGACCTCACGACGGTAGCGCTCGAGCTTCTCGCGCTCCGCCTCGACGACCTCGGGGGGCGCCTTCGAGGTGAACCGCTCGTTCTCGAGCATCGCCTCGGCGCGCGCGATCTCCTTGCGGAGCCGCTCGCTCTCGGCGGCCCTGTCGCCGTCGGTCTTCACGCGGTCCGGTTTCACGACTACCTCGAAGATCCGCAGCTCGTCACCCTCGAGCCGGGCGCGAACGCCGCTACGACGGAAGATCGCCGCAGCTTCCTGGACCCGGTCGAGAGCCCCGGCATCTCCGGCGTAGCTCGAATCGGGCGTCGGCCAGGATGCGAGGATCAGCCGCGTCGCGCGGTTCGGGAGGTTCGACCAGATCTCTTCGGTCACGTGCGGCATCACGGGGTGCAGGAGCTTCAGCAGGCGCTCGAGAGCGGCCAGTGCGGTCGCGCGCGCATCCTCGTCGCCGCCGTAGAGGCGCGGTTTGATCGCCTCGGCGTACCAGTCGCAGAAATCGTCGAAGGTGAGGTGGTAGAGCGTGCTGGTCGCAGGCGAGAACTCGAAGTCCGCAATCGATTGCTCCAGCTCTGCTCGGGCGGCGTCGAGGCGCGCGAGCATCCACCGCTCCTCGACGTCGCGCGGTTTCACCTCGGGCTGCGCCTCCCCCACGTTCGCGAGAATCAGGCGGGACACGTTCCAGAGCTTGTTCGCGAGCCTGCGACCCTCTGCGATCGCGCCCGCCGAAAACCGCACGTCCTGGGTGGAGGCCATCTTCAGAAGCCCGTAGCGGGTCGCGTCGGCGCCGTGCTCGGCGATCAGGTCGGTCGGATCGATCCCGGTGCCGAGGCTCTTGGACATCCGCCGCCCATCGGGAGCGAGGATCATCGAGTGGTAGTTGACGTCGTGGAACGGCTCCTCGCCCATCAGCTCGATTCCGGCCCAGATCATCCGCGAGACCCAGAGGAAGTTGATGTCGCGTCCGGTCGAGCAGACGTCGCCCGGATAGAAGGTCTCGAGATCGGGCGTCTGATCGGGCCACCCGAGCGTCGCGAACGGCCAGAGGGCTGACGAGAACCAGGTGTCGAGCACGTCGTCGTCCTGCCTGAGCTCTCCCATCCCGCATTTTTTGCACTTCGACGGCTCGGTCTCCGCGATCGTCGTGTGGCCCTCGCCGCAATACCAGACGGGAATCCGGTGGCCCCACCAGAGCTGCCGCGAGATGCACCAGGGTCGGATGTTCTCGAGGTAGGAGAGCATGACCTTCGTCTGCTGCTCGGGCTTCGAGCGCACGCGGCCCCCGCGCAGCGCAGCGATCGCGGGCTTCGCGAGCTCGTCCATCTCGACCCACCACTGCAGGAGGACGAGGGGCTCGATCCGGTCTCCGGAACGGTCGCAATGGCCAACCGAGTGGTGGAAAGACTCGCGCTTCTCGAGCAGGCCCTGCTCCTTCAGGCGCGCCAGGATCTGCTCCTCGGCCTCGGCCTGCGTGAGCCCCGCGAGCTCACCGGCTTCTTCGGTCATCAGCCCGTCGAGGCCGATCACCATCGGCTCCGGCAGGGAGTGGTCGCGGCCGATCTCCCAGTCCATCGGGTCGTGGCCGGGCGTGATCTTGACGGCGCCGGTTCCGAACTCGGGGTCGACGCGCTCGTCGGCGATGATCGGAACCCTGCGATCTGCGACCGGCACGATCGCCTCCTTGCCGACCAGGGCCTTGTAGCGCTCGTCGTCCGGATGCACGGCCACCGCGACGTCCGCCAGCATGGTCGGCGGCCGCACGGTCGCGATCGTCACGTGACCATCACCGTCGGCGAGGGGATAGCGGATCCAGGTGAGCGTGTCGTCCACGTCGATGTGGTTCACCTCGAGATCCGAGACGGTGCTCGCGCAGCCCGTGCACCAGTTCACGATTCGCGTTCCCCGGTAGATGTAGCCCCTGTCGGAGAGGTACGCGAAGAAGCGCATGACCGCGCGCGCGTAGTCGTCGTCCATCGTGAAGCGGTGGCGCCGGTAGTCGAGCGAGGCGCCGATCGACCGGAGCTGCCCCATGATCTGGCCGCCGTAGTCGCGGATGAAGTCCTGGCAGAGCTCCACGAAGCGCTCCCGGCCTACGTCCTGCAGCGTCTTCCCCTCCGCAGCCAGCCGCCGGGTCATCACCGCCTGGAGAGCGATGCCGGCGTGGTCGTATCCCGGCTGCCAAAGCGTGTTGAAATCACGCATGCGGTGCCAGCGGATGAGGACGTCCTGCGCCGACGCGTTGAGCGCGTGGCCCATGTGCAGCCGCTCGGTCACGTTCGGCGGCGGCTGGCAGATCACGAACGGCTTGCGCGGGTCGTCCGCCTCCGCGTTGTAGAGGCCCTCTTCCTCCCAGGTGAGCTGCCAGCGCTCCTCGACCCCTTGCGGCTTGTAGAGCGGCTCCATCGGCGCATCGTAAGGCCGCGAACGCTCAGCGTCCGTAGGCGTTCGAGGGATGCGGTCAGGCAGCGACTATGCGTACAGTATCGCTGCGCGCACGTGGCGGGCGCAAGTCCTCTTGTTCGGATCGCCGTCCGGTGCGACACTGGCCAGAACCCGGCAGGAGGCAGTCATGTTCCGTCACGCTGTCCAAATTGTCGCCCTCGCAGTTGCCGCCCTTCTCGCCTGCTCGGGTAGCGCGGAATCGGCTGGATCCGCTCTCCCAGTTCCGGATCTCTTCGTCATGAATGCGGACGGAACCGGCGAGCTGGACCTCACCAACAACCCCCGGTGGGACTCGAATGCCGCCTGGTCGCCGGACGGAAAGAAAATCGCCTACTCGAGCGCCGTGCAGATCTTCGTCATGGACGCCGATGGAAGCAACCCTCGGCCGCTGACGAACAACGCAGTCTGGAATGTCGAGCCAGCTTGGTCGCCCGACGGCACGAAAATCGCTTTCTCCAGCGGCGACGGAGCTGCGCGAGACATCGTCGTCATGAACGCGGACGGCAGCGATCAGGTGAATCTCACCAACAGCGTCGCCGACGACGTAGAGCCGTCGTGGTCGCCGGACGGAACCGAGATCGCCTTCGCCAGCGGGACATTCCTCGGCAACTTCGACATCTACCTAATGAACGCCGACGGTAGCGGCCAAACGGCCCTCACAAGCGGAGCGACCGTCGAGACCAGCCCAGCTTGGTCCCCGGACGGCGCGAAGATCGCTTTTGCCCGAGGCATGGATACAGCCTTCGACATCCTCGTGATGAATCCCGACGGTAGTGACGCGATGAACCTCACGAACGACTCTCAGTACGACTCCGATCCGGCATGGTCGCCGGACGGAACGAAGATCGCATTTACGCGTAATCCTTACCCCGTCCCAGGTGTCTATGACCTGGAGATCTTCGTCATGAACGCCGATGGGAGCGGTCGAGTCGACCTCAGCAACAACACATGGTACGACGAAGATCCCGCATGGTCGCCGGACGGAAGCAAGCTCGCCTTCGAGCGCAGCGACTCGAGTATCTTCGGTGCGCCGCCCCCGCCGCCTCGGTCGCCGCCGCCGCCGCCGCCGCCCATCGCCCGTTGCCATGTCCCCCGCGTCGTGGGGCACCGCGTCGCAACGGCGCGGGCCAGGATCAGGCGAGCAGGCTGCTCGGTCGGACGTATCCGCCATGCTAGGTCGAAGCGCGGGGGCCGCGTCATCTCGCAGAAGCCGCGAGCGGGAAGGGTACTCCGCAGGGGTGGTCGAATGAGCCTCGTAGTCGGCCGAAGAGCCGTCCGGCGCTAGTCCGACTCTTCGGCGAGCTCTTCGAGGTTCTTTTGGGCGCCCCCGGCGCAAGCGACGAGCGGCGGCTCCATGTCCTCGATCTTCTCCGTCGCTATCCGCCTCATTCCAAGCCCCTCCGGTCCAGACTGGTTGCTGGAGGGCGAAGGTTCGCAACTGTGGCCGATCATCTGCATGAGTTCCCGTACAAATGAGCCCCTCATCGCTCAACTCGGGGATCTTGGTCCCTCGCCTATTGACATTCCCAATGGCTGACCGTGTTCAACGAGAACTACAATGAGAACAATACGCAATGCGATCCGCTGCATGTGACTTATTACAACTCAAATCGTCGGCTTGACACGCCGCGATTTGATCCTCAATTTGGTCGTTGCCACTGGCAACTCCTGTTCAGCTGGGAGGTGTACTGGCAAACGGAATCACCGCTTCACTGCTCTCCTCCGGATCCGTTCGAGCCGGATCCGGTCACACCACCAGGCGACTTTCCTTATTCCCCTGTTGTGCCTAAGTAGAAGGTCGCTGCGCTAAAGGAGATCGTGCCTTCGCCTCACGCCGGACGAAGCCCGAAGCCTCGCTCGATCCGACTACCGAGTATGAGTAATCGATACGCGCAGAGGCCTTTCGATCGCTTCCTCAGGCCATAAAGAATTCGGAAGCGGCGCTCAGCGGCCTCGGCGACCGACCACAAGGTTCACCCTAGCCCCTCGCGGTCGCCATGTGCGGGCGCGCGGGTTCTGCGCAATCACTCGGCCAACGCGCCTCGAGCGGACGCGGCGGACACGGCCGAGGGAGCAATGGGCGCGATGAATGCGGGCTCGGGCCGCCGGCAATTTTAGGCCAATTAGGGTCGGAACACGGCAGCGGGTCGCTTGAGGTGGAGGAGGTAGTGGCGGAGGTGGAGGAGGTGGAGGTGGAGGTGGAGGTGGAGGTGGAGGAGGTGGAGGTGGAGGTGGAGGTGGAGGTGGAGGTGGAGGTGGAGGTGGAGGT
>CAZQAG010000059.1:0-14583 GCA_964591295.1 uncultured Gaiellales bacterium | reverse complement strand
GGAGTGGGGCGGGATCATCCGCCACGGCGCGAAGCTCCTCTACGCCTACGCCGAGGCGACCGTGCCGAAGCTGACCGTGATCACCCGCAAGGCGTACGGCGGGGCGTACGACGTCATGAGCTCGAAGCACATCCGCGCCGACTTCAACTTCGCGTGGCCGACGGCGGAGGTCGCGGTGATGGGCCCCGAGGGCGCAGTCAACATCGTCTTCCGGAAGGAGCTCGACGAAGCGGTCGACGCGGAGTCGCGCCGGGAGGAGCTCGTCGCCGACTACCGCGAGCAGTTCGCGAACCCGTACGTCGCCGCCGAGCGTGGCTACGTCGACGAGGTGATCGAGCCGAGGCGCACGAGGGCGATGCTGATCGACGCCTTGCAGACCTCTCTCACGAAGCGCGAGCCGCGTCCGCGGCGCAAGCACGGAAACATCCCGCTCTAGATCGCACCGCGCTCTTAAAGCGGTACAGCCACCCTCCTCCCCGATGCGATCGTAACCGGGAAATCCGCGCTCGTGGGTGACGGAAATGGATCGAGTATGTGCCGGCGCGGGGCCTGTGCTCACGCCGTAAACAAGCCACGAGCTGGACGGGCCTGAAGGGCTACGAGGCGATCGCCGCGGTCACGAGCTCGTCGTCTCGGGCCGGCTCGAGCTCCTCGGCCAGTGCGGTCACGACGGCCGGGTCGAACTGGGTGCCCGCGCAGCGCTTGAGCTCCTCGAGCGCGTCATCCTGCGTCAATCGCCCTCGATAGACGCGGTCCGAGGTCATTGCGTCGTAGGCGTCGACGACGAAGATGATTCGCGCGCCGAGCGGGATCTCCGGGCCGGGGAGGCGGTCGGGGTATCCGGTCCCGTCCCAGCGCTCGTGATGGTGGAGGATCCACTCTGCAACGGGGTCGATGCCCAGGCTGTCCAGCATCCGGAAGCCGATCTGCGGATGGCGCTCGAGCACGAGCCGCTCGGGCCCGGTCAGAGGCCCCGGCTTGCGGAGGATCTCCTCGGGGATCGCAAGCTTGCCGAGGTCGTGCAGGCTGCCGGCGAGACGGGAGAGCTCGATCTGCTCCTGGTCGAGGCCGAGACGGTCGGCAACCCGCGCGGCGAGGTCGGCGACGCGCGCCGAATGGCTGCCCGTGTACGTGTCTCGGAGGTCGACCGCCTTCGCGAGGCTCGCAGCAGCACGGAATCGTGCGGCACGGTCCGGGCCTACCGCGAGTCGTCGCAGCTCCGCGAGCTCGACGACGTCCGGCCGGTAGACGTGGACCCGGTTCTTTCCGTTCTCCTTCGCCCAGTAGAGAGCGCTATCCGCGAGCCGAATCAGCTCGCCGCGGTCTGGCGCCTGCCGGGGGAACGTCGCGATACCCGCGGAGACGGTGACCGAGCCCATGTGGTCAAGCCGGAGAGCCGCAATGCGCTCGAGGATCGCAGATGCGGCGTCGACCGCCTCGGTCTCGGCGTAGGCGGGCAGCAGGAGGGCGAACTCGTCGCCGCCCAGCCGGAACGCCTCACCGTTCTGGCGGAGTGTGGTCGCGAGCTGCGACAGGACGCTGTCGCCGGCCGGATGGCCAAAGAGGTCGTTGACGCGCTTGAAGTCGTCCACGTCCACGAGGCAAAGGCTGAACGGGCGCTCGTTCCGCTCCGCGTCGATCAGCTCGCGCTCGAGCCGATCATGGAAGTGCCGGTGGTTGCCGAGCCCGGTCAGCGGATCGGTCAGCGCGAGCTTCATCGCCCGGAGCGCCCGATAGGTCGAGCGCTGGTAAAGCGCGATCGCGAGCAGCGGGCCGACGAGGGCCGCCGAGAGCAACGGAGAGCGCTGCCACAGCACGACGAGCACGAGTGCCGCCGAGGCCATCAGCGCGAAGATCATGATCGTCCACCGCAGGCTGGCCTTGATCAGCTCGACGAACGGCCGCCTCGAGGTCACGGCCACGACGAGCGTGATCAGCACGAGGTTAAGCCCGTACTGCGTGAAGGCCGACACGCCGACCTTCGCGATCAGGGCGTCGGTGCCGTCTCCGGGGATGAAGCTGACGAGCAGGCCGCCGACCGCCGCCGCGCAGGCGAAGACTGAGCCGTTGTAGGCGATCCGGATCGGGGGCCGGTGCTCGGTGATCTGGTTGACGACCGGCGCAGCGAACGCGACCAGGACACCGGCGGCCCAGCCGAAGAGCACGATCGCGCTGGCCCCGAAGACGAACGAGAGCGTGACGCCACCGCTGTTCGGCCCCTCGATCGGAACCGGGTAGCGGCTCGCAAGGGTCGAGGCCGCGAGCAGCGCTGCGACGCCCAGGAGAGAGGACGCGGTGTGCTCTGCTGTTGCGAAGGAGTACCCCGCGAAGAGCACGGACACGAGTCCAATGAGGCAGATGGGCGCAACGATCGGCGCTAGGCGTTGTGGCATCTTCGCTCCCCCCTCAGTCCCAGCCCGCTACCACTCCCAGTTGAAGTGGGCGTTGAATTCGATGTAACCGGCCATCAGGCCGATGAGAACGACGACGAGCATCAGAACAAACAGGCGAGGTCTCCACTCCAGCACGTTGCTTCCTCCCAGGTAGAAGTGCGGACAGCGATTGTCTCCCGCCCACCTGGCCGGGCCATCACCCTTTCGGGTGAACGTGACGTGCCCCCTGGAAGTCCCTGCTCTGCGGGTCTCTAGAGCCCGGCTTCGGCCAGCGGCCGGCGGCCCCAGGAGAGCCGGTCGTCGTACCAGCCATCGAGCGGAGCGAGTGCGACGCCGTACCGCGACGAGTGGACGAGCCAGCCGTTCCCGAGATAGATCCCCATGTGGTCGACCTGGGCCGGCCGGGCGCCGCGGCCGCCGAAGAAGAGGAGATCCGCGGGCGCGAGCCGGGCGAGCTTGATCCGCATCCGGCGGGGCACCTCACCGGCCATCGCGGCGGCGGTTCGACCGCGCAACGTGTTCGAGAGCTTCGGTGCGCCGGGGTAGGACTGGAGCTTGTAGACCCGCCACGCGAATCCGGAGCAGTCGAACCCCCCGCGGGGCTGCAGGCCGAAGGGTGACGCCGCCCATTCGCTCTCACCGCCCCAGATGTACGGGAAGCCGATGAAGCCGACGGCGGTCGTGAGCACGCGCCTCTGCCAGGGCGTCAGGGTCGGGATCTCGAACGCCTCCGCTGCCTCCTCCACGCTCTCTCGGTCCCATTCGGACATGCGCAGGATCTGCGCGACGGAGTAGGCGACTTCCGCGCGCGGCGCGGGATCCGAAGGGAGCCGCTCGAGATCGTCCTGGCCTGTCGGGTGGTTCGTGCGCAGGCCCAGCAGGCGTGCGACGACCTCGGTCCCGAACCTGGCCGGCGGACGGAGCCCCGCTGCCGCGGCCGCCTCGTAGAACGCCGAAGCCTCGGGGCCGAGTCCCAGTGCCCGGACGAGCCGTGCGTCGACCTGGGCCATCGTCGCGGGCGCACCGGGGTTTGCGGCCTCCCTGGGCTCCTCCTCGGTCAGGGCGGCTACGAGCTCCTGCAGCTCGGCCTGCGTGAGGGAGTCGTTCGGTCGAAAGGTGGCCACGCTGCGCGCCATGTAGCCGCGCGCGACGACGAGCTTGATCTGCGGCTGCGCCCAGGAGCGCTTTCCCGAGGGCGCAGCGCCGGGAGCGGCGGCCAGGCCGACGAGTACGCACGCAACCAGAGCGAGAGGGCGCAGACGTCTCACAGACCGATTCATCGTCGGTTCTGCGGAAGGCCTTTAGTCTCTAGGGGGTGGAGCTCGAGATCACGCCCGAGCCGACCGTCGAAGAGCGGGAAGCACTGCTCGCCGCGCTCGCCTCAGTGCCCGGCGGCCCCACCGATCCTTATCGCAGCGTCTGGCGACTGGCCGGGCTGCTCGAGAGCGTCGAGTCTGGCGGGGAAGCACCGCGACCGGCGGTCGCCGAGGGCCCTCCGCGCAGCAGGCCCGGCGCGAGCCGGGCGTAGTCGAGCCCCGAGATCCAGGTCAGCGCGAGGGCGACGCCGAGGCCCCACACGGCGATCGAGTCGTCGAACGCCCCGGCAGCGGCAAGCCCGCCGAGCGCTGCGGCGACGGCCTGCGTCCAGGTCTTCAGGCGCCCGAGGTCGCGGGCCTGGAGCACGACGCCGCGCTCGAGCGCGGCAAGCCTGAGCCCCGAGATGAGCAGCTCGCGCGCCACGATCGCCGCCACCATCCAGGCCGGAAAGACCTCGCGGCCGACGAGGACGATCATCACGGTCAGGACCAGCAGCTTGTCGGCGATCGGATCGAGGAGCGATCCGAGCGCCGAGGAGCGCCCAGTGCGCCGCGCGATCCGCCCGTCGAACCAGTCGGTCGCCATCGCGACGCCGAAAAGCGCCGTCGCCCAGTAGTCGTGGCCGCTGAAATCCCAGAGGTACAGCGCAACGACAAGCGGCACGACTGCCGCCCGCGCCAACGTCAGCTGATCGGCAAAGCTCACGGGCGGAGAGAATACGCCCCGACATGGCGCCCTTCACCAAGGTCCTCGTCGCAAACCGCGGAGAAATCGCGATCCGGATCTCCCGAACGCTCCGTGAGCTGGGAATCTCCCCGGTCGCCGTTTACTCCGAGGCGGACCGTGGGGCGCTACACGTCGGCTTCGCCGACGAGGCATATCTCGTCGGCCCCGGCGCCCCTGCGGATAGCTACCTGAACCAGGAACGGATCCTGGAGGCCGCAAAGCGTGTGGGCGCGGAAGCCGTGCACCCCGGCTACGGGTTCCTGGCCGAGAACGCCGACTTCGCTCGCGCGGTCGAGGCCGCGGGGCTCGTCTGGATCGGCCCCCCGCCGGGGGCGATGGAGCTGATGGGCTCGAAGGTCGCCGCGCGCCAGACGATGAGCGCCGCGGGCGTGCCGATCATTCCCGGGACGACCGAGCCGGCCGAGTCCGCCGACGAGGTGCGGCGGCTCGGGGACGAGCTCGGATGGCCGATTGCGATCAAGGCTTCGGCCGGCGGAGGCGGCAAGGGCCTGAAGGTCGTCGGATCTCCGGACGAAGTCGAGCGTGCGTACGAAACCGCGCGGCGAGAAGGGCAGGCGTACTTCTCCGATCCGGCCGTCTATGTCGAGCGCTACCTGGAGGATCCACGCCATGTCGAGGTGCAGGTGCTCGCCGACGCGCACGGCGCAGTCATTCACCTGGGCGAGCGGGAATGCACGATCCAGCGTCGCCACCAGAAGCTCGTCGAGGAAACCCCTTCGCCGGCGGTCGACGACGAGCTCCGTGCTCGTATCGGCCAGATCGCCGTCGACGCAGCTCGGGCCGTCGGCTACCGCTCGGCGGGCACGATCGAGGGTTTGCTCTCCAGTGAGGGTGAGTACTTCTTCCTGGAGATGAACACCCGGATCCAGGTGGAGCACACCGTGACCGAGCTCGTGACGGGGCTCGACCTCGTCCGCGAGCAGGTTCTAATCGCGGCCGGGGAGCCGCTATCGCTTCGCCAGGAGGATGTGCGACTGAGCGGGCACGCGATCGAGTGCCGGATCAACGCAGAAGATCCCTCCAAGGGCTTTCTGCCTGCGCCGGGGCGGATCACGAGCTACCGGGAGCCTGCCGGACCGGGGGTGAGAGTCGACTCCGGCGTCGGGGAGGGAAGCGAGGTGGTCGGCCTCTATGACCCTTTGATCGCGAAGCTGTGCGTTCACGGGATGGACCGAGAGCATGCGCGCCACCGGATGCTGCGATCGCTCGGCGAGTACGAGATCGGCGGCGTCACGACGCTCGTCGGCTTCCATCGTGCGCTCCTCGAGCACGCCTGCTTCGCCGCCGGAGAGACGTGTCGTGGCGTGATCGAGTCCGAGGAGCTTGCGGATCGTGCAGAGCAGTTGTCGCATCTGACAACAAGCGTAGCGGGTGCATCGGACGGACGGTTGCACGAGCGGGTCGTCCAGGCGGAGATCGAGGGCCGACGCTTCGAGGTCAGGCTGCTCGTGCCGGAGCCGCCCCACGCCGAGCTCGCCCGCCGCCGGCACGACCGTGAGGCACAACAAGCCCACCGCGGCGCCGCGCGAGACGCGATCGTCACGCCGATGCAGGGGACGGTGCTCGCGGTCGAAGTGGGCGAGGGGGACGAGGTGGAAGCCGGCCAGGTCGTCTGCGTCGTCGAGGCGATGAAGATGGAGAACGAGATCACCGCGCCACGCGCCGGGATCGTCTCGGAGCTCGCCGTCGAGGCGGGCCAGTCCGTCGCGACCGGCCAGGTGATCTGTCTCGTCACACAGGACGCCGGTTGACGGAACGCCGGCCATTCTGCTCCGACCTCTCACGAGAGAACGACGAGCCGCTGGCCGCGACTGCCAGCCGGATCGACCACTGGTTTCTGATCGAGTACCGAGGGCTCTGGACGCGCGACGCGCTGCCGGGGAGCGGGCTCTCGGATCAGGTCAAGCAGCATCTCCGCGAGCAGGTCGCGTCCGTCCCGCACGGCCGGCTTCTCTTCATCCGCCGGCCCGACCGCAGGCGCCGGCCGGAGCTCGTTGCCTTCGCGGCCTCTTCCCGGCCGGGCGAGATGAGTTTGAGGCGCTTCGAGTTCGAGGCTTACGAGGATCTCCGCGGCGTCGACCTGCTGGCGGGCACCCCGGCTGCGCAGCCGTTGTTCCTCGTCTGCACGCATGGCAAGCACGATCCGTGCTGCGCCCGGCACGGCAGGCCGTTGTTCGACGCGCTGCGGGACGAGCTCGAGCCCGACTGGGCCTGGCAGGTGACCCACATCGGCGGCGATCGCTTCGCGGGAAACCTCGTTTGCCTACCCGAAGGGCTCTACTACGGGCGCGTCGACCGCAGGGCGGCCGGATCCGTCCTGGACGAGCACTTCGCGCGACGCGTGCTACTCGACCACTACCGAGGACGGTCCATCTACACGTTTTCGGTGCAGGCAGCCGAGCGCAGCATCAGGGAAGCGACCGGGCTGACCGGCATCGACGATCTGTCACTCGAGAAGGTGCAGCGGCGCAACGGCTCCTGTGAGGTCTCGTTCCAGGCGGGCGGGCACTCCCACCGGGTCAACGTGGAGGAGGAGCGGGGCGACCTCGCCCTCCTCACCTGCAATTCCGATGCGTCGAAGCGGCCGCTTCGTTACGTCGTCAGTCCGGGCTGATTCGCAGGAAGCCCTCCCGCACGAGCCGGCGGCCCAGCACGAGGCGCCCTGCGTCGTCCAGGCGTCCGGGGAGGTCGGTGAGCCGGAACGAGCCTTCGGCAGCGCCGACGAACTCGAGCTCCGCCCCGATTCGCGCCGGGAAGCGGAGATCTCGACCCTCGAAGCTGAGCATCGCCTCCTCGTCGCCGACGACGAGGTCGAAGATCACGGTCTCGCGCCGTTCGAGCCCAGTCTCGACGTCGAGCTCCCCGAGCGCGCGCACCTGGTCGAACGCATCCTCCCGCACGGGGCGTCGGCTCCGCACGAAAGAGCGCCGCATGCGGGACGAGACGGACTCGGGCGCAAGGCGGCTCGCAAGGAGCTCGAGCAGGCCGTCAGGGGCTTCGCCGCCCACGGGAACGCCCCGGCGCAGATCGACCTCCTCCCTGGCCGCCTCCTTCAGTGCCGCCTGCAGCGCGTCGAGCCACGTCGAGACGGAGACCCCGACCGTCAAGTGGAGCGAGGCCGTGTCCGAGGTCATCGCCTGGTGCAACCAGCCGCGCGGCAGGTACAGGGTGTCGCCGGCCCGCATCGTGACGTCGAGGACGGCGTCGCCGGGCCTGCCCATCTCCGGCGTGTACTTCTGGCTGCGCAGCGGCAACTCGAGGACGGGCGGGTAGACGAGCCAGCGCTTCTCGCCCGCAACCTGGAGGCAGAAGACGTCGTGCGTGTCGTGATGGACTTTGAATCCCTGCGCGGAAGGCGGCGTGTAGTAGGCGTTCGCCTGCGCCGGGTGGCCGAGCTCCCGCTCGAGATCGCGACAGAAGCTTGCCAGCGGTCGGTGATGCACGTGCAGCGCCTGGAGCACGATGGTCGCGCCCCGCTCGAACTCCGCCGCGACGCGCTCGACCCTGGCGGTTCCGGAGAACGGCGTCGGCGACCAGGAGACGTCCTCGGCGTAGTCGGCGAGGGAGTGCTTCTCACCTTCTTTCACGACGCGGAAGGCCGGATGCCGAAGCCCGCCGCCCGTGACACGCCCTTCGACCTCCTCGACCGACAGGAGGTCGTCGAAGCGCCCCTCCTCGTCGCGCGGGACGAGGAGGGGCTTCTGCTCCCAGTACTCGTCGAAGAACCGCTCGGCCTCGACGGGTCCGACGCAGCGCACTAAGGCGCCGCTTGCGGTGCCGCCTTCAGGATGCGCGGGCTTTGCCCGCGCATCCGTCTGCGGTGGCCGGCCTATCCGCGCGGAGCTCACAGCAAACGAACCAGAGCGCGCTATGTGTCCGTGTCGTCTGAATCGGAGTCCGTACCGTCCGAGTCCGTACCGTCCGAGTCGGAGCCGCCGCCGCCGCCGGTGTCCATGCCGTCGCTGTCGCCGTCGGTCCCGTCCGTGTCGCCCTCGGCCGGCGTCTCGGACCTGGCCGGCGTGCTCTGGATCTCCTCTTCGCCCAGCGTGCTGTCGTGCTCGCTCATGAAGCTCCTCCTGTCGGTGAGCACGTGACTCTAAGCTAGAGTCGCCGCCCGGTGGACCTCTACGAGTACCAGGGCAAGGAGCTCTTCAAGCGGTTCGGGATCCCCGTTTCCAAGGGGCGGCTCGCGGCGAGTGCCGAGGAGGCGCGCGCGGCTGCCGAGGAGATCGGCGGCCAGGTCGTCGTCAAGGCCCAGGTGCTGACCGGGGGACGAGGAAAGGCCGGCGGCATCAAGCTCGCGAGCTCTCCCGAGGAAGCCGCGCAGCATGCCGAGGCGATCCTGGGGCTGGACATCAACGGCCACGTCGTCCGCAAGCTCTGGATCGAGAAAGCCTCCGACATCGCGCGCGAGTACTACCTCTCGGTCACGTTCGACCGCGGCGAGAAGCAGGCGCTCTTCATGCTCACGAAGGAGGGCGGGATCGACATCGAAGAGGTCGCCGCCAACCGGCCGGAGGCGCTTGCACGACTGCACGTCGACCCACTCGAGGGCTTTCAGCCCTACCAGGCTCGTCGCCTCATCTACGGCGCGGGGATCGACGACCCGAACGAGCAGAAGCAGATCATGAGCATCATCCAGCGCCTCTACGAGGCCTTCGTCGGCGCCGATTCGATGCTCTGCGAGATCAACCCGCTGATCGTGACGCCGGAGGGCGAGGTGAAGGCCCTCGACTCCAAGTTCACCGTGGACGACAACGCGCTCTACAAGCACGCCGACATCGCGGAGATGCGCGATCTCGAGGCCTATCCGCCCGAGGAGCGCGCCGCCCGCGAGAAGGACGTCACCTACGTGAAGCTCGACGGCGAGGTCGGCATCCTCGGGAACGGGGCCGGGCTCGTCATGTCGACACTCGACGTGATCGCGCTCGCAGGCGGCCGGCCGGCGAACTTCTGCGACCTCGGCGGCGGCGGGGATGCCCAGGGCGTCACGGATGCGCTCGAGATCATCAGCGCCGACCCGCAGGTGCGGTCGATCCTGTTCAACATCTTCGCCGGCATCACGCGCTGCGACGAGGTCGCTCGCGGGATCCTCCAGGCGCTCGACAAGACGAAGATCGAGCACCCGATCGTCGTCCGCTTCGACGGCACGAACGCCGAGGAAGGTAGGCAGATCCTCTTGGATGCCGGGCCGAAGAACATCCACGTCGAGTCGACGATGCTCGACGCGGCCAAGCGCGCGGTGGAGCTGGCGGCATGACGGACGTCTGGTCGGAGCGCGCCGAGGCGTATCGCGAGAGCGATGCGCACCGCCAAGGGCGCGATCTCGACCTCTTCGCGGAATGGGCCGAGGGTGAGGCGGCGCTCGACGTCGCCACCGGCGGCGGCCACGTCGCGGATCGTCTGCGTGAGGCCGGACTTCAGGTCGTGACGACCGACCCGGCGCCTGGCATGAAGCCTGACGTCGTCAGCCGCGCCGAGGAGATTCCGTTTGCCGACGCGACCTTCGACGTCGTCGCGTGCCGCGTTGCCGCGCACCACTTTCAGGATCCCGCCGGGGCGGTGAAGGAGATGGCGCGGGTAAGCCGCGCACTCGTGCTCATCGCGGACAACCTTTATCTCGGTGAGCCCGGAGAAGAGGCCGACCGGCTGCACGACCCGACTCACGTCCGGAACTACAGCGAAGAGGAGTGGCGCCGCATATTCGACGAGGCCGGTCTCGACGTGGAGGCCTTCGAACGGGAGGACAAGCGGATCGACTTTCAGGGCTGGCTCGACCGCGCCGGCACGCCGCCGGAGGACGCAGACCGTGTTCGCGAGCTTCTTGCCGACCGGATCGAGGACGGCAAGCTCAGGCTCGATCGCGGGATCTTCAAGGGAAGAAAGCCCTAATGGCCATCATCGTCACGAACGAGACGCGCCTCGTCGTCCAGGGCTTGACCGGGAGCGAAGGCTCCTTCCACGGCGTGCGGAACCGCGACTACGGGACGAACGTCGTCGCCGGCGTGACGCCGGGCAAGGGCGGCCAGGAAGTGCAGGGCATCCCGGTCTTCGACACCGTCGCCGAGACGGTCACGGAAACGGGCGCGAACACGTCGGTGATCTTCGTGCCGGCACGCTTCGCCGTAGATGCGATCTACGAGGCGGTTGACGCAGGGATCGAGACGGTCATTTGTATCGCAGAGTTGCTTCCGGCGCACGACATGCTGCGGATCTACAACTACATCCAGCCGCGCGGGATCACGATGCTCGGCCCGAACTGCCCGGGTGCGCTCTCGCCGGGGAAGGCAAACGTCGGGATCATCCCGGCGGAGGTCTTCCGCGAGGGCCGAATCGGGCTCGTCAGCCGCTCGGGCACGCTGACCTACCAGATCGGCTACGAGCTGGCTCAGCTCGGGCTGGGAAACTCGACGATCGTCGGCATCGGCGGCGACCCGGTCGTGGGCTCGTCTTTCATCGACGTCCTCGGGCGCTTCGAGGCAGACGACCAGACCGAGGTGATCGTCATGGTCGGCGAGATCGGCGGCGACGAGGAGGAGAAGGCGGCGCGTTACATCGACGCGGAGATGTCGAAGCCGGTGGTCGCATACATCGCCGGGTTCACCGCTCCGCCCGGCAAGACGATGGGCCACGCCGGCGCGATCATCTCCGGCTCCTCGGGCACGGCCCAGGCGAAGAAGGAAGCGCTCGAGGCGGTGGGCGTCAGGGTCGGGACGACGCCGACCGAGGTCGCGGAGCTGGCTGCCGAGACGGCCGGCGCTAGCGCCGCACGGTAATCGTCACGCGTGGCCGCGCCCCGAAGTTCCGGCTGTACCCGGGCCCCCACTGCGGGGCGCGCACGGTCCATGGGCCCCGGCGACTGAAGACGAAGGAGCCCGCCCAGACGAACCGGCTCTTCTTCGTCCGGCGGACGACGACACGCGAGACTCTTCCCGTCGGCGAGACGACTTCGACCCGAAACGGGTAGTTCACGTTCGCAGGCTCGAGCCGGCAGCACGTCCCGTCGGCGCGGTACTTCGTCCAGTACGGGCGCAGCTGGACGACTGACGAAACGCCTTTCTTGGGGGAGCCGGGCACCACGGAGAGCTTCACCTCGAGCGCGGCCGCTGCAGAGGTAGGAACGACGAGTGCGAGGAGTGCGGCCGCAAGCAGCTTCATGTCCGAACTGGATTCTAGGGTGCTTTGCGTGGAGCCGATCTCCCTCGCCCGCGGCGTCCCCGCGCCGGAGTGCCTTCCCGCCCGAGGGCGGTTACTTCGTCTGGCTCGAACTGCCGCGTGGGGTCGAGACCTCGGAGCTACGGGCCGAGGGTGTGACCTTCGTCCCAGGAGCGGACTCCTTCGCCGGTGCGGGCGGGGAGTCGGCGGTCCGCCTTGCCTTCAGCTACGCGTCGCCGCCCGAGGTCGAGGAGGGCGTGCGGCGGCTTGCATCAGCCGTCCGCGCCGCCATGCTGCTCCGCCGCGCTGCCTGACCGACGCCGCCGCCTGTACAGCTGCGAGAGCAGGACGCCGCCGAGGAAGCCGATCGCCAGCGGCAGGATGATGAGCCAGATCAGCGACGTTTGCGCGCTGAACAGGACGAAGTCGATCTTCACGCGGTCGTCGTTCTTGACGATGAACGCGATCAGCCACGCGACGAGCAGGACGAGGGCGATCAGGATCGCGTAGAGCCGAGGCTGCCAATCCTCGAGAGGCCCTTCAGGGCGCCGACGAAATAAACGCATCAGGAAGTGAGTCTAAGACCGAACCGAACGAAGCCACACCAACCGCCGCCGGAGCCGGGCTCAGCCCGGCGGGAGGCTCACAAGCGAATCGGTAGCAGTTGAATCACACAACCAGCCACCGGCCCAAGCCCGGTGACATCAAGACCACGGTCGCAAGGAGGGGCCCACGGGGGAACCAGGGGTTCACCCGTGGGAGCGGTTACCCAGCGCGCCGCCCTTAGGCGGCGTGCTGGGTAACACGCGGAATGAGGCGGGCCTGATGCGGGGGAGAGAGAGTGCCTCGTCCGACCGGGCGATAGGTCGGGCACGGGGACTCGGGGAGGGCGCACAGACCCGCCTGTTTGAAGTAGCAAAGTTGGCAGGACGCTCTATTCTTCTTGCTCACTCTGGTTCTTGCTCCGGTTGGTTCGACACCTGGCAACCGGGCGATACTACGCTGCTGCACCCCCGTGCAAGGGTTGCCAGCGAGGAAAACTGAGCAATTTCCGGCAGGAACGAATCTGCCAAAACTTCACGATTTTGGCTGTTTGCGCGGGAGTGTTGCCAGCTCGCGCAACGCCTGTCGAAAACTATCCACAGGGATCACGCGCATGTCGCCCGCGTAGCGCTCCGCCTCACCGGTGTTCTCCCCAGCCGGGACGAGGAAGACGTCCATTCCGGCGCGCCTGGCGCCGATCGTCTTCTGTTTCAGGCCTCCGACGGGCACCACGGTCCCGTCCACGCAGATCTCGCCCGTCGCGGCGATCTTGTGCCCGCGGTCGACGTCGTGGCCGAGCTCCTCGACGACATCGAGCGCGAATGCGAGCCCGGCGGACGGGCCTCCGACCTGCCCGAGGTCGATCTGGACGGGGACGGGAAGCTTGATCTGAGTGAACGTCTGGAGGTCGCAGCTCGTCAGCACGCCGATGAGCGGCCGGGTCGGAGCCTCCGGATCCGGGATCGTCTTGACCCTGTAGCGCCGCAGGCGCTCTCCGCGACGAACGGTTACCTCGACGGAGTCCCCCGGCCGGTGACGCCGGATGACCCGGCGCAGGTCGATGAGCGTGGGCACTTGGCGTCCATCGACGGTGACGACGATGTCGCGTGCGCGGAGCTTGCCGGCAGCGGGGCCCTTCGGGTCGACCCCGACGATCACCGTGCCGGGTGAACGGACGTCCACCTTGTAGCCGAGCGCCTTGAGCGCGACCGCCGCGCCGACCTCCTGCGAGAGCGCCATCGCCCGAAGCTCCTCGCGCCGGTGCTGGGTCTCGCTCTCTCCGCGGGCGCGGATTGCGGTTGCGGGCACCAGCGTCGCTCCCTCGTGCAGGCCGTGGAAGAGCTTCTCGAGGATGGTGGCCTTCCTGACCTCTACCGCGACGTAGTAGATGCCGCCGCCGTCCCGGTCGGTCCGCTCCCCCTTGACCTGGACAAACGGGGCAAGTGGTCTGGCGTGGTCTGGCAGGAGGACGTACTCGTCAGAGGGGAAGAGATAGAGGAACGCCGCCAGGCCGAAGAGGACGAGGCCCACGATGAACAGGCGGACGGGCGTGAAAATGCGGGGCACCGACTCAGGATACGGGCGCGGCGGCGGCCCTGTTTAGAGGAGGCCGTGCGTCAGTCCGCCGTCGACCGGGATGACTGCTCCCGTGACGTATGAGGCTCGGTCCGAGGCGAGGAAGCAGACGACGTCGCCGACCTCGCGCGGGCGCCCGAACCGGCGCAGCGGGATCGTCGCGAGGTCGTCTGCTCGGGAGCGGTTCACGTAGACCTCGGCAAGGCGGGGGGTGTCGATCCTCCCGGGTGCGATCGAGTTGACGGTCACTGCGTCCGGGCCGATCTCGCGGGCGAGTGTCTTAGCCCAGCCGATCACTCCGGGGCGGACAGAGTTGGACAGGGCGAGGTTGTCGATTGGCTCGCGCACCGAGCTCGACGTGATGTTGACGATGCGGCCGTGTCCGCTGCGGCGTAGTTGCGGCAGGCAGAGGTTGGTCAGGCGGATAGCCGAGAGGAGCAGGAGCTCGACGGCGCTCTCCACTGCCTCGTCGGTGAGGTCGACTGCGGCGCTTCGCGGTGGGCCACCGCCGTTGTTGACCAGGATGTCGATGCCTCCGAAGGCTTCGACGGTCTTCTCAGTAAGCCGCGCGAGGTCTTGCGGGTTCGTCAGGTCGCCGCGAACTGGCAGGGCGCCGAGGCGGTCCGCCTCGCGCGCGAGCTCGTCGCGGCGGCGGGCGAACATCGCGACGTTTGCGCCCTCGCCGGCGAGGGCTTCCGCGATCGCGAGCCCCATCCCGGAGGAGGCTCCGCAAACAATCGCCGTGCGTCCGTTGAGGCGAAAATCCATAGTCAGTCCTTTACAGGGTCTGACCCCGTAAACCTTTACAGGGTCTGACCCCGTGAACCTTTACAGGGTCTGACCCCGTGAACCT
>CAZQAG010000058.1:0-14591 GCA_964591295.1 uncultured Gaiellales bacterium | reverse complement strand
GCGCAGACCTTCGACCGGGACGTGGCTAACCTCTCCTGCTGCGCCGCGTGACGCCCTCGGACGATCGCTTCGATGCCGCCGAAACAACCGTAAGCGGAATGGCGAGGACGCTACTCCCGCAGCCCGGCGGCTGCGAGGGATCCGATGCGGGGTCTGGGGCTAGGCGTCGTACTGGCCGCCGAGCTCCGCCGCCTGGGGCTTACCTTTGTGCCCGGCTTCTTAAAGGATCGCCGGGACGCTCTCCACCCAATCGAGCCTGTCATAACACGTTGTCGAAACGACAACAAAAATGGTCCTCAAGGGAGTTCTTTCAAACCCTCCTGAAAGTCTGAAAGACCTGCTCGACGGCCCGACTCCAGGATCTCACGAGCCGTGATTCCAAGCAGCTGGATGCGCTTGAACTAGACCGTCGCTCCGCCGGCCAGCGGTCGATGGATGAGGGCGGTGGCTCTGAACGGTGCTGTTCGGGTTGATACCTAGCGGCCGATCAGTTCCTTGAACGCGGGCTCGTCGCGGATCGGATCGAAGTCCGAATCGTCCTTTGCGTACGCGCGAAACCGCTCCGACATGTCGATCGCGCGCCGGAGGTGGTCGACCGCGTCAGTCGTCCGGCCGGCGAGGCTCTCGCAGCAGGAGAGGTTGTAGAACAACTCGGCGTACTGCGGATGAGCCTCGACCAGTCCGCGTAGGCGGTCAGCCACCTCGGCGTACTCGCCCGTCTCGTAGAGGGGCCTGAGCGGGGCCCAGAGTTCCCAGCCGTCGGGCTCGTACGCCTTTCCCGGGGTGCCGCCGAGCGCGAGAATCGTCGTTTCGGGCTCCTCGGCGAACGCTGTTCGCTTCACGCCGGGGCGTGCGAAGACGAGCGTCCCGGTTGGCGCGTCCACCCGCTCCCCGTCGAGCTCGAAGGTGGCGCGCCCCCGCAGCACGACATACAGCTCCTCGTTCGACTCGTCCGACTCGTCGTGCTCGTTGATGATCCGGTCGCCCGAGTCACGGGCGGTCCAGGCGTTGACACCGAAGGCCGTGATGCCGAAGTGGTGCCGGACGGGTCGCCATGGCTCGCGCCCATCGTCCATCTCGTCGATCTCGTCGAGGTGTGCGACCGCGTAACCACTCATAAGACCCCCTTCACGTCGTCGTCACTCGCCGCGATCTCGGCGACCCTTGGGTGGGCGCAAGACTCAGCGCTACGTCTAGGCGCGGCTGCCGTCACTTCGCGCCTTGGGAACTCGCCGCAGAGAGACGCCTAGCCGAGCTACGGGCCTGGAATGGATCCTAGCTCCCGGATTCGAGGATCGTCGTCCGGAGCCCGGGCCTTCACGATCTCCAAGTACTCCCTGTGGAACCTTTCCGCGTCCTCGAGCAGCTTGTCCCAGGTAACAACCGTGATTCCATCATCGCGTAGCCGACGCTTCTTCTCCTCCGCGTCCGGTCTCAGACGCCCATACACCAGACATCCCTTGATCTCCCGTTTCGAGTGGTCGCCGTCGGTCGTCTCCCTCTCTCGCGTCCGGAGATAGTCGACGTAGCGCTCGATCTGTTCCAACTCATCCCGTCCGATGAGTTCTCCCGGCCTCTTCAGCTCGACCACCACCGCCAAGGACGTGTCTGCCATGCAGAAGAAGTCGAGGCGTTTGCTGCCGTCGTCGCCCTCGTAGTCGGCGTCTCCCGGAACCTCGAAGTGCTCTGCCAAAACCTTGTCCAAGCTGCGTTCGTGTTGCAGCACGTCCCAATGCAGGCTCAGCAGCCACGGCTTGTCCATCACGAAATCCTGCATGTCGGGCTTCTCAGGCACCTTCGCCTTGATCATCCCGTCGAACTTCCTGATCACCTCGATTCGGCCTCGCACCATCTGCGCGACCGAGATCGCCTCGAGAACGTCCCACTCCGCGAAGAGCCGCAGCAACTCTTCCTGCGCCCCGTCCTCAGTCGCGCTGATCGCCCTAATGAGCTCCATGAAGGTCTCGTTCTCGTAGGCCTTGAAGAGATAGCCCACGAGCTCGTCGAGGCGCTCGTCGTCGATCGTCTCGATCGAAGCCAGCTTCGCGATCGCCGCCCGCAGCTCTTTCTGCTCGCGCTCCGGGAACTTCTCCAGCCGATCGAAGTAGGGAGTGGTGTCCCTAAGGCGCCTCTCGTGTTCCAGTTGCCTGCGGGCGGCCCACTCGCGAAGGAGCTCCCTTACCTTGCGCTCGCCCCAGTCGAGTAGTGGACGCGCACGGGGGTCCTCCCACAGGACGGAGCCCCGGTCGGTCGCGATGAGGTCGACGGCGTCGTCCAGGAAATCCGCCTGAACCTCCCCAGTCATGTACTGCATGCCGTGCTGTCCGTACGCACCACCCGACAGGTCGAAGAAGAAGGGCCGCTGGACCAGTTTCCCCCTCGCAAGCACCGAGATCCCGCGAGCCTCGTCGTCTGGGATCGGCTCCTTTGTGAACCCGACCCACCACCTGGCCGTTCCGACTCCCTCGATGTCGTCCGCGACCAGTCCTCCGTCCTCCGGGAAACGGAACTGGAACTCCATCTGCTCCTTGGTCAGCGGCTCCCCGTTCAGGTGTACCCGGAACGCGTCTGACAGAACTGCGAACCGTCGGTTCATGCTGATCCGGAACTGTCGCGAGTTGACGGCCTTCTTCAGCTGCACTCTCTTCAGGACGACCATCGTCCCCTGCGGAAGAGGGTCGTCGTCTTTCACCGGACGGTCGTGGAGGACCTCTGGGCGGTAGGGCTCTGTTACCAAGGGCGTCTCGGCGCCCTTGACGATCTGTTCGTAGTCCATCCGAAACGCCGTCAGGTGGCCGTCCTTCACAGTCCACACTTCGACCAAGTGGGCCGCCCCGAACCCGGCGAGCTTCCCCAGTCCCTTCCGCCCCATCACCGGACGCCCGCCGGGCGTGTAACTCGAGCCGGTGACTCTTCGGTCTCGTCCGACGACGAGGTACAGCTCGTTGGCTTCGTCAAACGTCATGCCCATACCGTCGTCGCGAACTCGGATCTCGGAGCTTCCATCAAACGGCTCGTCGACGGGGATCTCGATCCAGACGTTCTTGGCGTCCGCGTCCCATGCGTTGGCGACGAGCTCTGCAATGGCGGGCACTGCCCCCGCGTACATCTGCAGCCCGAGGTGCCGGACGAGCCCTCCAGCAAACCTCATGACGAGCTGGCGGCTGATCTCGTCCTTGGGTTTCTGTGCTAGGGAGGCCTCCATCCGTGCAAGGATACGCGGCTGTCCCGAGCTATCGACACGCGCGACGGCGGCGGCGGTAGCGCTGTGGAGGCGAGCGCCGGCCGGTTGGCCAGACGACCGGCGCACTTGTGCTCAAGGGCCCGGCCTCGCGGTGCGCAGTCAAGAGCTACATGCAGAAGGGCTGCCTCTGGAAACGCTGTCAATCGGGGGCCAGTCCCTGCGCTATCGCCTTCACGAATGTCGTTGCGTAGCCTGAAGCCATGAACCGGCCGACCGTTCCGCCAGCGTCGACGCCCCAGGCACGCCACCGGATGCAGAACACTCGACGCCGTGACACGCCGGGAGAAGTCGCACTCCGCCGAGAACTCCATGGTCGCGGCCTCCGCTACCTGGTCGACTGCCGGCCTCTGCCGGGCCTACGCAGACGTGCAGACATCGTGTTCCCGCGGCTGAAGATCGCTGTCTTCTGTGATGGTTGTTACTGGCACGGGTGCCCGAAGCACGGAACGTGGCCAAGGGAGAACGCGGAATGGTGGCGCGTGAAGATCGAGACGACCAAGCAACGTGATGCAGACACGAACGTGAGGTTGGAGGGCGCCGGATGGCTCGTAATCCGTGTCTGGGAACACGAGGACATCACGGAGGCTGCCGCAGCGATCGAGCATGTAGTCCGCAACCGCCAGTGATCGCCGAGGTCTAGAGAAGCGGCCCTCTCCAAGCTCCAGGTTCGCCTGGGTGACCGATGTCGAGATGGCGCCGCTTTAGTCTGCTGGTGCCGCCACGAGCGCCTGGGCGCAGAGGCCGAGACCCTGTGCCATGCGCGCTGGGACCGCGTTCCCAATCTGCCGCTCAACCTGTCCGGGACCACCCCGAAACTGATACGTCAGTGGGAAAGTCTGAATGGTCGCGGCCTCACGAAGCGTGATCGCGCGAGGCTCGGTCGGATGCACGAACTGACCGCAGGCCGCCGTCGTGCAGCGGGTCGTCATCGTAGGCGCGGGAGCCTCGCTCCGGACGCGGCTGTATGAGGCGGTCGCATCGCGGCGCTCGAGCTTTGAGTGGCAACCGAGCTGATGCTCGTCGGGCAGGTCGAACCGTGTACCCCCGACAGGCAGTGCCCGAAGCCGCCTTGCGACCTTCGGGGAGTTCTTCCGCGGGCGATGGAGACGATCGTGCTCGGGATCAACGCGACTCGCGAGCGCGAGCGCCTCGCCCGCAGTATTGAGAGCCCCCTCGGCAAACCATAAAGGCAAGAGCTCCAGAAGAGAGTCGGGCAGGACCCGGCGGCCGTCGCGAACAGCCATCACGATTAGCCTGCGCCTTCTCTGCGGTACTCCGAAGGCAGTCGCATCGAGGACGTAAGTCTTGACGCCGTACCCAACGCTGCGTAACTGGCGAATTAGCCTCGGCAGACGCACATCTCGACGGAGACCAGGGACGTTCTCCAGAATTACGACTCGAGGGAGGAAGACGCGCACGAAACGCCATACCTCGGCGACGAGATCATTGCGCGGATCCCCCGGGTCGGCCTTGCCGATCGAGGAGTATCCCTGGCAAGGAGGACACGCCTTCAAAAGCGTCAGCCCGCTGCGCTCAAGGCCGAGCTCCGTGCGCAGCCGATCGGGATCGACGTTCCGGATGTCGTCTTCGACGAGCCGCACCCGAGGGTGGTTCGCGTGGTAAGACTCGGCAGCCGACCGGTCCGATTCGACTGCGGCGAGCACGGAGAACCCGGCGTCGGCGAGGCCCTGTGTCGCACCCCCTGCGCCCGCGAACAGGTCGATCGCGGTTCGATCCATCGATAGCGATGGTAGACGCCCAGGACCATCCAACGGAAGAGGTCCGGTGTCAGCCTCGGGTCAGCGGGCGGGTATGACTTTCGTGGGAGGCTTTGGCGACCCCTAAGACTCCCTCGGTTGAGCCAAAATGGAGGCGGCGGGAATCGAACCCGCGTCCGCGGTCGTACCGACTGAACGTCTACAAGCTTAGGCTCACCTTGAATTTCGCCCGCCGGCCGGTGGGAGCCAACCTACCGCCGGGCTAGTCATCCTTTGGTGTCGCGCTTCGGGCGATTGACTCTCCCTAGGCGCCGAGCCCGTTTATGACGCCGCTACCCGAGCCACGGGCCGAGCCCGGAGCGACGCGCCTCACTGTGGTTTAAGCAGCGAGAGCGAGTGCGTCTGTGTTCTTCGCACTTGCGTTTTTTCCCGGTTGTTTTACGAGGCCGACCGGGGACCTCGGCTTGCAGCTCAGCCGGAGAACCGACCACGTCGAAACCTGGTCGCCCCCGTATGTCCCACATATTGTAGCTGCGTGCTGGAAAACCGCCTTGACGGCGTGCTCGTCCTCTTCGACGTCGACAAAACCCTCTTCATGAACAGCGACCCGCTGATGGGACAGGCGACGACGGATGCAATTGAGACCGTCTGGGGCCGCCGGCTTGCGGACGACGCGATCAAGTTCGTCGACCACCCGGGCCAGACGGCCACCCGGCTCACTCGCCTACTGCTCCGAGCCGATGGGCTTCCCGACGAGGAGATCGACTCCGGCATGGCCCGCTGGTGCAAACACGTCTCGACGCGCTACCTCGAGCTCTTATCCGAGGCCGACACCAGCGAGTGGTACGCCTCGGAAGGAGCGGCAGAGGCGATCGCGCAGATCGAGCATCGCGCGCTTCTCACGGGCAACCCGGAGCCCGTCGCAAGAGCGCGAATGGAGTTGATCGGTCTCAATCACCTGTTCCCGCCCGGGCAGGGCGCATTCGGCTGCGACGCCGAGGACCGCCCCACGCTGATCGATCTCGCGCGCAGCCGAGCCGGTGACTGGCCCCGCGAGGGCACCGTGGCCGTCGGCGACACGATTGCGGACATCACCGGTGCCCGCGCCGCCGGCGTCAGTGTCATCGGCTTTGCCCCGGACGGGCAACTGGACGAGCTCGCCGGCGCAGACGTCGTGATCGAGAAGATGGCCGAGCTTCCGGGCGCTCTCGATCTGGCGGTGCGACGTACCCTTCTCAGGATGAGAACAGTCTTGCTGCTGCTCTTGGGGCTCATCGTCGGTCTGCTGGCTGCTGCGCCGCCTGCCCTTGCGCACAAGGGCGGCAAAGCCGAGCCTCGGATCTCGGCGAAGGCAACCGGGACCGGCTTTTCGCGCGTGCTCACAATCGAGCTCACGGACATCGACGATGGTGGCCCAATTCCAGACGCCAACGTGAGCGTCGCCGGCGGAATGACGATCCCACACGTGATGAGACTGATCCCGCAGGACTTGCCCGAGGTCGCCACTGGAACGTACCGGGGCCGGTACTCCTTCATCATGCGCGGCGACTGGACCGTCGACATCGAGGTCACGGGCACGAGAGTCGTGAGGGCGACCGCGCGCCTGCCGATCAAGCTCGGAAGCGGTACGCCGACTGGAGGGGCCAAGACGACGGCGCTGCCGACGCGGCTCGAGACCGACGTCACCCGCCGCGACTTCCTCACGATGCTCGTGCTCTGGGCGCACGGCCTGGCAGCGATGGGGTGGATCATCGGAGTAATCGCAATGACGATCGCGCTCTCGACGCAGCCGCTGCTGGCGGGGCCGGTCCGCGCGGGTATCTCGGCGGCCTACCGACAATGGGGTGCGTGGGTCCACTGGAGCTTCGTGCCGGTGATCGTCGCGACCGGGATCTACAACATGGTCTACGTCACGCCATTCAGGTTGCGCTGGCCGTGGAGCAGCGAGCTAGACAGCATCGCTTACGGCAACACGTATGAGGCAATCCTGTTGGTGAAGCTTGGTCTTTTCATGGTCCTGCTCGGTACCGGAACGGCACTCCTCCTCCGCGTCACCGGGGCGGCTCCGAGTGCGAATGTGCAATCCATCGCGGGGCCGTTTCGGACGCTCGTGTCCGCGCTGGGCGCCCCGGGCCTCGTCTACGTCTCGACTGTGCCACTGATTCTGGGAGCAGCGATGGCTCTTCGCTACGTGCACATCATCAGCCACGTAGCGGAAGTCGTGAACAGCCGTTAGGCGGCGATTAGCGCTGCCCCTTGAGAGCGCGTTCGATTTGGCGGTCAGCTTCGCGTTTCGCGATGTCGCGGCGTTTGTCGCGCTGCTCCTTACCGCGCGCTAGCGCCAGCTCGACTTTCGCTCGGCCATCCTTGAAGTAGAGCCGGACCGGTACCAGCGTCAGGCCCTTCTCGCGCACCTTGCCGTAGAGGGAGTCGAGCTCGCGCCGGTGCAGCAGCAGCTTCCGCGCCCGCTCCGGCTCGTGGTTCTGGATCCCGGCCTGATCGTAGGTGTCGATGTGCGCGCCGATGAGCCACGCCTCGCCCTCGCGGACGTCCGCATACGCCTGCTGGAGGCTCACGCGGCCTTCCCGGAGCGATTTGACTTCGCTCCCGGTGAGCACGATGCCGGCCTCGTAGCGCTCGAGGAGCTGGTAGTCGTGCCGGGCCTTGCGGTTCTCCGCGATCGGCTTTTCGCCTGCCATACGCCGATTGTAGGTTTGCCGCCCGCGCTATCGTGCGCGCGATCTTGATCGCCGCTGGGATGGTCGGCCTCTTCGCCCTCCGCCGCGTGCTGATCCGCTCGATGGCTTAGGTGCCGCTTGCGGTGCCGTCGAAGGACGTGCGGGCTTTGCCCGCTCGTCCGCTTGGAACAGCTCGATCTTGCCCTCCGAGCGGCGGATGTCCTCGACCTTGACGTCGATCTCGTCGCCGAGCCGGTAGCGCCGTCCCCCACGGCGGCCGACGAGAGCCGTCCCGAGGTCGTTCAGCTCGTAGTAGTCGCCCTGGAGCCGCCGCGCGGGCAGATAACCCTCGAAGACCTCGCCGAAACGGACGAAGAGCCCGGACCCGATGATGCCCGTGATCTCGCCCGGGAACGGCTCCTCCCAGCCACGGTCGAACAGCGTGCTCTCGAGCAACCAGGCCGCGCAGATCTCGTCGGCCCGGTACTCCATCTGCGCAGCCGCCCGTTCCTGCTCGGAGGTGTGCTCGGCCAGCGCGCCCAGATCCTTCGGCACCGGCTCGTCTCCCTGTCCCAGCTCGCGCAGAAGCGCGCGGTGGACGACGAGGTCGGGGTAGCGGCGGATCGGCGAAGTGAAGTGCGTGTACGCGGTGCTCGCCAGGCCCGAGTGCCCGAGGTTACGCGGGTCGTAGTGCGCTTGCTTGAGGGCGCGTAGGACGAGCGCCGGAAATGCCTCTGCCCCACGCCTGGCCTTGCGCACGTAGTCGGTGACGCGCTCGCTCGCCTGCGCGGCGAGCTTGGCCGCATCGGACGGCCCCATGCTCTCGCGCCTGGGAACCGGCGGGGTTGGAACCTCGAGGTCGGTGAGCTTGGCGAGCATCAGCACGACTGCCTGCGGCTCGGGCGGTTCGTGGACGCGGTACAGCGAGTCCCGCTGCTGCTTCGAGAGGAATTCGGCGACCGCTTCGTTGGCGAGGATCATCAGCTCCTCGATCAGGGAGTGAGACTTCGGCTCGGACTCGAGCCAGGCCCTCTCCACTCCACCCTGGCCGTCGAACGCGAAGTTGATCTCGCGGGTCTCGATCCGGAGCGCGCCTCGGGCAAACCTTCGGCGGCGCAACTCGGACGAAATGCGATCGGTGAGGCGAAGCGCTTCCGCCAGTTCCGGCGCGGCCTGCTCGCGGCCGGCGAGGATCCTCTCGGCATGCGAATAGGTGAGCCGCTCGTCACTGCGGATGACCGACCGGTAGAACAACGGCTCCCCGGGCTCGAGGGCGGCGCCGAACGGGATCTCGACGGTCACCGTAAGTCGCTCCACGTTCGGGCGCAGAGAGCAGGCGTCATCGGCGAGGGAGGGAGGGAGCATCGGCGCGACGAGCCCGGGCACGTAGACCGAGTTCGCCCGCTCCGCTGCGCCCCGGTCGAGCGGCGACCCCGTCGGCACGAAGTAGGAGACGTCCGCGATGTGCACCCAGACGCGCAGTCCCTCGCCCTCTGCCCGCACCGAGATCGCGTCGTCGAAATCCTTCGCCGTTTCCGGGTCGATCGTGAACGTGTGCAGGTCGCGGAGGTCGGTTCGGCCCTCGAAGCTCGGCACAGGCAGGTCGTGCGGCTCGAAACCGTCGCGCAAGCCCTCCTCGACGAGCAGCGCCTCGAGGACGTTCTCGACCGCCTTGGCGGGCCCGATCACGCGTTCGACGCGGGCTCGGCCGCGGCCCGTGCTGACCGAGACGAGATCTCCCACGTCGGCGTCCTTCATCCCTTTACGGTCGATCGTGACCGGTGTCCCGGGGATGAAATACGGCTCGCCCACGACGAGCTTGCCGCGGCGGTTGAGCTCGACGATCAGACTCGTAGGAAGCGGCGCATGGTGATCGTGGAGCCCGCCGCGCCGAGCAACAGCCCGAGCCCGAGTAGCAGCAGCGCGGTGTACTGGAAGGCGAGCGCATTGACGCCCTCCGAGTCGAGTCTGCCGATCGTCGCCGGGAGAACGAGCTCTTTCCCGAGGAAGAGCAGGACGACAGCGGCGGCCGCTCCGATCACTCCGGTGAGGAGGCCCTCGACGATGAACGGCCCGCGGACGAACCAGTTCGAGGCGCCGACGAGCTTCATCACCTCGATCTCACGGCGGCGCGCGAAGATCGAGAGCCGGATCGTGTTGCCGATCAGGATCGTCGCGGCGGCGAGCAGGATCACGATCGCAAGCGCCGAGAGAACCTCGAACACGCGCGCGACGCGCAGGATGCGGTTCGCGGTCTTCTTGCCGTAGTTGACCTTCTCGACACCCGGGGGTAGCGGATTCAGGCCCTCCGCGATGGCCGCGACGTCCTCGCCGCGTTTCGGCTGCACCTTGAAGGAATCCGGCAATGGGTTGCCCGGCACCTGGTTGGCCAGGGCGGGCTCCTTCTTCTTCATGATCTCCAGGGCCTGCGCCTTCGAGATGTACTCGACGGAATCGACCCTCGAGTCGCCCTGGAGCATCGTGAGGACGTCGTTCTTCTGCTTGGTCGTGACTTCTTCGCCGCACTGCGTCTGGGTGCAGAGGTACACGTTGATGTCGAGCTGTCCCTTCGCCTGGTCGCTCCAGGAGCGCGCCCAGGTGCCGAGCCCGATCAGCAGGCCGACCAGGAACATGCCGATCAGCACGGTGAGGGCGGACGCGAGCGTCGTCGACAGGCTCGCGGTGAGCGAGCGCCAGGCCTCGGCGACGACGGCGCTGATCTTCACTCGGCGTAGCCTCCCCGCCGCTCGTCGCGCAGGAGCTTCCCGTCCTCGAGCGCGATCACGCGGCGGCGCATCTTGTCCACCATCTCTCGGTCGTGGGTGACCATGAGCACGGTCGTCCCGGAGCGGTTGATCCGGTACAGGAGCTGCATGATCCCAACCGACGTGTCGGGGTCGAGGTTCCCGGTCGGCTCGTCGCAGACCAGGAGCGGCGGGTGGTTGACGAAGGCGCGCGCGATCGAGACGCGCTGCTGTTCACCGCCGGAGAGCTCGTCGGGGAGTGAGCTCATCTTGTGCGCGAGGCCGACCATGTTCAGCACCTCGGGCACCTTGCGCCTGATCGAGTCGGTGCCCTCACCCTGCACCTTGAGCGCGTAGGCGACGTTCTCGGCCGCCGTCCTGTTCGGAAGCAGCTTGAAGTCCTGGAACACGCAGCCGACGTTGCGGCGCAGCTGCGAGACCTTGCGGCGCGGCAAACGGACGAGGTCGCGTCCCGCGACGATGATCCGGCCCGAGGTCGGCTCGAGCTCCTTCAACAGGAGGCGCACGACGGTCGACTTCCCGGACCCCGACGCGCCGACGACGAAGACGAACTCGCCCTTGTCGATCACGAAGGAGACGTCCGACAGTGCAGCGACGTTCGGCTCGTAGATCTTCGTCACTCCGTCGAAGACGATCATCGCGTGCGGGCTCATGACGGCGTCTTCCAGCTGCCCGTTCTGCTCCGCGAGCGCTGCCGTCGGCGTTTCTTGCTCTATCTGGACGATGTCTTCCGCCACGGGGGATTTGGCATTTCCGTGCTAGACCGCAGTCTGGCTCGGATGCATAGAACGGTTCGCAGGAACCGCTCCCACCTGTTCAACAGTCCATGAGTCTAGCGAAAGCTCATGTCGACCCTAAAGGACCCGCCCAGCGGCTTTCTCCAGCAAATAGGCACGCACGAAGCCGCTTTCAGGCCGCGCGGGCTTTTGCCCGTGTGGCCGTCTGCGGTACGAACGCAGCCCGCCGGCCGCCTCTTCCGCCACCACCCCTAGAGGACTCGGCCCGCCGCCTTGGCCAGCAGGTACGCCCGGACGAAGCCATCCAGGTCGCCGTCCAGCACACCCTGGATGTTCCCGACCTCGTGCTCGGTGCGGTGATCCTTTACCAGTTGATACGGGTGAAGGACGTAGCTGCGAATCGCATTTCCGCCGAATCCCATGCTCACGACGCCGCGCTCCTTGGCCATCTCCGCGTCGCGCTCCTCCTCGGCGAGCTCGGCCAGGCGCGAGCGAAGGATGCGCATCGCGGTCGCCTTGTTCGAGGACTGCGAGCGTTCGTTCTGGACGCTGACCACCACCCCGGTGGGCAGGTGCGTGAGCCGCACGGCCGAGTCGGTCTTGTTGACGTGCTGACCTCCTGCGCCGCTCGCTCGGTAGGTGTCGACCCGCACCTCGCTCTCGTCCACCTCGATCTCGGCGTCGGCGGGTAGGAGCGGTGCCGGGATCACCTGTGCGAACGACGTGTGGCGCCGATGCGCCTGGTCGAACGGCGACAGGCGGACGAGCCGGTGCTTGCCCCGCTCGGCCTTCAGGATCCCGTACGCATTCTCGCCCTCGATCGTGAACGTCGTCGACTTGAGGCCCGCTTCCTCCCCCGGGCTCGCTTCGAGCACCTCGGTCGAGAAGCCGCGGTCGGCCGCCCAGCGGAGGTACATGCGCAGGAGCATCTCCGTGAAGTCCTGTGCGTCGGTTCCGCCTGCGTCCGACTGGATCGTGACCACGGCGTCGCCGGCGTCGTATTCGCCCGAGAAGAGCGCGTCCTCCTGGAGCCGTTCGAGCTCACCCTCGATCGGCTCGAGTGACGTTTCGATATCCGCAGCCATGTCCCCGTCCATCGCGAGGAGCTCTCGCGCGTCGTCGTACTCGCGCCGCAGGCGCGCGTACCGGTCGAGCCGCCTGGCGATACGCGCGTGCTCGGTGGAGATGGCGGCCGCGCCCTGCTGGTCGTCCCAGAAGCCGGGCTCGCCCATCTTCGCCTCGAGCTCGGCGGCGCGTGTTGCTAGCCCGTCGGGGTCAAAGGTAATCACGGACCCAGTCGAGCTGGGCCCCGATCTGCTCCAGGCGCTCAGGAAGAGAGGCGGCGTCTGCCATGGAAGTCGATGGTAGCCGCCACGGAGGAACTAGCCGGGCTTCTTGCGGGCGAAGCGGAGGCCGGACCACGTGGAGGGTCGCCGGTCAAGATCGATCACGAATGCGTCAGGCGGACGGTCTCGGAGCGCTTTGAGATCGGCCGGTCCCTTCGGGGTCAGGCTCTCGACGTCGTTCCCGGTCAGTCGCGCGAGACGCTTGTCGAGGTTCGGCGGGTTGAAGTGGTCGACGACTACGCGCCGTGGCACTTCTTGAACTTCTTGCCGCTTCCGCACCAGCAGGGGTCGTTCCGTCCGACCTTCTCTTGCTCGGACGTGACGCGCTGCTGGGTCGCGACCGCCCCGCCGCCGCCGAACGAGCCCGTGTTTACTCCTGCGCTCAACGCGCCGACAGCCTCGCCGCCGAGACCGGCCGCGGCGATCGCATCGGCGCCCGCCAGCGATTCGTGCTCGTAGGCGAAGCCGCCGCCGTCCACGTCCTGCGAGTGCGTGAGGTCCGGTGCGTCGTGCGGCTCGATCTGGGCGTGGAAGAGGAGCATCAGCACCTCTTCGTGGATCATGAGACCGAGCTCCTGGAACATGAGGTGGCCCTCGGAGCGGTACTCGACGAGCGGGTCCTTCTGGGCGAACGAGCGGAGGTGGACGCCCTCGCGGAGGTAGTCCATGTTCTCGAGGTGCTCGCGCCAGCGGGTGTCCACGACCTCGAGCACGATGAAGCGCTCGACGTCGCGCGCGACCTCCGGGCCCCAGAGCTTCTCCTTCTCGCCGTAGAGCTCGAGGGCTTCCTCGCGGAAGTCATCGAGCAGAGCCTCGCGGCTGATCTCGTCGAGGTCCTCCCTCAACTCCTCAACGGTGAAGTCCGCGTCCGTGAAGGCGTTGAACGCCTGCACGAGCCCCTCCAGATCCCACAGCTCGATCTCCTCGCCCTCGGTGTGCTGGAAGATGAGCCGCTCGAGCACCTCGTCGATCCACGCCTTGATCTCTTCCGAGAGGTCCGCGCCCTCGAGCACCTGCCGGCGCTGCGCGTAGATCACCTCGCGCTGCGTGTTGAGGACGTCGTCGTACTTGAGGACGTTCTTGCGTGAGACGAAGTTCTGCTCCTCGACCTTCTTCTGCGCGTTCTCGACCTGCTTCGAGAGGAGGCCCGACTCCATCGGCTGGTCGTCCGGCACCTTGAAGCGCTCCATGATCCCGTGGATCCGGTCGCCGGCGAACAGGCGGACGAGGTCGTCCTGCCCGGACAGGTAGAACCGGGACTCGCCCGGGTCGCCCTGGCGGCCGGAGCGGCCGCGGAGCTGATTGTCGATACGCCGCGCCTCGTGGCGCTCGGTGCCGAGCACGTAGAGACCGCCGAGGTCGGTGATCCCTTCCGCAAGCTTGATGTCGACGCCGCGGCCGGCCATGTTCGTCGCGATCGTGACCGCGCCGTTCTGGCCTGCGTCCTTGATGATCTCGGCCTCTCGCTCGTGAGCCTTCGCGTTGAGGACGTTGTGAGGAATGCCCGAGCGTGTGAGCAGCTGCGAGAGGTGCTCGGAGACCTCGACGGAGATCGAGCCGACGAGGACGGGCTGGCCCTTCTCGTGGCGCTCCTTGATGTCGTCGAGCACGGCGTTGTACTTCGCTTCTTTCGTTTTGAAGATGTAGTCGTTGCGATCGTCACGGGCGACGTCGACGTTCGTCGGGATCTGTGCGACGTGCAGGTTGTAGATCTCGACGAACTCCTTCTCCTCGGTCTTCGCCGTGCCCGTCATGCCCGCGAGCTTCTCGTAGAGGCGGAAGTAGTTCTGGAGGGTGATCGTCGCCATCGTGACGTTCTCCTCCTGGATCGCCACGCCCTCCTTGGCCTCGACCGCCTGGTGCAGGCCTTCCGACCACCGACGGCCTTCCATGATGCGGCCCGTGAACTCGTCGACGATCTTGACCTCGCCGTCCTGGACGACGTAGTCGACGTCACGCTGGAAGAGCGACTGCGCCTTCAGAGCCTGATTCAGATGGTTGACCATCTGCATGTTGCGCGCGTCGTACATGTTCTCGATCCCGAGCGAGCGCTCGACCTTGTCGATCGCTGATTGGGCCGGCGAGACGGTCTTGAACTTCTCG
>CAZQAG010000057.1:0-14606 GCA_964591295.1 uncultured Gaiellales bacterium | reverse complement strand
AGGTTCACGGGGTCAGACCCTGTAAAGGTTCACGGGGTCAGACCCTGTAAAGGTTAACGGGGTCAGACCCTGTAAAGGTTAACGGGGGTCAGACCCCCGTTAAGACGTGACGGCGAATCTCTAGGCCCGGAGCTCGGCGCCGAAGCGCTCGGCCAGCGCATCGACGATCTTCTTGCGCAGCTCCGCTGCGTCCTCGTCCGAGAGCGTGCGCTCGGGCGACTGGAAGCTGACCGCGAAGGCGAGCGACTTCTTGCCCTCGCCAACCTGGTCGCCGCGATAGACGTCGAACGCTCGCATGGCACGGAGCTCGGGACCCGCCGCCTCCCGCGAGGCCTCGACGAGATCGCCCGCCGCGACCTCCTCCGGAACCGCGAACGCGAGGTCCTGGCGCAGCGAGGGATACGTGATCACATCCTCGTAGGTGATCGGCTCGCGTGAGGCCTGGAACAGCTCGTCGAGATCGAGCTCGAATGCGCTCCACTCGCCCTCGAGGAGCCCGGGACGCAGCTCCCCGACCACGCCCGCGGGCGTGCTCGCCGTCTTGCCCGGGTGGAGGAGCGGGTCTTCGGCGCGGTCGAAGCTCGGCTCCGCCTTGAGTGCGGCGCAGAGGGTCTCGACGACCCCTTTCGCGCGGGAGAATCCGCCCTTCGTGACACCCGCGACACGGAGCCGCTCCTCGGGCAGTTCGGCTCCCGTCAGGTAGACACGAGCGATCTCGAACAGGGCGATCGTCTCCGCGCCGGCGTCGACGTTCCGCTGCGCCGCTTCGACGAGGCTCGGCAGCAGCCGTGTCCGTAGGGCGGCCAACTCGACGGAGATCGGCTCCGGAAGCTTCCACGGCGTCTGGTCGTCGGGCCGGAGTGACGGCGTGTACGTCTCGGCGAACCCGAAGCCGGCGAGGACGTCCTCGACACGGCGACGAAGCTGCTGCTCGCGGCTGAGCGTCCCGAACATCGCTCGGCGGGCCGGCAGCGTGAACGGCACATCCTCGAGCCGGAAGCGAGCGATCTCTTCGATCACGTCGACCTCGCGCGTCACGTCGCGACTCCGCCAGGTCGGCACCGTCACCTGCTCGCTCTCGACGTCGAACCCGAGCCTGCGGAGCAGCGCATGCTGCTCGTCGGGCGGAGTCTCGATGCCGATCAGCTCGTCGGCGCGCTCCGGACGGAAACGCACGACGGGCCGCTCCGGCAGGTTGCCCTGCACGTCTGTGTGGCCGACCCAGCGCGCTCCGGCGAGCTCGACGATCAGCTGCGTCGCGAGAACGGCCGCCTGCTCCGCCAGATACGGATCGACGCCTTTCTCCCAGCGGTTTGACCCCTCGGTGCGCAGGCGCAGGCGCTCCGACGAGCGGAAGATCGAGTACGGCTCGAAGTTGGCTGCCTCGAGCAGCACATCGGTCGTCGACTCGCCGATCTCCGTGTCTTCACCGCCCATGATCCCGGCGAGCGCGATCGAGCGTTCCGCGTCCGCGATCATCAGGTCGTCCAGCGTCAGCTCGCGCTCGACGCCGTCGAGCGTGCGGAGCTTCTCGCCGGGCTCTGCACGCCTGACGACGACGCGGCCCCCACGCAGCGTCGCGAAGTCGAAGGCGTGCAGCGGATTGCCGAGGGCGAGCATCGCGTAGTTCGTGATGTCCACGACGTTCGAGATCGGCCGCATCCCGGCCGCGTGCAGCCGGGACCTGAGCCAGACGGGCGACGGGCCGATGCCGACGTCGCGGAAGAGCCGGCCGATGTAGCGGGGCGCGCCGACCAGGTCCTCGACCTGCACGTCGACCGGCTCGTCGGCGGAACGCTCCGGCTCCTCGCCCGGCGGCGGCGCGAGCTCGAGGTCGTAGATCGCCGCCACCTCCCGCGCGATGCCGTAGATCGAGAGCAGGTCGGGCCGGTTCCCTGTCGCCTCCACGATCAGGACGTCACCGGCGATCGGCAGGACGTCGGCGAGCGGCGTGCCCGGCTCCAGCTGGTCGTCGAGCACCATGATCCCGGTGTGGTCGGTGCCGAGACCAACCTCGTCCTCGGCCAGAATCATCCCGTGGGAGACCTCCCCGCGGACGGGGCGCGCCTCGAGTTGCATTCCGCCGGGCAGCACCGCCCCGGGGAGAGCGACGGCCACGACCGCGCCCTCGCCGAAGTTCCAGGCGCCGCAGACGATCTGGACCGGCTCGCTCTCCCCGACGTCGACCCGGCAGAGCTGCAGCCGGTCGGCATTCGGGTGCTTCGCCGCCTCTACCACGCGCCCGACACGGAAGAGCCCGAGGTTCCCGTCGCGATCCGACACGCCTCGCCGCTCGATTCCCTCGACCTCGGCCGCCGCGACCGACAGCTTCGTCGCCAGCTCGTCGAGCGGCATCTCGATCGGGACGTACTCGCGAAGCCAGTCGACCGGAACCCGCATCAGAACTGCCTCAGCACTCGGAGGTCGCCTTCCCAGAGATGACGGATGTCGGGAATGTCGTGACGGAGCTGAGCAGCGCGCTCCAGCCCGCAGCCGAAGGCGAAGCCACTCCACTCCTCGGGGTCGAGCCCGACGTTCTCGAAGACCCGCGGGTCGACCATGCCGGCACCGCCCATCTCGATCCAGCCGGAGTGCTTGCACGTGCGGCAGCCCGCGCCTCCGCAGATGCCGCAGGAGACGTCCGGCTCGATCGACGGCTCCGTGAAGGGGAAGAAGTGCGTGCGGAAGCGGACGCGCCGGTCGGGGCCGTAGAGCTGCCGCATCACGTGGAGCAGCGTGCCCTTGAGATCGGCGAGGGTGATCCCGCGGTCGACCGCCAGGCCCTCGAACTGATGGAAGATCGGATAGCGGGTAGCCGTGATCGCGTCGCGCCGGTAGACGCGGCCGATCGAGACCATGTAGATCGGCGGCTCCTTCTCCTCGAGGATGTGGATCTGGGACGGCGAGGTCTCCGTCCGCAGGACGTGCGTGTCGTCGAAGAAGAACGTGTCGCGGTGCGAGCGGCTCGAATGCGTGGGCGCGAAGGCGAGCTTGTCGAAGTTGTACTCGACCGTCTCGACTTCGCGGTCGTCTCTGATCTCGTAGCCGAGACCGAGGAACGCGTCCTCCACGGTTCGGCGCACCTGCGTGATCGGATGCAGGCGACCGAGCGGGAGCTCCTCGCCGGGAAGCGTGATGTCGACCACGTCCTCCGTCAGCGTGCGGTCGAGCTCGACGCGCTCAATCGTGGCCTCTCGGTCTGCGACCGCGGCCTCGATCGCCTCCCGCGCGACATTCAGGGCCATTCCTCCCTCACGGTCGCGCACCTGGCGGAGGGCCTGCTTGAGGTCGCTGCGCCGGCCGAGGTAGCGCACGCGCAGCTCGTCGAGGTCGACAGTGGTCGAGGCAGCCTCGATCGCGCTCAGGGCTTCGCGCTGGAGCGCCTCGGCGTCCACAGGCCCGACTGTATCGCCTGGCTCAGTCATTGCCTGGGCCCCGTCTTCCCTCGTGAGGATCGGCCGCGCGTCAGCGCCGGTCCCCGGCGAGAAGCCGAGGCCCGGTAAAGAGAGAATGCGTTCGCGTCGCGGCCATGGGCAAACGATACAGCGAGAATGCGGCGATGAGCCAGTACGACCCGTTCGCGGAGATCTACGACGAGTGGTCGCAGCACATGACGGAGGACGTCGCGTTCTACGTCGATCTCGCCCGCGAGACGGAGGGGCCGATCGTCGAGCTCGCTGTCGGCAACGGCCGCGTCGCGATTCCGGTGGCGCGGGAAACGGGGCGCAAGGTGATCGGCATCGATCTCTCTCCGGCGATGCTTGCGCAGGCGCGAGAGCGGGCCGATGCGGCTGGGGTCGACCTCGAGCTCAGGCAGGGAGACATGCGCGACCTCGAGCTAGATGAGCCGGCCGGCCTCATCTACTCGCCCGGCCGCTCGCTCCTGCATTTGCCCAATTGGCAAGAGCGCCGGCGCCTGTTCGAGCGGGTCGCGGCAGCACTCAAGCCGGGCGGGCGGTTCGCATGGAATGCGTTCGTCTTCGACCCGATGATCGCGGCAAGGCTCACCGACGAGGGCGTCGGCCAACAATCTGAGGGGAGCCGTATCTGGCGGCGCATGGACTACGACCCGACCGACAGCCGCATCGACATCACTGCCTGGGTCGATCGACCTGGCGAGGGTGAGCGAAAGCTCTCGCTCTGGTGGGTGAACCGCGCCGAGTGGGAAGGGCTGATCGAGGTCGCAGGGCTCGAGGTGGAGGCGCTCTACGGCGACTTCGACAGGCGGCTATTTGGCAAGGAGAACCGGGAGTTCGTCTGGGTCACACGGAAGCCCGCATGACATGAGCGTGCTTCGGCCAGTCCACGGACTCCACGCAGGCCACTCAATCCACCGACTCCACCGACTCCACCGACTCCACCCAATCCACCCAATCCACCCAATCCACCCACCCGGGTGGGGGACCGCGTGCCTCCGGCACGAGCGTATCGACGAAAATTGGACGCGGGTGTGACGGATATGAGCCAGGTTCGCCCCGGGGCTAGCCCCTACGACACGATCGCGGGGCTCTACGACCCCTGGAGCCGCAGCGTCACCGAGGACGTCGCCTTCTACGTCGCCGAGGCGCACAAGGCGGGTGGCCCCCTCATCGAGCTGGGGATCGGGACCGGCCGGATTGCTCTCCCGATCGCGCACGAGGGCATCCGCGTGATCGGTGTCGATTCTTCGCGGGAGATGCTTGCCGCCTGCGGGCGCCGCGCCGAGGAGGAAGGCGTTGCCGAGCTGGTCGACCTCCGCCTCGGCGACCTTCGCCGGCCGCCGCTGGACGAACAGGTGCCGCTGGTCATTTGCCCGTTCCGCTCCTACCTCCACCTCGCCGACGACGGCGAGCGCGTCGAGGCGCTGACGGCCGCACGCGCCGCGCTTCGCCCCGGCGGGCGGTTCGTCTTCGACGTCTTCGCCCCCAAGCCTGACGACATCGCCGAGACCCAAGGCCGTTGGCTCGAGCGCGAGCCGGGCATCTACGAGCTCGCCGACTGGGACGAGGGCGCCAGGACGCTCACTCTCTCCGTCCGCGGTCCCTCAAGCGGAGCGACGATGGCCCTCTCCTGGATCTCCCGCGACGAGTGGCAGCAGCTCCTCGAAGAGACCGGCTTCGCGGTCGAGGCGTGTTACGGCTGGTTCGACCGGACGCCGTTCCGCAACGGCGAGGACATGATCTTCGTCGCCTTACGACGCGGCTGAACGGGCCATCTTGCGACGGAATCGCGGCTCGGCGACCATCTCCGGGTGCTTCGACGGCGCCGCGCTCCCGCCCAGCCGCCGATCGAGCGTGAGGAGACGCTGCTTATCATGTCGACGTTGATGGAGATCCGCGCCGAGGTTCGTGAGATCCGGTTGTTGCTCGAGGAGGACGATGGACGAGAAGAAGAGGAAGAGACTGGACCGGGCTGAGCGGGCGCGCGAGGAGACGCGGAACGACGAGCTCGGCCGACGTCTCCAGGAACGGATCGCCTACCACGAGGCGATACTCGAGGAAGAACGCCAAGCCCGCGAGCGTCGGGCTCAGCGCCGGTGGCGCTTCTGGCGCTTCCGTCGTGCGAGCTAGAGCAACGTAATCTCGTCGCCGACGGCGACCTCGCCGCTCTCGACGACTCTCGCGAGCATTCCGCGCCTGCCCTCCAGCTCGGCCCGCAGGCCCTCCCGCAGCTCGTCCATGCGGTGACACGGGTCGCAGACCATCGTGATCTCGAAGACTGCCCCGCCGGCGCGAACCCGCTGTCCGATCGGCCAGCGCTCGACATCGTCCCCTTCGACGGTCAGGTTCTCCCGGGTCGCGCCCGGCTCCACGCCGACCGCATCCAGGTGCTCCTTCGAGGCGAAGAGAACCTCCCGCTTCGGAGGATTCGCATGGGCGCAGCCCTCGATCCCCTCCCCGGCAATCGCGCGGCGACGCTCATGCCCGTCCATGCGTCCGCTCTTGCGCGACGGTGACGTCCAGACTCCCGCGATCCTTGCCACGCTGCGAGCCTACCGGCCGCGCCGATGCTCGTAGAGCGCGATCGCGCCGGCGATTGCGACGTTGAGAGACTCCGCTCCCGGAGCAAGCGGAATCGTCGCCGACACGTCGCAGGCAGCAATGACGTCGTCCGGTAGGCCCTCTCGCTCCGCACCGAGCACGTAGGTGACCGGCACCCCCGGGTCGAGGTCGGCCAGCTTCTGGCCGCCGTCCGAGACGAGGGCGATCCGCTTCCCTCTCGGCTCGTCGAAGCCGGCGATCGGGACGCGGAAGACGGCTCCGGCCGAAGCTCGCACCGCCTTCGGACCGGTCGGATCCGCGCAGCCCGGGGAAAGCGCGACCGAGGCGCCGAACGCATCGGCGCTGCGCAGGATCGTGCCGAGGTTGCCCGGGTCGGCCACGTGCCAGAGCGAGAGCGACACCGGCTCGACCCACCTCGGCAACGCGTCTCGCCGGTAAATGCCCATCACCCTCGGCGGGTGTCCCATCGTCGAGACCTTGGCCAAGAGGTCCGGCTCGACGTCCTCGCCCGCGCGGAGCAGCTCGACCGGCTCGATTCCCGCGTCGTCTGCGGCCTGGACGAGATCCTCGCCCTCGGCCACGAAGAGACCTTCCTTCTCTCGCTGCCGCCGCGAGTCCAGCAGCCGGTGGACGAGGCGAAGCTTCGGGTTGGAGGCAGACGTGATCACAGTTCCCACCGAAGCCACGCGCCGTGAAAGTCGGCATGGCCCGCAAACTCCCGCTCCGCGCCAGGCCAGTAGACGAGGCGCAGTCCCCAGCAATGCTCCTCGACCCGCGGCTTGCCGGTGGAGATGAAGGCAAGTGGCCGCGAGTCGCCCGCCTCTTCCAACGTCAGGCGTAGTTGCTTTCGCCTGTCATCGTCGAGATATCCCCAGGTCGCCGTCTGGAAGACGACGGTCAGCCCGTCGGCCGGCTGGGCGGCGAGCACCTCGGGCAGCAGCTCGACGAAATCGCCTCGGACGAGCTCCGGAGGATCGCCACGGAGCGCGTCGATTGCCCGGTCGAGCCGCTCGAGCCGCTCGTCCTGGCCGGCCCAGACGAAGCAGCGCAGCAACCGAGCACCGTCTTCGCTTCCGACGTCGATCGGCGCGCGGTCGATTCCCATCCGCCCGCGGACCATCGGTGAGAGCTCGAGAAGCTCTGCCGGAACCGGTCGACGCTCCTCGCCTTCGAACGTGAGGCGCGCGCCCTCAGGCCCCCACTCCCCGGCCTCGTAGTGGTAGCGATAGCGATCCCACACGAGGTTCAGGCCGGCGCTCGGCCCGAGCTCGACGAGGTCGAAGGTCTCGGCCCCGGTTTGGTCGGCGACCCGTAGGAGCAGCGGCAGGAGCACCCAGGAGCGCTGCACCTCGTTCGTCTGGACGCCCTGCTCGGCGATGAACGCGCGCAGGAACCCGCGATGCTCGGCGAGTGGGTCGTCCCAGGCCGCCTCGCCTCCCAGCACGAGGTAGTGCAGCCCGCCCAGAAGCCGCAACGGCGCATCCCACGTGGGCTCGGGCCCGACCAGCTCGGCCGCGACCGGGTCCTCGGCGAAGCGCCGGCAGAGATCGGCGTAGACGGGCGAGCGCGACTCGCATTGAGTCGCCTGGGCTTCGAAGACCGAGGCGCTAGTCGCCAGCGCCGTCGCCGTTGCCGGCCCCGTCGCTAGCCCCGAGCGCGGTCTTCGCCTGCTCGGCGATCTTGCCGAACGCGGCCGGGTCGTCCACCGCGATCGACGCGAGCACCTTGCGATCGAGGTCGACCCCCGCCATGCGGCAGCCCGCGACGAACTGGTTGTACGAGAGGCCCTCGGCGCGCGCGGCCGCATTGATGCGGATGATCCAGAGCCGGCGCATCTCCCGCTTGCGGCGCTTCCGGTCGCGGTAGGCGTGGACGAGCGCATGCTCGACGGCCTCGTTCGCGACCTTGTAGCGGGAGTGCCTCGTGCCGACGAAACCCTTCGCGCGGTCGAGCACCTTCTTGCGCCGCTTGCGCGACGCGACGGATCGCTTCACGCGCGGCATTACTTTTTCTTCACTCCACCGAGCATGCGCCTGACCGCGCGGTCGTTGGACTCGTGCAGCGGCTGGTCGCGGCGGAACTTACGCTTGCGCTTCTCGGACTTCTTGCTCAGGTAGTGGCTCTTCATCGCTCGGCGGCGCAGGAGCTTCCCTGCTCCTGTCACCTTGAACCGCTTCTTCGCTCCGCTGTGTGTTTTCTGTTTCGGCATCTTTTGTTACTCCTGCATTCCTAGTCGGCCCCAGCAACATGACCATGTTCCGACCGTCGAGGAGCGGCGGCGATTCGACCTGACCGAGCTCCTTCACGTCCTCGGCCAGCTTCATCAGCAAGTCACGGCCGCGCTCCGGGTGAGTCGTCTCCCGCCCACGGAACATGATCGTGACCTTGACCTTGGCCCGCTGTCCGAGGAACCGGGCGACGTGGCCTTTCTTGGTCTCGTAGTCGTGTATGCCGATCTTTGGCCTGAGCTTGATCTCCTTGACGTTGATCGAAACCTGGTGCTTGCGCGCGATCTTGGCCTTCTGCTCCTGCTCGTACCGGTACTTGCCGTAGTCCATGACCCGCGCAACCGGCGGGTCCGCCTGAGCGGCGACCTCGACGAGGTCGAGATCCTTGCCGTGCGCGTAGTCGAGCGCCTCCTGGATCGGCTTCACTCCCAGCTGGCCGCCGTTTTCATCGACGAGCCGAACCTGTTGCACCCGGATGTCCTCGTTGATCCGGCTGTGCGGGATGACCGGCCGCGTGGGCTCAACCCGACGTCGTGGCCTCAAAGGCGCTTCACCAAGCTGCTAGCTCCTCTCTCGAAACGACAAAACCGCTGCGCAGCAGCGGCTCGATCCTTTCCAACCTCCTGGGTTGAACCTCCGACAGGCTCTGTGGCCCCGGAGGTGAGGAACGTGTCGCCCCTGCTTTGCAGACTTCAGAGGTTAGCAGCCTCGCGAAGCTCCGCCAGCAAGTCGTCAAGGGACTTGGTCGACTGCTCTCCCCCACGCTCACGCACGGCGATCAAGTCCTCGGACTCCTTGTCGCCCCACACGACGACGTAGGGGACCTTCTCGACCTCGGCGTTGCGGATCCTCTTGCCAACGGTCTCGTCGGACTCGTCGACCTCGACGCGGAACTCGCCGAGCTTCCCAGCCAGCGCCTTCGCCGCCTCGCGGTGGTCCTCGCCGACCGGGAGCACGCGGACCTGCACAGGCGCGAGCCAGACCGGAAAGGCGCCGCCGTAGTGCTCGATGAGGATGCCCATGAAGCGCTCCAACGACCCGAACAGCGCGCGGTGGATGACGTAGGGCGTGTGCTCGGCGTTGTCCTCGCCCACGTAGGTGAGACCGAAGCGCGCCGGCATCTGCGAGTCGAGCTGGATCGTCCCCATCTGCCAAGAGCGACCGAGGACGTCCGTCATGTGCAGGTCGATCTTCGGCCCGTAGAACGCACCGTCACCCTCGTTGACCGTGTACTCGATTCCGCGCCGTTCGAGCGCGGAGCGCAAAGCCGCCTCGGTGAAATCCCACTCCTCGTCCGTTCCGAGCTTGTTGTCCGGGCGGGTCGAGAGCTCGAAGCGCGCTTCCATGCCGAACAGGTCGTAGAGATATGCGCCGAAGTCGAGACTCGCGAAGATCTCCTCTTCGATCTGCTCGGGCGTCACGAATATGTGCGCATCGTCCTGAGTGACTTGCTGCACGCGGAGGAGGCCGTGAAGGGTTCCAGCGCGCTCGTTCCGGTGAAGCGCCGAGGACTCTGCGTAGCGAAGTGGTAGCTCGCGATAGCTACGAAGCGCGCTGCCGAAGAGGAGCATGTGACCTGGGCAGTTCATCGGCTTCATTCCGAGAGTCCGGTCCTCGCCGTAGGGAATGAGGAACATGTCGTCCTTGAACTTTTCCCAGTGGCCTGACGTGACCCAGGTATCGACGTCGTACAGAAGGGGCGTCTTGACCTCGACGTAGCCGCGCTTCAGGTTCTCGCGACGGCGCAGGTCCTCGAGCACGTTCCAGATCACCGTTCCCTTCGGGTGCCAGAACGGCATTCCCGGAGCGTGCTCGGAGAGGTGGAAGAGATCGAGGTCCGTACCGAGCCGGCGGTGGTCTCGCTTCTTCGCCTCTGCGAGGCGCTCGAGATAGGTGTCGAGGTCGGCCTGCGAGTAAAAAGCCGTGCCGTAGATCCGAGTCAGCTGGGTGTTGCGCTCGTCGCCGCGCCAGTAGGCGCCGGCGAGGCCGGTCAGCTTGATCGCCTTGATCGGGCCCGAGTCCTGGAGATGCGGCCCGCGACAGAGATCCGTGAAGTCGCCCTGCGTGTAGAGCGTGATCTCCCCCTCGGCGGTGTCGACGAGCTCGACCTTGTAGTCCTCGCCCTGCTCGGCGAACAGGCGCTTCGCCTCGTCCGCGGGAACCTCCTGGCGCTCCCAGGCCCGGCCCTCCTTCAATTCGCGTCGGATCTCCTCCTCGATGCGCTCGAGCGCGTCCTCGCCGATGGGCTCCGGGAACTCGAAGTCGTAGTAGAAGCCGTTCTCGATCGGCGGGCCGATAGCGATCTTGGTGCCCGGATAGAGCCGGCGAACCGCCTCCGCGAGCAGATGCGCGGCCGAGTGGCGCAGGACGTACAGCGCGTCCGGATCGTCCGTGTCGCGCGTGGTCAGGATCTGGATCGGCTCGCCGTCGGCAAGTGGCGCCCGCAGGTCCTGGGCACGCCCGTTCGAGCGCACGAGGACGGCCTGCTTCGCCAACTTCGGCCCGATCGCGGCAGCCGCGTCGAGCCCGGTCGCACCGGTGGGAAGTTCCAGTTCCGTGGAGTCTGGAAGAATCACCTTCATGACAGAGCAGGATATTCCCAGAGAGGACGACCGGAACGAGGAGATCCCGGAGTCGCCCGCACCCGATCCCGAAGAGACCTCACAACCCGGCGCGGAGGACGTTCCAGGAGCCGACTAGAGAGTTCGCCGGAAGCCTCGTTGGGTTCGCTGGGATGACGCGAGTAAGCGGGATGGCGAGTCGCCTCGCCATCCCGCAGGTCGGACGATTACGGCCAGATCGGGCCGTGTGCGCCAAGGGTCGCAAGCAGACCCAAAAGCGCACCAAAAAGCGCAAGGCGTACTTTCACGGGACCATCCTTTCTCGCTCGAATTACCGCTGGATAGCCCCGGGCCCGAGGGTGCCTTAGTATAAGGGAGACGCACCCCATGCCGAGACGCAAATCAACTCATGTCGATGACCCCGTAGCGGTCGGTCAACGCCTTCGAGAAGCACGTGAGCGCGCCAACCTGAGCCAGCGCCAGCTGTCGTTTCCCGGCTGCTCCCCGGCATACATCTCGCGAATCGAGGCAGGCGACCGCATCCCCTCGCTCCAGCTACTTCGCGAGATGGGCAGGCGACTCGGCGTGAGCGAGGATTTCCTCGCCACCGGGATGGAGCGCGGCGACGAGATGGCGGGTCTCCTGGAGGCCGAGCTCGCGATGCGACTGGACGAGCCGGAGGAGGCCGGGAAGATCTTCGCGAAGGCGCTGGAGAGCGCGGTGAGCTCCGAGCAACGCGCTCGTGCGCTCGCGGGGCTCGGTCAGCTCGCCTTCCGCGACGGCAAGCCGCGCGAAGCGATCAGCCGGCTCGAAGAGGCGCGGAGGGTCGCGGCCGACCACCTGGCGGAGCACCCGGTCTGGGCCGACACCCTCGGCCGCGCCTATTCCATGCTCGACAACATGGAAGCGGCAACCGCGATCTTCCGCGAGTCCCTGGCGAGTGCCGAGCAGCGCGACGATCCGGTCGAGAGCGTGCGCTTCGCCGTCCTCCTCGCGAACGCGCTCATCGACACCGGTGAGTTCGCCGAGGCCGAGCGCCTGCTCGGGCGGACACTGGAGCTCGCCCCCAACTCACGTGACCCGATCTTCCGCGCAAGACTGTTCTGGTCGCACTCACGACTTCACGCGCTGCAGAACGACACGGCGACCGCTGCTCGATATGCACGGCGCGCGTTAGACATCCTCGATCTCACGGAGCACACCTACTACGCGGCGCAAGCTCACCAGCTCCTCGCTCACATCGAGCTGGACCGAAACAAGCCGACCGAGGCTCTGGAGCTGATCCGAAACGGGATCGCGATGCTCGCGGAAAGCGGCACGAAGATCGATCACGCTCTCTTCCGCCTGGAGGAGGCCCGCGCGCTCCTGCAACTCGGTGAGCGGGACGAGGCGGCGGCGATCGCCCTGGAGAGCGCCGGGCAGCTCGCCGAGGCGAGCCCGTTCGAGGCCGGCCGCGGATACACGATCGTGGCCGAGGTCTTCGAAGAGCTGGGCGATCGCGCAAAAGCACGCGAGATCTACGAGCTCGCCGCCGAGCTGTTGGCCCCCGCGGCGTCGCGATACGTCCTCGAGGTCTACCAGAAGCTCGCGGCGCTGCTCGAGGCGGACGGCCAGAAAGACGAGGCGCTAGGCGTCCTCAAGAAGGCCGTGGCCGTCCAGTCTCAGGTTCCCCGCTAGACAACCGGCAGCAGCCTCCTCCCCGCTCCGCTGTAAGGGTTCACCCGGCCCTTTGAGTATCAGTAGGGAAGGAGGACTGCGATCAGCAGCATCGTTCCCTGCGCCCAGAAGGACGAGCTTCGGTTACGGCCGTTTGTGGCGGCGACTCTCGTCGCGCTCATCGCCGCCGGCCTGGCCGTCGAGGCCCTGCCGGGCGCGGGCCTCGCCCGTGGACCAAAGATCCGCGCCGTTCGCCCCAAGGCGGACGCATTCGTCAGCCAGGCTGCCCGGACGCAGAACTTCGGCCACGCACGCTTGCTCAAGGTCGACTCCTCTCCGACGATGCGCACGTACGTGACGTTCCGCGTCGACCTCGACGACGACGACGTGCAGCAGGTGAGCCTCCTCCTCTACAGCCGCACGAAGTCGCGGGTCGGATACCGGATTCGGCTCATCGACGAGCGTTTCCGGGAGAACCGCATTACGTTCGCGAACGCACCGGAGCTCTCGGGGGGCTCCGCGGCGTCGGGCCCCCTGCGTGCACGAGCCTGGAAGGCCGTCGACGTCACCGCGCTGGCGGTCGGTGAAGATGATTACGTCGGCTTCGCCCTGACGAGCGGCTCCGCGAAGGGCGTGGAGTTCGCAAGCCGCGAGACCGGACTGCGCGGGCCGCGGCTCATCGTCCAGCGCAGGCGAAACGAAACGACGGGCTCGACCTCGACGAGCACCGAGGAAGAGCAAGAGGTCCGCTCAGCGAACTAGGCCTGCTGCGCTTCGGTGCCGATGCTCCACTCGGCCAGGTCGCGAATGCTCACGATGCCGACCGCGCGCTCGTTCTCGACCACCGGCAGGTGCCGGAATCCTCCGTCGAGCATGATCTGGACGGCCTCGACGGGGTCGGTCGACTCGGAGACGACCTGCGGGTCGGCAGTCATCCACTCCCGAACGCGGGCCTCGCTCGAGTGGACGCGGCCGGCTACCGCACGCGTGAGGTCTCGCTCCGTGACGATGCCGATCAGCTGGCCGCCGTCGGAGACGACGATTGCGCTCACCTTTTCCGCGACCATCTTCTCGGCTGCGTGGCCGATTGTGTCGAACGGCTCGATCGAGACCACGTCTCGGGACATGACTTCGCCTACAGTTGCCATCGAGGCCGAGCATATCGCCTCGCGGCGAAGGCGCTGCCGAATTACGGCTGCGAGGGAAGCGAGCCCTGAATGCGGGCGACGTACGCGGCCAGCTCGTCTTTGCGGTACTCGAGCTGCTGCTCCAGCTCCGCCAGCTCGGCGGATCGCTGCGCGAGGATTTCGGCGTCCGCGGCCAGGTTTGCCTCGCGCTCGTCGAAGGACTCGGCCCGGAGAGCTGCGGTGCGTTCGAGCTCGGCTACCTGCACGGTGCGCCGCTCGAGGGACTGCTTCTCGGTCGCGGCGAGCTTCTCGGCACTCGCGATGCCGGCCTCGCGGTCGTCGAGGGCCTGCTCGCGGTCCTTCAGGCGCTCGTCGGATCGGCTCTCGAGCTCTTGCCAACGGGACTCGACGTTGCCCTCGCGCATCGACAGGGCTCGCTCCCGCTCCGTTAGGTCTCGGTCGGTGTGGCGTAGCTCCTGCTCGCGAACCTCGAGGGTCTCCAGACGGCGTTTGATCTCGGCCTCCCGACTTTCCAGCTCGCTGCGGAACTTCTGCTCGCGCTCTGCGACGCGGATCCGCTCGGTCTCGAGCTGCTCGGCGATTCGCTCCTCGCGGTCGCCGGCCTCGGCCTTCGCCTTGGCGAGCTCGTGCTCGAGCTCCTCGATCCGCGCGCGTGACTTCGCGAGCACGACGTTGCGGTGCTCGAGCTTCTCGACCAGCTCCGCGGCCCGGTTCTCGGCCTCCTCGGCACGTGGACTGTGCCCTTCGAGATCGTGGAGGACATCGGCGAGCTGCTCCCGGCGCTCGTCGGAGAGCTCGTCGACGATGTCGGCGGTGTTTCGGACGACGTAGGACTCGAGGCGGGTGCGGATCTTTGGCATGTGCGGCAGCTTTCGCTCCACACATCGGCCGCGGTGGCTAAGGCTTTATCCCTCGGTCTAGCGGCGTCCCACAACGAGGCTGACGCGCGTTCCCCGCCGGCGGACGGCGCCCGCGCGCGGGCTCTGCGCGATCACCCGGCCGACCCTCCGCGACCGGGCGCGCCGGACGCGG
>CAZQAG010000056.1:0-14734 GCA_964591295.1 uncultured Gaiellales bacterium | reverse complement strand
CTTGCTGGCCTGATCAGAAGCCTGTCCGCGTTGTGAGCGCGTGACCCGTCACAGTAATGCCGCCCGCGGTTTCCACCCCAGACCGACACCGGTTCGTGTCCCCCAACGCTTCGGCTGGAGGTTGGTTTTCGGATGCTTGCAGATCAGCTGGACTACGTGGTCGGTGTCGACCCCCACCGCGACTCGCATGCGCTCGCGGTCGTGCAGGTCGTCAGCGGGGTAGTCGTCTTCGAGGCGACGGTCATCGCGAGCAGCGACGGCTACGCGCAGGCTTTGAAGCTCGCCGACCAGCACGCGCCTGGTCGACGAGCGTTCGCGGTCGAAGGCACTGGCTCGTTCGGTGCCGGTCTCACGCGCTTCCTGACCGTGCGCGGTGAGCAGGTGCTCGAGGTGAGCCGCTTGCGCCGGGAGCGCCGCTCGGGCGGCAAGACCGACGCGCTCGACGCGGTCCGCGCCGCCCGGAATGTGATCACGAGCGAGCGGCCCGCAACACCTCGGGCGGGCGGCGAACGCCAGGCGCTGCAGGCAGTGGTGGCCGCTCGCGAAGGCGCGGTCAACGCCAAGCGTGCCGGGCTCTGCCAGCTGCGAGACCTGCTGATCACCACCCCGGAGCCGCTGCGCAGCGAGCTGCGGCCGCTCACGCGTGCACGACTTTTGCAGCGGCTGGCGGCAACCCGGCCCGACGGCCGACGCGACCCCGAGCTCCGCGGCAGCATGCTCGCGCTGCGCTCGATCGCGCGACGCGTGCTGCAACTGACAGCTGAGGAACGCGAGCTCGCCCACGAGATCGAAGCGCTCACCCGTAAGCTCGCACCGCAGCTGCTCGACCAGCCCGGCGTTGGACCCCACGCCGCCGCACAGCTCGTCCTCTCCTGGTCACACCGCGGCCGGATCGGATCGGAAGCCGCCTTCGCACGCCTCGCCGGCGCAGCACCGATACCCGCCTGCTCCGGCCAGACGATCCGCTACCGGCTCGACCGAAGCGGCGACCGCAAACTCAACCGCGCACTCCACATGATCCTCGTCACCCGCAAACGATCACACCCCGCCACGATCGCCTACATCGAACGACGCCTCCAAGAAGGCAAGACCCGACGCGAAGCAAACCGCTGCCTCAAGCGCTACCTCGCCCGCAGCCTCTACCGCCTCCTCGAACACGGAGGAGCGCCACCGACGACTTGACAGACATAGAAGCATCACTGGCCCATAGCACCCCGTCTGTGCTAACCGACTCCGCGATCTACGCTGGACCAAATGAAGCGCGATCTTCCAGCCTTCGTGCGCACGCCAGCAGACGAGGACCGGTGGAGCCATCTGCCTGCCTCGCCGGCGCGATGGGCGTCGGCATCGAGCGTGTGACCGTGCGCGCGACGACGACGGACGGGCTCGGCTTCACGGGCCGCGGCGAGGGCCTCGCCGCACAGGCTGTCGCGCTGCTGAAGACGTCCTAGACGACGGCGGGCAGCGTGAACGAGACCCGCGTGCCGCCTTCGGGACGGTTCTCCGCCCAGATCCTCCCGCCGTGCGCCTCGACGAGGCCGCGGGCGATCGCGAGCCCTAGGCCCGCGCCAGCCTCCCCGCTCGTCCGCGCCGAATCGCCCCGCCAGAAGCGCTCGAATATTCGGGATGCGGCTTCCGGCGTCAGCCCTTCGCCGCTGTCCTCCACGATCACCTCCACCTCGTCGGGACGCGGCTCGACGAGAACGGCGACCGATCCGTCGGAAGGCGTGTGCCGAAGCGCGTTCGTGAGCAGGTTGTAGAGGACCCGCTCGACCTTGGCCGGCTCGCAGCGCGCCCACGCGCCGTCGGTCACCCGCGCCTCCACCTGCACGTGCTTGGCGCGAGCCTCGGCCTGGAGCCCGCGAACGCAGGACTCGACGAGGCCGGCGAGCTCCGCGTCGCGCAGCTCGAGCGTCAGCGCGCCGGCGTCGATGCGCGCGAGCTCGAAGAGATCCTCGACGAGTCTGGCCAGGATCCGCACCTGCTCGTGCATCGCGGGCAGGTAGCGCTCGGGCTCGGCGAGGCCGTCCTCGAGCGCCTCGAGCATCGCCTGCAGGGAGGCGATCGGAGTGCGCAGGTCATGGCTGGCCCAGGCGACCAGCTCCCGGCGCGCGTCGAAGAGGCTTTCGAGGTTCGAGGCCATCGTGTTGAAGGAGCGCGCGAGCTCTGCGAGCTCGGCGGGGCCGCGCTCCGGGGCCCGCGCGGCAAGGTCGCCGGCGGCGAGCCCCAGAGAAGAGTCTCTGAGGCGGTCGATCGAGCTTGCGATCGACCGGGCGACGAGCAGCGCGGCGATGACAGCGGCCGATGCGGAAGCGGCCGCAACGGCCAGGATCTTGACGTCGTCGCCCATGTGGAACATGACCCACCCGGAGAGGAGGACAGCTGCAAGCGGCAGCACGACCGCGAGGAACGCGAGCCCGACGAGCTGGAGCCTGACGGTCGGCAGCGCGCGCAGGGCGAGCGCGACCGCGAGCCCGGCACCGAGAGTCGCGCCCGTGACAACGAGGGCGAGGCCGGCGAGCCCGATCACGGCGCGAACCGGTAGCCGACACCCCAGACCGTCTCGAGATGTCTCGGGTTGGACGGCTGATCCTCGATCTTCTCGCGCAGCCGCCGCACGTGGACGGTGACGGTGCCGGTGTCGAGCGCTGCCGAGTAGCCCCAGACGCGCCGCATGATGTGCTCGCGCGAGAAGACGCGCTGCGGGTGGCTGGCGACGAACCAAAGCAGATCGAACTCGCGTGCGGTCAGCCGCACCGGGGCACCGTCCTTCGTCACCTCGCGAGTCGCCGAGTCGATGACGAGCCCATTGAAGGAGAGGCGCTCTTCCGACACGGCCTCCGGCTCGGCCCGCCGCAGCACCGTGCGCACACGCGCCGCCAGCTCGCGTGGCGAGAACGGCTTCGTAACGTAGTCGTCCGCGCCGAGCTCAAGCCCGACGATCCGGTCGGACTCCTCGCCCCGGGCCGTGAGCATGATCACCGGCAGTCGGGAGCGCGAGCGGATCCAGCGGCAGAGCTCGAGCCCATCCATACCCGGCAGCATCAGGTCAAGGACGACGAGGTCGGGCGCGTCGTTCTCGAGCATCTCCCGGGCGCGGTTGCCGTCGGCGGCCTCGAGCGTGCGATACCCCTCTCGCTCCAGGTAGCCGACGACGATCTCGCGGATCGTCGGCTCGTCGTCGACGACGAGGACCGTAGTCATGTCCCCATTGTCGCGGGCCGTTGGTTAAGAGAGCCTGAACTCGGCTTGGGGCGGGCGGAGAGTGCCCGCCCCTTGCCGTTGAAGGTCACCCGCGCGAGATCTGGATGCGGGCGACGGGCCCAGTCCAGCCGTAGACGGCCGGGTTGAGATCGCCGCGACCGGTGATCCCTTCATGCATTTGGATCCGTGCGCCTTCGGGATCGCGGACGAACGGATGGCCGCAGCATGGGCCCGGGATGTACGCCATCAGCTCGTTGTTGCGCTCGCTGCCCGCGTCGTACGCGTTGGTCGAGCGCGTGAAGCCGCGACCGCGGAGGTGCATCGAGTCGAGCCCGGTGAAGCCGTCGTTCGTGTTCACGAGCATCGTCAGGACGGTCAGACGGTTGAAGTGACCTCGCGTCCGGACCGCGTAGGTGCGGGTTGTGCCCGGCGGGATCGGGCCTCCAGCGCCCGTCCGCACGCTCAGCACTCCCGGGTAGCCGGTCAGGGCCGACTCGGCCGGGGCGTTGTTCGCGTCCTCGGCGATCGCGGCGACAGGGTGCGTTGCGATCGTGCCCACGCTCCAGACGTCGGCCCGCCTAGAATGGACGACGAGGAGCGGCGGCGAGAGCGGCTGGGACCCCGCCGGCGTCAGGTTCGTGATCGTGATCTGCCAGGATCGGGGCCCTTTGCGGGACCCTTCGGCTGACGGGATGAGTAGGGCTGCTCCTACGAGTACGAGGAGCGCGCCCAAGGCAATGCGACGCATTTCGTCTCCTTCCTTGGATTTCCACTGACGGTACGCAGCCCGGGCTTAACAGTCGGTTACATGTGGTCCGGCAAAGCCGCGAAACCTAGCCGAACCTCCACCAATCCGTCGGCGGCCAAGGAAGAAAGCGCCCCTGCGTCGAGCTCGGCGGCGCGGCGGGGGCGTGCCGCGACGTGCCGAAGCGTGCGTGCGCGCCGTGTGGGGTGCCAAAACCCGTGTCCTCGCGGGCAACGTGCCGATTTGCAGGCGGAACCGAATTTTGGCACCCCGCAAGGTTGCGGGACCGGAATGCTGTTCGTCGCAAAGGTCGGAGAACGTATGAGACAAGGAGCGTAGGTTTGCCAGGACCGCCTCGCAGCGGTCGAACATGCACTCGCGCAGCCCAAGCGGTCAGGAAGCCTCGCACTTCGCCTTCAGCCAGCCCTTGCCGATACCACTGCCACTGCTTGTCCGCGTCCGTCGCGATCACGGGGGGTAGACACGGGTTGGATCGATGAGTGTGCCCGCTCGAGGCGCGGACGAGGTCAGGCGTCAGCACTTCGCGGCCGGCGCCCAGCGCTTCGACCTGCGGACGCCACGCGCTCGGCGGCCCCGTCCCGGTGCCGTGCAGGAAGATCAGCGTGCCATTTCACGGATCTTTAAGGACTTGGCGGTTTCCGGCGTAGAGAGATCGGGGACAATGGAGCCCGAGGCAGCGGGCGGTGCGACGACCGAAGAACCGGGGTCAGGTCTTGCATTGCCACATTGCGCAGCATGATGACGAGCCCCCCCGTCGTCCGCTCGCAGAGATCTTCGCAGCGGCACCGAGACCTGTGGCCCCGGCCTCGCGATCATGGCTACTCGCTGCGGGAGATCGCCGAGCACCTTGGCTGTCATTACTCGACGGTCAGCAGGCGCTTGCAACGGGGAGATGTTGCACTGCAAACATGACCCCGTCCCTTCGCCTTCCCCGCCGCCGGTCAGGGAAGCGGGTTCCCGGTTTCCTGACGTGTCGCTGCGTGCCCGTATGCGAGCGGAACAGTGTTAGGCCACACGGGCCGCTCGCAGGAGGGCGCTCAGCGGCGCGAGGCGGCGGGCGGAGCCGGGCTCTGCCCGGCGGGAGCCCGCCGCCGGTCAGGGAAGCGGGTTCCCGGTTTCCTGACGTGCCGCTGAGTGCCCGTAGGCCGGTGGAACAGTGTTGGGCCACACGGGCCGCCGGCCGGAGGGCGCTCAGCGGCGCGAGGCTTCCCGCGGAGCCGGGCTTCGCCCGGCGGGAGCGGGAAGCCGGTCAGGGAAGCGGGATGGAGCTAGTCGGACTCGAACCGACGACCTCCTGGGTGCGATAACGGTAAGACGAGGCGCGCTCGAGGACGTTCAGGCTCGGCAGCCGTTGGCTCGTCGCCTCGGGTCAGAAGAGATTCACTCCGTTCGGTAGCACCGACGGTAGAACGGACTACCGTCGGCCAACGACGAGGTTGACGCGGTATCCCCGCGTGCGCACGACACCTCCTCGTGGGCTCTGACGGATCACGCGACCAATCGGACGTGACCGGACGCCGCGCATGCTGCCGACGCGACAACGCCTGGCGACGATCCGCCGTCTTGCATTCGCAAGCCGGAGACCGATGACGTTCGGCACACGGCACGGAGGGGGTGGCGCGGCAGGAGGAGGAGGAGGAGGAGGAGGAGGCGGCGGAGGAGGCGGAGGAGGCGGCGGCGGCGGCGGCGGCGGCGGTGGTGGTGGTAGGGGTGGCGGAGGAGGCGGAGGGGGTGCAGGTGGGGGAGGCGGCCCGATCGCGCCGCGCAGACGGTAGAGCTGGTCCGGATTCGGCGTAGTCGGTATGCAGTTCGTCCTGCGTTGCCACGCCGTACAGCCCGTATCGAAGCCGTCTCCCGGGTTTCGCCAAGCGGCGCCGGCGTTGGTCTGCACGGCTCTGTCGTTCCAGCCCCAAGAGCCTTGACCGCTGGCGTAGTCCATCCGAGCCTGTACCGAGACCCAGTACGTTCCTTCACCGAGACCGATGGCCGGATCGACGTCAATCACAAAGTTCGGTCCCCCTGTGTATGCCTGGTACAGGCGCTCGGCGACGAGAGTGCCGGGCAGGTTGTCTCCCGAGTTCGTGTAGGCCCGGACGTTCACAGCGGCGGCCGGCCCGAACCCGTCGTAGTACGCCCCGCGGACGTCGACGCCGTCGATGCTCCAGTACGACCCGGTGGGAACAATGAAATCGTCGGCGGCCTCGTCGTCGAAAGCGTCGTTGGCGGGCTCCCAGTCCTGTGAGTTGGCGACGTACGCACTCACATTGTCGAACTGGTCGTAGAGAACATCCGGCGGCGGAGGCGGCGGGGGCGGCAACACACCCGCCGGCGTAAACGTGAGCTGCAAGCCCGGGTTCAATGAGGCGGTGTTACAGGAGAACTGGTCCGCCAGGCTCGGCGCGCTCTGGAGCCCGGCCGTCGCCGAGGCTTGCCCGAAGTCCGTGCCGTCGCCGTACCTGAACCTGATGATCGCGTCGGCCTCGTTGAAGATCACCTCGAACCGGACGACCCGGCCGGACGTGTAGAAGCGCGCACGCCACTCGATGACGAACTCCCGGTTCGGAGCAGAGCCCACGATGCCCGTGAAGATTCCGTCGCCGATGACGTAGTCCGCGAGCTCGTCCCAGTAGGGAACCACGGCCGTCTCGAGCGAGCCGGTCGGCAGGCACTCGTTCGTTGACGAGGGGTTGTTCGAGAGGAACTGGATGTTCCCGTTCACGCTCACGTTCGCGGATGTGTACTGCTGCCCGTAGACCGTGACCGGGAACGGAAAGCTGATCGTCGTCGTGCAGAGGATGCAGTGGTTTCCGATGTCGGTCGTGCCGTGGATCAGCGGCTGATCGGTCTGGGTCGTGATCTCGTAGAAGCGGCCTGGCGGGAGCGGGGGCGGCGGCGGAGGCGGCGGCGGGGGCGGCGGTGGCGGTGGCGGATCGCCGACCGGATCCAGCGCCGTCACGAAGGCGTCGACGATGCCGTTGAAGGTCGTGTCGAAGGCCTCAGGGGTCGTCGGAAAGTCCGCCGACGGCGTGTGCCCGGTCACGTAAGCGATACCGGCCCCGTCGATTGCGATGCTAACGCCGCGGTCTTGGCCGCTTCCGCCGAGGTAAGTGGAATAGAGAAGGGCCGCGCCGACGGGGTTGAGCTTCGTCACGAATGCGTCGCAGCAGCCGTTGAGCGTCGTGTCGAAGGCACCGGGGGTCGTCGGGAAATCCGTCGAGGTCGTGTACCCGGTCACGTGGGCATCGCCGGCGCCGTCGACGGCGATCGCGTCGCCCCACGCGAGATCGCTTCCGCCGAGGAAGGTGGAGTAGACAAGGGGCGCAGAACCGGTCGCGTTCAACTGGGTCGCGAACGCCTGCCAAAAACCCGCGAACGTCGTGTCGAAGGCCCCCTCGGTCGTGGGGAAGTTCGGCGACTGGGTGCGCCCCGTCAGGTACGCGTTTCCGGCGCCGTTGACCGCGATGCCGACACCGAAGTCGTCGAGGCTCCCGCCGACGAAGGTGGAGTAGCCGAGCGCGTCGCCGCTCGGGTTGACGGCCGTCACGAACGCGTCGTTGCCACCGTTCAGGGTCGTGTCGAAGCTCCCCGCCGTCGTCGGGAAGTTCGAGGAGGACGTGGATCCGGTCGCGTAGGCGTTGCCGGCGGCGTCGACTCCTATCTCGAGGCCGACGTCGGCTGCGCTGCCGCCGAGATAGGTCGAGTAGACGAGCGCGTCGCCGGCCGAGCTCAGCTTCGTCGCGAAGGCGTCGTCGCTGCCGTTCGCGGTCGTGTCGTAAGCGCCGGGAGTCGTCGGGAAGCCCCCGCCGGAGGTCTGTCCCGACACGTAGACGTTGCCCGTGGCGTCGACCGCGATCGTGGACCCCTCGTCGCCGCCCCCTCCCCCGAGGAAGGTGGAGTAGACGAGCGCATCGCCGCCGGCATTCAGCTTCGTCACGAAGGCGTCATAGCCGTCGTAGGTCGTATCGAAGGCCCCTACAGTTGTCGGGAAATCGGGCGAGAGCGTCAGCCCTGTGACATAGGCGTTGCCAGCGTCGTCGACCGCGATGTCGCTGGCGTAATCGCCGTTGAAGTCGGGGGCGTCTCCGCCGAGGTAGGTGGAATAGACAGCCGCGCCGGTCGCGCTGAATTTCGTGATGAAGGCGTCATAAGTGCCCCCGTTGAAGGTCGTGTCGAAGGCACCCGTCGTAGTCGGGAAGTCGACCGATCCCGTATATCCCGTCACGTAGGCATTGCCGGCAGCGTCGACCGCGACGCCCGAGCCGTAGTCCTCCGACGCGCCGCCCAGGTAGCTGGAGAAGATGAGGCCGGGGTCGATGACGAGCGGGTAGCGGCGGTCGTAGCCTCGGCCGAGGGTGAAGCCGTAGCCGTGCCGCCCGAGCATGAACTCGCTTCGAACGGGCACGCGCCTGCCGGAAACGAGCTGGTAGCTCACCGGCCGCGCGTCGGTGACGACGCCGAGCGGCGTGCGGATCCGCAAGTTTCCTCGCCGGTCGAGCGAGAGTCGCTTCGCGCCGCGATAGCCGAGCCTGATCGCGTCGACCTGCGCGCCCGGTTCCAGAAGGAATTCGTACTTCAGCTTTCCGTTCTGGCCGTGGAAGGCCATGTCGATACCGGGCCAGAGGTCGCGGTAGACGACTCGCTCGTACGTCGGAAGGTTGGTGCGCCAGCGGCCGGGATCGTTCCCGAGCAGGTAGCTGACGCGACTCGTTCCCCGCTGCTCGCCGCGGATCGCGACGCTGGGGTTCGCTCCGAGGAAGCGGAGGGCGAGCGCCATGCTCCCTTCCCGCCGTCCTTCATTTCCCGAGCGCTGGAGGTCGAGCACGGCTTGCCGGCGGGTGAGGAAGACGCCGAAGCCGGCGCCCCGAGCGTAGTAGCGGACCCGAGCGTTGGTCTGCCCGATGTTCGCCGTGAACGCGAGTGGAAGCTTCCGGTGGGCGCTGAGGGCTTGCTGCTTTGTTAGCGCCGAAGGCGTGCTGACGGCACGCTCCTGCTGGGACGCGTTGGCCGGTCCGAGCGGGAGGAGCATCCCCGCGGCGAGCGCGGCCGGCAGCGCGGTTCTGAGCGCTCGTCGGAATGTTGCCGGGACCGGCTTTTCCTCCAAGCGCTTGCGACGAATGCGGGTCAACTCGTAGTTACCTGCGGCCGACGACGAGGTTGACGCGTCCTCCTCGGGGAAGCCTCGTCCGCGCCCGCGGGCTCTGTCCAATGACGCGGCCCACGCGCCTTGAGCGAGCCATCCGAACGCGGCCGACCCGGCAGTGCCCGCGGCGGATCCGCGATCGCGCTGCGGATAGGGGCAGCCCAATCACTCGCGGCACGCCGCACCGCGCAGACGGCTGTGGTGGTGGTGGCGGCGGCGGCGGTGGCGGCGGAGGTGGCGGCGGTGGCGGCGGCGGAGGTGGAGGAGGTGGCGGCGGAGGTGGAGGTGGAGGAGGTGGAGGTGGCGGAGGTGGAGGAGGTGGCGGAGGTGGAGGTGGTGGCGGAGGTGGCGGTGGAGGTGGAGGTGGAGGGCCGGCTCCGCGAAGGCGGAAGACCTGATCAGGGGCTCCGGAGTTGTGCCCGCAGGTTGCCCCCCGGCGTGACCAGGCCGTGCACCAAGGGGCAAAGCCGCCGCCCGGGTTCCGCCAGGCAGCCCCTGCGTTCGACTGAACCGTCCGGTCGAGCCAACCCCACCGCAATTCGCCCGTCATCGGCGGATTCGCTTGTACGGACACCCAGTACGTTCCCTCCTCGAGGGTCACAGCCGAGTCGAGGTCGATCAAGAAGCTCGGCGGGTTCGTCAACGCCTGCTCCGGTCGGCTGGCGACAAGCGCGCCGGGCAGGTCGCCGGCCCCGGCGGCGTAGAAGCGAACGTTCACGGAGCTCGCGCGCCCAGTCCAGCCGCCATCCCAGTAGCGTCCCCGGACCTCGACACTCTCGATCGACCAGTTCGCGCCGACCGGGACGACGAAGTCGTCCGCGGCCTCGTCGTCGAAATCGTCGGACGCCGGCGGAAAGTTCTGCGAATCAGTCGACGCGGCGAATGGGTCCGCGTTTGTGTTCCCGTAGTCGTACTGGTCGTAGAGCACGTCCGCGGGCGGCGGCGGCGGAGGTCGCGGTGTGTAGGTGATCTGGAAGCCGGGGTTCTCCAGCGAGGTCGTGTTGCACGAGAACTGGTCGACCTCTTCCTGGTAGCTCTGGAGACCGACGGTGGCCGACCCGCCGTGGTCGTAGTCGTCGCCGTAGCGAGCCCTGATCACCCCGTCGGCCTCGTCGAAGATCACCTCGAACTTCACCGTCGCTCCATGGCCGCCGTTGTGCGCGCGCCACTCGACCACGAACTGCCGGCTCGGCGCGCTGCCGAGGGTGGCGGTGTAGATCCCCTCCCCCACGCCGTCCGTCCGCAGATCGTCCCAGTAGGCGACGACTGCGACCGAGAAGCCTGTCCACGGCAGGCACTGGTTGACCGCAGTTGAGTCGAGCGAACCGAACTGGATGCTGCCCTTCGAGGAGACGTCGGCGTTCGTGTAACTCTCCCCGTAGACCGAGACCGGAAACGGGAAGCTGATCGACGTCATGCAGTCGGCGCAGTGGTTCCCGATGTCGGTCGTACCCGGGATCAGCGCCTGGCCGGTCTGGGTCGTGATCGTGTATGCGCCCGGTGGCGGCGGTGGTGGCGGAGGAGGTGGCGGCGGCGGCGGAGGCGGCGGAAGCGGCGGTCCCGTCGTCCCGCGGATCCGGTAGACTTGGTCGGGATCGGGCGGGGATCCGGGGCAGGTCGTCCGTCGCACCCAGTTCGCGCAGACTGGCCCGAAGATGCTGCCGCCCGGATTTCGCCACGCGGCTCCGGCATTGTTGAGCGTCGTCCTGTTCCTCCAGGCCCACTGTCCGGCCGGCGAGAAGTTCTGGTTTGGCTGCACGGAGAGCCAGTGGACGCCCGAGCCGATCGAGCAAATCGGGCTCAGCGTCATCACGAAGCTCGGGCCGCCCGTGAACGACTGGTTCAGCCGCTCGCAGATGAGGGCCCCGGGGAGGTTGCCGCTTCCGTTCGTGTAGACACGGACGTTGACCGAGGTCGCCGGACCGGGGCCGTTGTAGTAGACGCCCTGCACGTCGACGCCGGCGATGTCCCAACTCGTCGCGGACGGGACGACAAAGTCGTCGGCGAGCTCGTTGTCGTAGCCGTCGTACTCGGCTTCGTAGTTCTGCGACTGCCACGAGTTGGATCCCGGATTGTTGTATTGGTCGTAGAGCACCCCGGGTGGAGGCGGCGGAGGCGGTGGTGGAGGAGGCGGCGGTGGTGGCGGTGGTGGTGGCGGAGGTGGTGGCGGTAGCGGCTCACCGAAGCTGAGCGTGAACGTTCCCGTTGCGTCGAAGTAGCCGTCGACGGCGACGTGGTAGGTGGTACCGGCCAGCGCCGTGAACTCGATCCTGCTCTGGAAGCCGCAGCCATCGTCGTTCGCCGTCACCTGCGTCAGTGTGCCGACGCTGTCACCGGAGTAGGCGGTAAGCGTCGTATCGAAGTCCGGCGACGTGCACGTGTCGAACGTGACGGCCCTCGTGGTCAGCGGCGTGAAGCGGTACCAGACCGAGTTCAGCGGCACGGAGACCCCGGCGTGATTCGGCTCGCCGGTCTCGCCCGTAGCGTTGCCGTTCGAGCCCGATCGCGTCCCCCCGACCGCCTCAAGCTCCGTCAGCGTGCAGGGAGCGTATTCGTCGGCGAAGTCGTCACACGGCCGCTCCGGTGGCGGTGGAGGTGGGGGCGGGGGCGGAGGAGGCGGAGGGGGTGGCGGAGGCGGTGGTGGTGGCGGAGGCGGCGGCCCGGTCGTGCCATGCACCCGAAAGACCTGGTCGGGGCTCTCCGACCCGAAGCCGCAGGTGGCTCCACGCCGGGACCAGGTAAAGCACATGCCCCAGCCACGGCCGGGGTTCTGCCAGGCGGCGCCGAAGCCCGCCTGCAGCGTCCGGTTCGTCCAGGCCCATTGACCGGCCGAGGCTGCGTCCTCGTTCGCCTGCACCGAGACCCATGTCCGCCCGGCCGCAATGTCGACGGCCGGGCTGAGCGTGATCGCGAAGTTGGGACCGCCGGTGAAAGACTGGCTGAGCCTCGTTGCGAGCAATGTCCCGGGCAGGTCACCGTCGCCGTTCGCGTAGAAGCGAACGTTGGCCGAGCTCGCCGGGCCGAAGCCGTTGTCGTAGAGGCCCTGGACGTCGATTCCGGTCACATTCCAGCCCTCCCCCGTGGGAACGATGAAGTCGTCGGCGGCTTCGTCGTCGAGCGTGTCGTCGGGGGGCTCGTAGTTCTGTGAGTTGGTGTAGTCGACGCCGGCGTTGTCGTACTGGTCATAGAGCACGTCCAGCGGAGGCGGCGGAGGCGGCGGCGGAGGCGGCGGAGCAGTTCCGAGAGGGTCGAGCTTCGTGACGAAGGCGTCGGTGGAACCTCCGTTGAAGGTGGTGTCGAAAGCGCCCGCGGTCGTGGGGAAGCCGGGCGAGGTGGTATGTCCGGTCACGTAGACGTGGCCGGTGCCATCGGCAGCGATGCCGATGCCCACGTCACCGCCGGTTGCGCCGAGGTAGGTCGAGTAGAGGACGGCGGCGGCGCTCGAGTCCAGCTTCGTGACGAAGGCATCGACACCGCCGCTGTAGATCGTGTCGAAGGCTCCCGGGGTGGTCGGGAAGCCGATCGACGAGGTAAAGCCCGTCACGCAGGCAAGGGTCGAGTCGACGAGCGCGATGCCGAACCCGTAGTCGTTGCCCTCGCCCCCCAGGTAGCTCGAGTACGAGAGCACACCGCCGCTCGCGTCCAGCTTCGCAACGAAGGCGTCTGCCGCGCCGCCTGCGAAGGTCCTATCGAAAGCGCCCTCCGTCGTTGGGAAGGCCGCCGAGTCCGTGTACCCCGTGGCGTAGAGGCTCCCGACAGCGTCAAGCGTGATTGCCGAGCCGTAGTCATTGCCCGGGCTCCCGAGGTAGGTGGAGTAGAGAAGGGCGGCCCCGCTCGGATCCAGGTTGGTGACGAAGGCATCGGAGGCACCGTTGAACGACGTATCGAAAGCGCCGGCGGTCGTCGGAAAGTCCGGCGATGACGTGGACCCGATCGCATGAGCGCTCCCGGCAACGTCGAGCGCGATTGCCGAGCTGTAGTCGCCGCCCGTTCCGCCGAGATACGTCGAGTAGGAAAGGCCGGGGCCGCTCCCGTCCAGTTTCGTGACGAAGGTGTCGGTGCTCCCGTTATAGGACTCGTCAAAGGCTCCAGGGGTTGTGGGGAAGTCGTCCGAGGAGCTACTCCCGATGACATAAGCATTACTGGTGCCGTCGACGGTGATGCCCAACCCGCTGTCCTGGGCACTTCCGCCCAAGAATGTCGAGTAGATGAGTCCGCCGCCGGTTGCGTCGAGCTTCGTGAAGAAGGCGTCGTCTCCGCCGTTGTATGTCGTGTCGAAGGCTCCTGCCGTCGTCGGGAAGTTCGACGAGTTCGTATAGCCCGTCAGAGACGCGGCCCCCGCCCCGTCTACCGCAATTCCCAGGCCGTTGTCGACGTTGCTCCCACCGAGGTACGTGGAGTAGACCAGGGCCGCGCCGCTCGGGCTCAGCTTCGTGACGAAGCCGTCGTTCGCGCCATCGAAGGTCGTGTCGAAGGCGCCGACAGTCATTGGGAAGTTCACCGAGTACGTGTAGCCCGTTACGTATGCGTTGCCGTCGCCGCCGACCGCGATGCCACCCCGCGCGCTGTCGGCACCCGCTCCGCCCAGGTATGTCGAGTAGACGAGCCCCGGGTCGATCACGAGCGGGTGGCGTGGGTCGTAACCCCGGCCGAGCGCGAAGCCGTAGGTGGTGCCGTGCCGGTCGAGAGCAAAGCTCGTCTGGACGGGCACCCTCCTACCGGCGACCAACCGATAGCTCACCGGTCGCGCGTCGGTCAGGACGCCGAGCGCGGTGTGGACGCGCAGGTTCCCGCGCCGGTCGAGCGAGAGCCGCTCTTTCACTCCGCGGTAGGCGAGCCTGATGTCGCTGACGCGTGCGCCGGGCCGGACGAGGAACTCGTACTTCAGCTTGCCGTTCTGACCATAGAAGACCATGTCCACGCCCGGCCAAAGATCGTCGTAGACGACGCGCCCGTATGCCTGAAGGCCGGTGCGCCACTTGGCGGGATCGTTGCCGAGCAGGTAGTTGATCCTGCCCGTCCCCGCACGCTCGCCGCGGATCGCCGCGTCCCTCTTCGCCCCCAGGAAGCGAAGCGCGACGGCGGCGCCCTTCCGCGGTTTGCCCTTCTCGGAGCGCTGGAAAGCCAGCACTGCTTCTCGGCGGGTGAGAAAGACGCCGAAGCCGGCGCCCTGAGCGTAGTACCGGACGCGCGCGTCGGTCTGGCCGGCGTTCGGCGTGAACGCAAGCGGAAGCTGTCCGTAGGCGCTCCGTGCTTGCTGTTTTGTCAGCGCCGGCTGCTTCCGGACGGCTCGCTGTTGCTGGGAAGCATCGGCCGGCCCGAGCTGGACGAGCATTCCCACGGCGAGCGCGGCGGGCAGCGTGAGTCCGACGAATCGACCTAATTTGGCCCAGCTCGGCATTTCGCCCCCCTCCGCAGGACCCCGCTAGCACATGTTCGCATTCCTACCGCTCAATCTCAACTAGCTCCGTTGGCCACGGCTGTTTCCTCCTCGCGCTTGCGGCGTGGAAAAGGCGTTTTGACCGCTTAGCGGGCATTTCTTCTGATGGAGCTAGTCGGACTCGAACCGACGACCTCCTGGGTGCGATCCAGGCGCTCTTCCAGCTGAGCTATAGCCCCGCAGC
>CAZQAG010000055.1:0-15216 GCA_964591295.1 uncultured Gaiellales bacterium | reverse complement strand
CGGGGTGTGGCGCAGCCTGGTAGCGCGCTCCGTTCGGGTCGGAGAGGTCCCCAGTTCAAATCTGGGCACCCCGATTGAAAGCCGGCACGAATCCGACACCGTGCCGGCACATTTCCTCCGCTAGCGTTGCCTCCTCAGTCAACAGAGGGAGGAACGCGTGAACGTAGTCGCGCTGATCGGAAATCTCGCGACAGAAGTGGAGCTCAAGGACCTTGGGGACGACCGCCAGGTCGCCAACTTCCTGCTCGCTGTCGACCGGCCGGGCAAGGACGAGGCCGACTTCGTCCGCATCTCGGCGTGGAACAAGCAGGCCGAGTCGTGCGCCCTCTACCTGACGAAGGGCAGGCGGGTAGCCGTGGACGGCCGACTGCGGAGCAGCTCGTGGGAAGACTCGGATGGAAACAAGCGGAACACGATCGACATCATCGCGAACAGTGTGCAGTTCCTGTCTCCGCCTCCGGGAAAGGAGGATGCGGCCGCGGACATCCCGTTCGAAACCGCGTCAGCGTAGGATCGCGGCCTCGTGGCCGACCGTGACGAGATCCTCGCCTTCGCCGCCGAGCTCCTCGAGCTCGACAACTACCCGGACGGCGGCCCGATGGGGATGCAGGTCGCGGGCGCGCACGAGGTGGGTCGGCTCGCCTGTGGGGTCTCGGCGTCGCTCGAGCTCTTCGAGCGAGCCGCGACGGCGGGCGCTCAGATGGTGCTTGTCCACCACGGCCTGCTCTGGGACAGCGATCCGCGGGTGATCGACGACGCCTTCCGCCGGCGCCTGAAGGCTCTCCTCGACCCAGAGATCACGCTCGCCGCGTACCACCTCGCACTCGACGCCCACCCCGAGGTTGGGAACAACGCGCTGCTCGCGCGCGAGCTCGGCGTCGAGCCGGAGGAGCGGTTCGCTTCGATCGGGTTCGGTGGCCCGCTCGAGGAGCCCGCAAGCGTGGATGAGTTCGCGGCGCGGGTGCGCCTAGCGCTCGGCAATGAGCCGCTGGTCTTCGCGCACGGGCCCGATCGAATCGAGCGGGCCGCGATCGTCACCGGCGGAGCAGGAAAGCACATCGCAGATGCCGCTCGCGAGGGCTACGACCTGTTCCTCACGGGCGAGCCCGAGGAGCCGAGCATGCACGCAGCGCAGGAGCTAGGCATCCACTTCGTAGCCGGCGGCCACTACGCAACGGAGCGGATCGGAATCCAGGCCCTCGCGCGCAGGGTGGCGGAGGAGTTCGACGTCGACTGGGAGTTCGTCGACCTGCCGAACCCCGTCTAGAACTCTCCTGGCAGCCACTCCGTTGCGAACGTCCTCGGGCCGGGGTAAAGTTCGTAGTGATGGTTTTTCTCCGAGCGCGGGATGTCTGAGTCCCGCGTGACATACAAGCCGGTAACCCCGCCCGATCGTGCCCACGAGCCGACGGGCTTTTTTGCGCCCTAAAGGAGGAGCCGCATGCCAAATCACCTGACGCCGGAGGAGCTCTCGAAGGAAATTGGGATCGATCGCCAGGAAGTGATCCGCGTCTGTATGCAGGAAGGCGTGCCGATCTACCAGGGCAAGATCGACAAGACCCTCTTCCAGGCTCAGCTCCAGGCGTTGGGCGCGCGGCCGCCGGAGGCGCTGGCCTCCTAGTAAGAGCTCAGGCGCTCTTTCGCGCCGCGACGCGCTTTCGAGAGCCGCCCTTCGGGGCGGCTTTCGTCTTTCCGGCGGACTTGCCGTCCTTGACCTCCTCGACGCTCCGCTTGAGCGCCTCCATGAGGTCGACGACGGGCGTCTCGGTCACCGGCTCTGGCTTCGCGACTACCTCGCCCCCGGTGAGCTTCGCCTCGAGCATCTGGCGCAGGTTCTGCCGATACTCGCTCGTCAGCTCCTTCGGATCGAACTCGCCCACGAGGCTGTCGATCACCTGGCGCGCGAGCTCGAGCTCCGGCTTCTTGACCTCGCTCTCCACGACGGCCTCTTCGATCTCCGCCTGGGAGTTCACATCCTCGGCGAGGAACATCGTCTCGAGCGCAAGCGACTCGCCCCTCGGGCGGATCAGACAAAGGTGCTCGGCCCCCTGGCGCACGAAGTGGCCAAGGGCGGCTTTCCCGGTGTCCTGCATGGCGCGCAGCAGCAGCACGTAGGGCCGCCGCGCAGCCGGCTCGTTCGCCGGCGCGAGGTAGTAGGTGCGGTCGAAGTAGACAGGGTCGACGTCGGCCGCGTCGACGAAGCGCGTGATCTCGATCGCCTTCGAGTCGTCGAGCTGCATGATCGCCTCGAGGTCGGCGTCCTCAACGACCACGAACTCGCCCTTCGCGACCTCCCAGCCCTTCACGATCTCGTCCCGCTCGACCTCCCGCTCGTGCACCGTGCACCAGCGCTTCTGCTTGATCGGCGTCATGCACTCGCGGTGTAGCTGGCGGAAGGAGACATCCGACTGCCGCGCCGCCGGTTTCGTCGCAAGCGCCAGCCCGACCGGGATGTTGACCAGGCCGAAGCTGATTGAGCCGTTCCAGATCGTGCGCACGGAGACACCGAATTGTACTTGGACCCCCCTTTTCCTCCCATAATTCTCCGATGCGAACGATCTGGTCACTCTGGCAAGCCGCATTGGCCGAGGAACGCGTCAGTCCGGCCTATCTGGTCGAAGAAGAGGACGGCTGGCGCGAAGTCTCCTGGGCGGAGGCAGCCGAGGCCGTCGAGGAGCTCGCCAACGGCCTCCTCGCCCTCGGCATCGGCAAGAGCGACGCGTTCGGCATCCTCGCCCACACCCGGCTCGAATGGTCGCTCCTTGACTTCGCGCTCGCGCAGATCGGAGCCGTGGCGGCTCCCATCTATCCCTCTAGCACCGCGGCCGAGACCTGTTACATCCTCGAGCACTCGAATGCCGTCGGGTGCTTGGTCGAGAGCGACGAGGACCTCGCGAAGATCGCGGCCGCTCGGCCCGAGCACGTGTACACGATCGAGACGCTCGCTGAGCTACGGGCCCTCGGCCGCAAGCACGCGGCGCAGGACCCCGGTGCGCTCGAGCGGGCGCGCGCCGAGATCGGTGACGACGACCTCTTCACCTTCATCTACACGTCGGGCACGACCGGGCCGCCGAAGGCCTGCATGATCCTGAACCGGAACTACTACGAGATGGTCGTGACGATCGACCGGGTCGAGAAGTTCCTCCTCCCCACCGACGTGATGCTGCTCTACCTGCCGCTCGCGCACAACTTCGGGCGCCTGATGCACCTCCTTGCGGCTCACGTCGGCTACACGGTCGCGTTCCTACCCGACCCGCGACGGATCGGGGAGGTGATGCCGGTGGTCCGGCCCACCGTCCTCCCGACGGTGCCCCGTGTCCTCGAGAAGGTGCACACCGCGGTCTCGGCCAGCTTCGCGCAGGCGACGGGGGTCAAGCGGCGGCTGATCGACTGGGCGCTCGACGTGGGGCGCCAGGTGAGCGAGCTGCGCCAGGCCGGAAAGCCGCTACCGAGCGGCCTTGCCGCAAAGCATCGGCTGGCCGACAAGCTCGTCTACTCGAAGGTGAAGAAGCGGCTAGGCGGTCGCCTTCGCGCGGCGATCTCGGGCGGAGCGCCGCTGGCCAAGGAGATCGGCGAGTTCTTCCACGTGCTCGACATCCTCGTGCTCGAGGGCTACGGCCAGACCGAGGGCACGACGGCCTCGAACGTCAACCGGCCGAATCGCTTCAAGTTCGGCACCGTCGGCCCCGCCCTCCCCGGCATCGAGCTGACGACGGCCGAGGACGGCGAGATCCTCGTGCGCGGCCCAACGGTGTTCGCCGGCTACTACAACGACGAAGAAGCGACGAACGCGGTGCTGCCCGGCGACGGCTGGCTGCATACCGGCGATGTCGGCGAGATCGACGAGGACGGCTTTCTCACGATCACCGACCGCAAGAAGGACATCATCGTCACCGCCGGCGGCAAGAACGTCTCGCCGCAGAACATCGAGAACAGCCTCAAGAGCGTCACATGGGTCTCGCAGGCGCTCGTCGTCGGCGACCGGCGCCCGCACCTGATCGCGTTGATCACGCTCGACGAGGACGAGGTCGGGAAGTGGGCGGCAGAGCGCGGTCTCGAGGGAGACGTGACCGAGCTCTCCCAGCGAGACGACGTGCGCAAGCTCGTCGAAGAGGCCGTCGAGCGTGTCAACGAGGGCCTCCCGCGCTACGCGCAGATCCGCGGCTTCGAGATCCTGCATCGAGACTTTTCGGCCGAGGAGAACGAGATCACGCCGACGCTGAAGCTGAAGCGCCGCATCGTCGAAGAGCACTTCGCGCCGCAGATCGAAGCGCTCTACGCCGACTAGGTGCTCCTCGGTTTCCTGACGCGTCGCTGGGCGCGCGTAGGCCGGTGGGACAGTGTTAGCCACACGGCCCGCCGGCTGGAGGGCGCTCAGCGGCGCGAGGCGGCCTGCGAGCCCGGCTTCGCCGGGCGGGAGCGGGTCGCCGGTCAGGGAAGCGAAGCGGCCTCGGTTTCCTGACGCGTCGCTGGGCGCGCGTAGGCCGGTGGGACAGTGTTGGGCCACACGGCCCGCCGGCTGGAGGGCGCTCAGCGGCGCGAGGCGGCCTGCGAGCCCGGCTTCGCCGGGCGGGAGCGGGTCGCCGGTCAGGGAAGCGAGGCGAGACTTTTCGGCCGAGGAGAACGAGATCACGCCGACGCTGAAGCTGAAGCGCCGCATCGTCGAAGAGCACTCGCAGATGCGATCGAGCACCTCTACTCGGATACTGGCGCCGAGCGGGCTTAGGGCATCGAGCGGACCGCCCAGGTGCGGCCGCCATCTCGCGAGCGCTTGACCGTCCCGTCGTGGAGTGCCACGTAGAGCTCCTGCGCTGTCTGCGCGAGGAGTGCCGCCGGTTCTCCGCCCACGTCGCCCACGGTCGTCCATCGCTCGCCGCCATCTGGACTCATCCGCGCCAGCCCAGTGGTGGTAACGAGGTATAGCCGCCGCGGCGCGGGCCACGCCAGGTGGCCAACTCCTTCGCCCTCGAGCGACCACTCACGCCCTTCGGTGGTCGATTTCCAGAGCCCACCTTCCCCGGATGCAATCAAGCGCGAAAGGTCCGAGGGGTGCACCGCCATGTCGAAAAGAGGGGCCGGTGGCCTGCGCTCCGTCCAGGTTCGCCCGGCGTCACGGCTGAACATCAAGCGCTCGTTCGTCGCGTCGAATCCGTAAACCCGGCTCCCTTTGGAGAGAAGAACGTGGAAGTCGGCTTCGCCGAGAAGAGAGATCGGCTGCCAGGACTCACCGCCGTCCGTGGACTCAATCAGTCCCAGAAGTGGAGGTAGCCCCTCGTCCCGAAACTGTTGCTGGTCTGGGTGCCCGGAGCCAAGAAAGCGGTCTGCGCCGATGATCGTGAAGCCCATCGTGTCCTGCATCCGATTACCCACCCGCTCGGCCCGCGTTTCCCCGGGCGCAGTTCGCCAGAGGCCACTATGCGTGGCGATGTAAAGCGAACCGTCCGTGGGATTGATACCCAATCCGTGCACGTGAATCGGGCCGGGGTCAGCGGCAATCACCTCGAGCGACGAGGGCGACCCGGCGCTGTTATCGCGGGTGAAGACGATGACCAGCGCAACGACCAATGCGCCGATAACGAGAACAACGGGAAGGGTGCCCTTTCCTGTCACGAGCAGTCAGTGTCGAGGCCTGGGGCCGGGATGACGAAACGCGTCGGTGACTCCGACGCGCCGAGTGCCTGCATTATTGGGCGCGCGGTAGTCGCAAACGTAGGCAAACTCGGCCCAGTCCCAGGTAATCGAGTAGCCGCTTGCGTTCCGTGGTGCTTCCTCACGGCAAATATCGTCCGCCCGGTCGTTCCAGCTTTCGCCTATGAAACCCACGGCCCCCAGCGCCACGATGCTCAATGACAGGACGACGACTGACCACCGTACAAGCTTTCTCATTGCCGTACAGAGTAAGCGCCGTTCAACTGCGCGCGCGGCGCATCAGTGATGCCCGTGTACGACGGCATGGCCGCGACCTCTGGCGATCAGCCAGCGGTTGACCGGAAACGCGGCGACCCAGGCGACGGCGAGCGCGAAGGCCAAGCTGCCCCAGAAGAAAGGATCCGCGAGGCCTGCCTCCATCGCGCCCGGGATGAGGAGGATTACTGCGTTGTCGACAATCTCCATCACGGTGATCGAGAACGTGTCCGCGGCCAGCGCGATCGGCAGGACAGCGGTGAGTGCCAGCCCCGAGCGAAGCAGCGGCACCACCGTGAAGGAGTACCCGAAGAAGAACGCTAGCCCGACAGCCAACGCGATCGTGGCGAAGTTCCCCCAGCCGAGCGCAGTGCCGATGGCGAGCCCTAGCACCTCTCCGATCGCACAGCCCGTGAGGCAATGCGTCGTGGCGGAGGCTGCGATGCGGTTCAGCGACTGCGGCGGCTGCCCGGCGTGGTCGCCCACGACCCTCAGGCTACCGACGAACCTAGAGCCTGCGAGCGCCCACCCACGTGGACGAGTACCAACCTGTGATCGGCGAGATCTTGACCACGTCGCCCGTGTGCGGCGAGTGGATGAACTGGCCGCCGCCGATGTAGATCCCGTTGTGCCCGAGGCCGTTGAAGAAGACGAGGTCGCCGGGCTGGAGTTGATCGCGCGAGACCGGTATCCCGTACCCGTATTGGGCGGCCGCGTTATGCGGGAGCGATACGCCGACCTTCGCGTACACGTACATGATGAAGCCCGAGCAGTCGAAGCCCGTCGACGGGCTCGCGCCTCCCCAGAGATACGGAACTCCGAGGTACTGCATCGCGATCCCGACGACGCCGCCGTACTTCCCGGGCGGCGGGGCGTAGGTCGGCCCCGCGGGCTGCGTGATCGCGCCGGCGCTGGCGCTGAGCACCTCGGCGCCGTTTGTCGAGAGCCTCGCTCGAGCCTGTGCGGCCAGCTGTGCTTGCTGCGCGCGCTCCGCTGCCTGGATCCGGTCGATCTCGCTCTTGATCGACGAGAGGAGCTGCCGGCGCTCGGCGAGCTGCCCTTCGACCGACGCCTTCTGCGCCGACCGCTCGGCGACGAGCCTCGCCTGCTCGATGCGTGCGTCTTTCAGGCGCGCGCGCCGATTGCTGACGGCGGTGCGGTAGACCTTCACTTGCTTCGCGACTTCCGTGCTCTGATCCGAGACGCGGTCGACCGTGTCGATACGCGACATGAGGTCGTCCATCGAGCTCGCGCCGAGCAGGACTTCGAGGCCCGTGTCGTCGTCGCCGGAGGTGTACATCTCGACGAGCCGCTCGGACAGCATCGCCTGCGCCTGCCGCAGGTTCGATCGCGCGAGGCGAAGCTCGACCTTGTTCTCGCGCAGGTCGGCCTCGATGCCGTCGAGCTTGTGGTTGGCGAGGTTGTATGCCTCGATTGCCCGCTCGAGGTTCGCGTCGAGACCCTGGATCTGCGAGAGGACAGCCTGCGCCTGTGCCTGCTTCGACGAGACGGTTCCCGGCATGGCGAACGCCACCGGGGTGGCTGCGAGAGCCACCACGAAACAGAGCATAATCAGCCACGCCTGCCGTCTTGAAATGCCGGACAAAGCGGGTTTCCCGGCCACGACTGGCGCACCGGAAGGGGGCCGGTACGTCACGTGGAGGGACCTTAACAACGGTTGCGGACGACCGCAAACGGCCGAGAAAACCGGGCGGAAAGGTGGTGCGATGCCGCACAAACTATGCGCGGGACTATGGTAGGTTCCGACCTGTGGGAGAGCCAGGTACCGCCCTTCGGGCTGGGCTCGCCGCTATCTGCGTTGCCGTTCTTGCCGCTCTGGCGCTTCTTCCAGCCGCGAGTGGCGCCGACTCACCGTCGAGGCTTCGCGAGCGCGCTCAGACGCTAAGGGCCCAAAATGGGACGCTAAGCGCGCAGGCTCAATCGGCCTGGCTGAGCTCCGTGTCGCTCGGCACGCGCCTCGAGCAGACTCAGGCCGCACTCGTCCGCCTCCGCGCGAGAACTCGGACGATCGCGTCACAGCGCGCCGAAGCGGTACAAAGCCTCCGGATCGCGCGGCGCACCCTCGCGGTCTCGCAACGGCGCCTGGGCGATCGCCTTCGCGCCCTGTACGAGCAGGGCGACACGGACCCGTTGGCCGTGCTCGTGGGCGCCAAGTCGATCGACGAGGCGATCAGCGGGCTCGACAATCTCCACCGGATCGCCGGCCAGGACAGCCGCGTCATCGACCAGGCGCAGTCCGCCCGCGCCAGGCTGATCCGCGCCACGAGCCGACTCGCGGCGCAGGCGGCCCAGGCGCGACAGGCCGAAGAGGCGACGGCGGCGAGCGTCGTGGCCCTCGAGGCGGCGCGCCGTGAACGCGCCGCAATGCTCGCGTCCCTCGCCAGGGCGCGCAGCTCGAACTCGGCGACGACCTCCTCCCTCGAGGCAAAAGCCGGCGAGCTGGCGACAACTCAGGAGTCACCCACCCTGCCGTCTGCTCCGGCAGCAGGCGGGCGCAGCCTCACGGTGCTGGCGACGGGCTACTCCCTCACGGGCACGACCGCCACAGGCGTTGGCGTCGCGTACGGAATCGTCGCCGTCGACCCGAGCGTGATCCCCCTTGGTACACGGATGACGGTGCCCGGGTACGGCGAGGGCATCGCGGCCGATACCGGCGGAGCCGTCAAGGGCGCGCATATCGACCTGTGGTTCCCGACGCGAGCCGAGGCGCTCGCCTGGGGAACGCGAACTGTCACGATCACGCTCCACTGACCGTCGAGAAGCGGGGGAAGCGGCGTTGAGCCAGAAGCCCAAGGAGAAGGCCAAGGGCGAGAGCAACGGGCTCCGGGTCCTGCTCGTGGACGACCACGATCTCTTTCGCACGGGTCTGCGCAACCTCCTGGAGGAGCAGGGAGTTCAGATCGTCGGCGAGGCGGCGAACGGGCATGACGCGATCCGGTGCGTCCGTGAGGTTGCTCCGGACGTCGTCGTCATGGACCTGAACATGCCGGGGATGAGCGGCGTCGAGGCGACTCGGGAGATCATCTCGTTCGCCCCCCTGACGCGTGTGGTTGTCCTGACGATCTCGGACACCGACGAGGACGTGATGGATGCGATCGTCGCGGGCGCGTGCGGCTACCTCATCAAGGACTCGTCGATCCAGGAGCTGATCCGCGGGATCCGCTCCGCAGCGCTCGGGGAGTCGCTGATCTCACCCCCGATCGCGGCGAAGGTCCTGCAGAGGGTACGCGCGGTCACGCTCGACCAGGGCGCTCAGACGATCCGGGCCGAGCTCTCGGAGCGCGAGCTCGAGGTGCTGCGCCTGATCGCGAACGGGAAGGACAACTCCCAGATCGCCGAGGCGCTCCACATCAGCCCGAAGACGGTCAAGAACCACATCTCGAACATCCTCATGAAGCTGCAGATCGAGAACCGAATCCAGGCCGCGGTCTACGCGGTCCGATCCGGGATCGTCTAGTTACGCCGCTTTTGCGACGAGCTCGCGAAGTGGTGCGAGCATCGCTCGCAGGTCCAGGCTTCGCTGCTCGGTCTCGTGGAGCCGGCGAAGAAGCCCCGAGAGCTTTCCTGCCGGCACATCGCGCTCGGCTGCAACTTCTCGCGTCAGCCTGTCGATTCGATGCTCGAGCCGCAGGCATTCGGCGTCGAGCTCGAGCGCTCGCGCATAACCCTCGGTCAACGTCGGCTCGACCTCGTTGCGCGGGAGGTGGGCGCCTTCGTCGATGGCGTCGATCAGAGCGCGGATACGCTCTAGCAGGAAGTCGAGGTCGTCAGCCACGCTCGCTCGATTATGGGCAGCCCGGCGGTCGGAGGGCTATGGGCCGCTCGGCCCATCTTTGCGACTGAGGGACCTAGTGGTCGAGCCTGGGGTACGTCGCTCGTCGCCGGGGTACGATGCTCGTTCCGAGGCAAGGACGCAGGGAGCACCAAGGCTATTCAGCCTGGGTGCGACTGAGGACGCCGCATCGGGGCGAGCAGCGCGGTCCGGCGGCTCAGCTACGTGCCCCAGGCTCGACCTGACTTGACGGTGTCCGACCCCGGTCCAGACAATGGTCGCGTGCGCCGCACCCTTGCCGTCGTCCTCGCCGCAGCGTTCCTGGCGCCGCCCGTCGCCGCAGGGCAGACCCCGCTCGCCCGCCAGCTCTCACGGGCGCTCACCGTCCCGCACGTGGCGAAGTCACGCTCGGCCGCCGTCGTGGTCGACCTCACCACCGGCAGACCGGTGTTCGCCCACAACTTGAGCCTGCCGCTGATCCCCGCGTCGAACCAGAAGCTCGCCGTCACGTACGCGTGCCTCCTCGCGCTGGGGCCCATGTTCCGGTTCGGAACCGACGTCCTCGGCGAGGGCGAGCTCGACGGTTCGCTCTGGCGCGGCGACATCGTCCTCAAGGGCTACGGCGACCCGACCCTCTCGACGCTCGATCTGCTCAAGCTCGCCTCGCAGCTCCACGCCCAGGGCATCCGTCGGATCGGCGGGCGCATCGTCGGCGACGAGTCCTTCTTCGACGCAAAGCGGGTGGGCCCGGGTTGGAAGCCCTGGTTCTTCATCAACGAGTCGGCCCCGCTCTCGGCTCTGACCGTCGACCGGGCGCGGTACCGAGGCCACATCACCCGGGACCCGGCCTTCGCCGCGGCGCTTTCTTTCCGCGCCGCGCTGCTACGGGTCGGGATCACGGTCGCCGGACGGGCCATGACCGGTCAGGCCGATGCGGAGGCGGTACCGCTGGCATCGATCGAGTCGGTGCCGCTCGAGCAGGTCCTCCGCTACATGGGCCACGAGAGCGACAACTTCACGGCCGAGATACTCCTGAAACAGCTCGGGGCCGGCTTCTCCGCCCAGGGCAGTTCGGCCTCCGGGGCAACGGTCATCCGGCAACTCCTCGTCGAACATCAGATTCCGGTCGCCGGCGTCCGAATCGTGGACGGCTCCGGGCTTTCGCGGTACGACCGGCTGACGGCGAACGCGGTCGTCGCCATGCTCCGCGCGAGCTGGCTCGACGAGGACCTGCGCGAGATCCTGCTCTCCTCCCTCCCGGTCGCCGGACGCAGCGGGACGCTGGATCGACGAATGCGGGGCACGGCCGCAGCGGGACGCGTACGGGCCAAGACGGGCACCCTGAACGAGGCGTCTGCCCTCTCCGGCTACGCGAATCGCCGTTACGCCTTCTCGGTGATCCAGAACGGCTCGCCCGTCTCGACGTTCTGGGCACGCAAAGCCCAGGACCGCTTCGCCGCGGTCCTAGCCGCGAAGTAGCGATTTCAGCGCCTTCTCGTCGAGGATCGGCACCCCCGCCTGCTGGGCCTTCTTCAGCTTCGAGCCCGGATCCTCGCCGACGATCACGCCGGCGGTCTTCTTCGACACCGAGTTCCCGACCTTGGCGCCCTTCTCCTCGAGCGCTTTTGCAGCCTCGTCCCGGGTGAACGACTCCAGCGTGCCCGTGAAGACGTAGGTCTGGCCGACGAGAGGCCCCTCGACCGGCTTCAGCTCGTCCCCGCTCTCGAAGCGCAGACCGAGGTCGCGCAGCTCGTCGACGAGCTTGCGGTTCTCTTTGTCCGAGAACCACTCGGCGATCGCCTCGGCTCGGTCCGGTCCGATGCCCTCGACCTCCTGGATCTCCTCCTGGGTGGCGTCGCAGAGCTTTTCGATCGAGCCGAAGTGAGCCGCGAGGTTGCGCGCGGTGACCCAGCCGGTCTGCGGGATGTTCAACCCGGCAAGGATTCGGTGGAACGTGAAATTCTTCCTCGACTGCTCGATCGCCTCAACGGCGTTCCCGGCAGAGATCTCCGCGTAGCCGTCGACCTCGATCAGCTGCTCCTTCGTCAGCCGGTACAGGTCGGGCATCGAGGTGACGATTCCTTGCCGCCAGAGCCTCCGGATTGCCTGCTCGCCGACGCCGTCGATGTCCCAGACCCAGTTGATGAGCGTCTCGAGGCCACGCGACTCGCACTTCGCGTTCGGGCAGCGGTGCATCGCCTCGCCCTCGGGCTTGACGACCTTTGCCCCGCACAGAGGGCAGCGTTCGGGCATGCGGAAGGGCTTCGTCCCGCGCTTGTGGGGAAGGACGGGGCCGACGACCTGGGGGATCACGTCGCCGGCTCGCTGGACGATGACAGTGTCGCCTTCGCGGATGTCCTTGCGGTTGATGTCCTCCTCGTTGTGGAGCGTTGCGGTCGAGACGGTGACGCCGCCGACCTCGACGGGCTCGAGCGCCGCCCACGGGTTGAGCGCGCCGGTGCGCCCGACTCGGATGTGGATCTTGTGCAGCTTCGTCTGCGCGGTCATCGGCGCCCACTTGTAGGCGCGCGACCAACGCGGCCGCCCGTGGAGGGCGCCGAGCCGCCGCTGCTGGTCGAAGGAGTCGACCTTGATCACGAAGCCGTCGATCTCGTAGTCGAGCTCGAGCCGCTTGGTCTCCCAGAGGCGGCAGACCTCGGCGACGGCCTCGATCGACTCGTGTCGCTCTGCGAAGAGGTTCGTGCGGAAGCCGTGCTCCCGCAGCCACTCGAGCGTCTCCCAGTGAGTTGCCAGCTCTACCCCTTCTGCGGCGCCGAGTCCGTACATCCAGACGGCAAGCGGCCGCGAGGCCGTGATCGATGAGTTCTTCTGGCGCAGCGATCCCGCAGCGGCGTTCCTCGGGTTGGGTGCGAGTTTCTGGCCCAGCTCGGCGACGCGGGTGTTCAGGTCACGGAAACCCGAGAGTGGCATGTAGACCTCGCCACGCACTTCCGCAACCGGCGGCAAACCGCTGCCGCGCATCTTGAGCGGGATCGATGGGATCGTGCGCAGGTTGGCCGTCACGTCCTCGCCCTGCACGCCGTCGCCGCGCGTCGCGCCCCGCGTCAGCAGCCCGCCCTCGTAGGTGAGATTGATCGCGAGGCCGTCGATCTTCGGCTCGGTCACGTAGGCGACGGGCTCGTCGGTGCCGAGCCGCTTCCGCACGTCCTCAGCCCACTTCTCGAGCGCTTCGTCCGTGGCGACCTTCTCGAGCGAGCCCATCGGAGTGAGGTGCTGCACCTTCTGGAAGCGCCCGCTCGCTGGGGCGCCTACACGCTGCGTCGGCGAGTCGGGAGTGATCAGCTCTGGATGCTCCTCCTCGAGTGCCTTGAGCTCGTCGTAAAGCCGGTCGTACTCTGCATCGGAGATCTCCGGATCGTCGAGCACGTGGTAGCGGTAGAGGTGGTACTCGAGCTGCTTGCGCAGCTCGTTCACGCGCGCTTCGAGGGTCTTTGTGGCCATCGCCGAGATGCTAACGACGCCTCGCTAGTACTCGACTCTCTCCAGATAGAGGCCGTGCGGAGGAGCTGTCGTGCCGGCTTCCTCGCGCGGCGCGCCTGCCAAGAGATGAGCCAGATCCTGCGGCGTTTGCTCGAGCATCGTGCCGACGAGGGTTCGCACCATGTGGCGCAGGAAGCCGTTTGCCGTGATCTCGAGCTCGAGGGCGTCGCCGCGCTCGAACCAGGCCGCTTCTCGGATCTCGCGCGTGAAGTCCCGATGCTGGGTCACGGTCGGGGTGAACGCGCGAAAGTCGTGCTCACCGATCAGGAGATCGGCCGAGTCGCCAAGTGACCCGTAGTCGATCGGGTGCGGAAACCAGTAGCTGCGGTGCTGCTCGAACGGGGAGCGCGTACGGCGACGCCAGATCCGGTACCGATAGCTGCGCCCCCGGGCCGAGTGGCGGGCGTGGAAGTCGGGACCGACCTCCTCGGCTGCCGTCACGGACACGTCATCCGGCAGGGCCGTGTTGAGCGCCTCGGCCGCACGCTCGACCGGTGGCCCGCCCTCGACGTCGACGCTCACGACCTGCCCGAGCGCGTGGACGCCCGTGTCCGTACGCCCGGCGACAGCGAGCCTTTCCCAGGATTCGTAGACCCAGCCGACCGCGTCGCGCACGACCCCTTCGACAGTGCGCTGATTCGGCTGGGTTGCCCAGCCGCGAAACCTCGTCCCGTCGTATTCAAGCTCCAGTTTCAGGCGCACGGTGCTTATCATCCCGTCCCGTGTACGAAGACGAATGGCGCGTCGAGGTCGACCTCGACGACGAGGAGCGCGGCTACGGGCTCGGAGAGCGGCTCCGCGCGCACGACCTCGACGACGAAGCGCGCGAGCGGCTCGGCCGAAGAGCGGTCGTGACCCGCGACGGATCACATGTCTTTCTCTATACGGGCAGCGAGCCGGAGGCCGGCGAGGCGGAGCGTGTCGCACGAGAGCTCGTGACCGCCGAAGGGCTGAGCGCTCGGATCGCGGTCACGCGCTGGCATCCAGTAGCCGAAGAGTGGCGTGACGCGACGATCCCGCTCCCGCAGAGCGAGGCCGAGGAGCGTGAGGAAACTCGCCGCAGAGAGGAGCGCGAGCTGCAGGAGGTCAAGGAGGAAGGGTCGTACGACTGGCTGATCAAGGTCGAGCTGCCGGATCGCAGCGAGGCTGCACTCCTCGAAACGCGCCTCCGCGCGGAGGGACTTCCGGTGCATCGCCGCTGGCGCTACCTGACGGTGGACGTCCTCACAGAGGAACGAGCAAACGAGTTGGGCACCCGGCTGCGCGACGAGCTACCGGATGCAGAGGTCTGGGTCGAGGCAAACCCGGACGACATTCCCAGCCCTGCCTTCGTGCTGCTCGAGTCGCGTCTTTGAGACGTGACGCCTGGGCGGTTCCCGGAGTTCCCGGAGCGGCTAGCTCGTGACGCCCGGAGCGCCCTCCTCGGCCTCGATCTCCTCGGGCTCTCGCTCGCGGACGACCCGCGCCCGCGGAGCAGGCGGCACGTAGTCGACGAACTCGAGGTAGACCATCTCGGCCGAGTCGCCGAAGCGCGGGCCGAGCTTCACGATCCGTGAATAGCCGCCTGCCTGGTCGCTGAACCGCGGCGCCACGTCTGAGAAGAGCATCGTGACGACGTCGTTCGAGCGCAGGTAGGCAAGCGCCTGCCGCCGTGCCGCGAGGTCGCCTCGCCGCCCGAGCGTGATCATCTTCTCTGCGATCGGCTTGACTGCCTTCGCCTTGGCGAGGGTCGTCTTGATCCGCCCGTGCTCGATCAGCGCGCCCGCAAGGTTCGAATAGAGCGCCTTGCGGTGCGCCGAGCTGCGACCGAGTTTCTTCCCTTTGCGGTGGTGCCTCACGGCTCCTGTCCTATTCGTCGCCGCGGAGATTCAGACCGTGGGTGGCCAGCGTCTCCTTGACCTCTTCGATCGACTTCTTGCCGAAGTTCGGGATCGCGGCCAGCTCGTTCTCGCTCTTCACGACGAGGTCGCCGATCGTCTCGATGCCGACCCGCTTGAGGCAGTTGTACGAGCGGACGC
>CAZQAG010000054.1:0-15376 GCA_964591295.1 uncultured Gaiellales bacterium | reverse complement strand
CTGCACGACCTGCATCGGGAACTCGGGGCCGCTGCCGGAAGCGATCTCGGCCGCGGTCGGCAAGGGCGATCTCGTCGTCTGCGCCGTCCTCTCCGGCAACCGCAACTTCGAGGCGCGGATCCACTCCGAGGTGAAGGCCAACTACCTCGCCTCGCCGCCGCTTGTCGTCGCCTACGCGCTCGCGGGCCGGATGGATATCGACCTGGCGAGCGAGCCGCTCGGGCAGAACTCGGACGGCGAGGACGTCTACCTGCACGAGCTGTGGCCGAGCGCGCACGAGATCCAGGAGACGATCACCGCCTCGGTGCGCGGGGAGATGTTCGAGCGCACCTACGCGGACGTCTTTAGCGGCGACGAGCAGTGGCGCTCGCTGCCGGTGCCCGCCGGCGAGCTGTTCGTCTGGGATCCCGGCTCGACCTACGTCCGGCTGCCGCCCTACTTCGAGGGCATGCCCCGCGGGCCGGGGGCGGTCGGCGACGTCGAGGGCGCCCGCTGCCTCGTAGTTCTCGGCGACTCGGTCACGACCGACCACATCTCCCCCGCGGGCGCGATCGGGCCCGACTCGCCAGCCGGGAAGTACCTGATCGAACAGGGGATCGCGCGCAAGGACTTCAACTCGTACGGCTCACGGCGCGGCAACCACGAGGTGATGGTGCGCGGCACATTCGCAAACGTGCGCCTGCGGAACCAGCTCGTGCCAAGCTCGGAGGGTACCTGGACGGTGCACGTTCCCTCGGGCGAGGAGATGACGATCTTCGACGCGGCCGAGCGGTATCTCGCCGAGGGCACGCCGCTGATCGTGCTCGCCGGCAAGGAGTATGGCTCCGGCTCGTCGCGCGACTGGGCGGCCAAGGGCCCGAAACTGCTCGGCGTACGCGCCGTGATCGCCGAGAGCTACGAGCGGATCCACCGCTCGAACCTGCTGATGATGGGCATCCTGCCGCTGCAGTTCCTGCCCGGCGACACGCGGGGGTCGCTCGGGCTGACCGGGCGCGAGGAGTTCTCGATCGTCGGCGTGGAGAACGGCGAGGCGGCCGAGGTGACGGTGCGGGCCGACGGGACCGAGTTCCGCGCCCGGGTCCGGCTCGAGACCCCGCGCGAGCGCGAGTACCTGCGCCATGGCGGCATCCTCCCGTTCGTGCTGCGGCGGCTGCTCGCGAGCTAGGGCTCGGGTCTGAGGCTGAACGGTCGCGCTGCCACTTTCCACCCGCCACTCTCGGCAAACGGAGGCCGCACGGCTTGATCAGTTTGATCAGCACGGCGATTCGGCCTTCGGCAGAGTTGGCGCTCGGTGTCCCGCAAGGAGAGCTCGATCGTCGTGCCGCTCCCGCTCCGCGAGAAGCGCGCTGTCGGCGGCCCCGTCGCCATGCAGTTGCTCGCCACGCTCTTCGGCCTGGCGCTCGCCGGCTGGCTGGCTGCTGCCGCGGCGCTAGTCGCCGCCGCTCCCGACCTTGCCCGCGCCCATCCCGGCGGGGCTGCTCCCGTGCTCGCCGCCCACTTCATCGGGCTCGCACTCTTGCCGCCCGCCGTGGCCGGCGCTTCCTTCCACCTGCTGCCCGTGTTGCTGCGGAACGACCTCCGCGGCAGACGAAGGCTCTGGCTGCTCCCGCCGCTACTCGCGGCCGGGCTCGCGCTCGCGCCCGGGATCGCGCTCGACGCTCCCGTCGTCGTCTGGCCGGCTGCTGCGGCGCTGACGTGCGGGCTCGGGCTGATGATCGCAGAGCTCGGCGGGCTCCTCGTGCACGCGCCCGCCGGGCGCAGGCTCGTCACGAGCAGGACCGGGGTCGCGCTCTCGCTCCTCCACGCCGCCGCCGCGCTCGCGCTCGGCGCGCTCGTCTTCGGAAGGGGCGAGGCGCCGCTCGCCGGCGTCACTCATGACCGCTGGGTGCTCGTCCACCTGCACGTCGCCGTGCTGGGCTGGCTGACGCTGTTCATCGTCGCCGTCGCCAGGACGCTCGCGCCGATGCTCGCCATGGCGCCGGCCGTGCCGCCACGGCGGTTCCCGGTTGAGGAGGTCGCGCTCGTCCTCGGGCTGTGGTCGCTCGCCGCCGGGCTCGCCGCAGACGCCCGGCCGCTCGAGGTGGCCGGCGGCTCGCTCGTCGTGATTGCACTTGCGGCGTTCTTCGCGGCTCTGATCCGCTCTGCCAGGAAACGCCGGGGACCGCTCGAGGCGCCGCTCGTGCACATGCTCGCCGGGCTGCTCTTCCTCGGCCAGGCAGCGGTGCTCGGACTGGGCCTCGCCTCCGGGGTGTTCGAGCCCGGGCGGGCGCTCGTCACGTACGTCGTCTTCCTCCTGCTGGGATGGGCTGCGGGCGTCGTCCTCGGTCACGTGGGCAAGCTGCTCTCGCTCTCGCTCTGGGTCTGGTGGCCGCCCGGACCGCGGCCGCGGCAGGAGCTCCTGTACCCGCGGAGGCTGTGGCTCGTCGAGGCGGCCGCGTTCGCGCTCGGGGTCGAGACGGTCGGCCTCGGCGCGCTCCTCGGTTCAGTCGCGGCCGTTCGCGTAGGCGCGGCGGCGCTCTGCCTGGCGGCGCTCGCCGGCGTCCTGGGAAGCGCCGTGACCTGGAGCCGGCGGCCCCGGCCGGGTTGGCCGTGACGCCGGCGGCTCCGCGCGCGATACTGGCCCCGTGCTCGCCTCGACCGACAGCTGGGCACTCTTCTTCCATCTGCTGGGGGCGTTCCTGTTCGTCGGCGGCGTCATCGTCGCCGGAGTCGCGTTCGAGGTCGCCCGCCGGCGCCGGCGGCCGGCCGAGATCGCGCTTCTGCTCGGGCTGACGCGCATCGGTGTGCTGCTCGTCGCGGGCGGAGCGCTGCTCGTGCTGCCGTTCGGGCTCTGGCTCGTCCACCTCGACCACATCGGGTACGGCGCCGGCTGGGTCGTCGCGGCGCTTGGGCTCTTCGTGCTCGTGGCCTTGATCGGCGCGATCGGCGGGCAGCGGCCCAAGCGGGCGCGAAGGCTGGCCGCCCGGCTTGCGCGCGAGGAACAGCCCGAGAGCGCGGAGCTGCGGGAGCTGCTCGACGACCGCGTCGCGCTGGCGCTCAACTACGCCGCGGCCGCGATCGTGCTCGCGATCATCGTCCTCATGGTCTTCAAGCCCGGCGCCGGCGCCGACTGATCCTCACACGGCGAACCTGGCGCGCACGTGGCCGAAAGCCGTATTTCTCCTGCAAACACGCGCTTCGGCACGACGCTTCCTTCACAGATTGGTACTCCTTCCATGTGACGGGAACGCGAGCGACGGCGTAACCTAGATGATGAAGCGGCTCGCCCTGATACTCGCGGTCATGGCCCTGGCCGCGGTCGCCGTCCTCGTCGGCGGCATCGGCGGCCCGACCCAACCGGCCACGGCCGGAGTTCGCCTCTACCCGTTCGGCGACTGTGCCAAGTTCCTCGCCTACGTCAAGCCGCGCGCGCTCGCCCAGGTCCAGCCTTGGGGGCTCGGATGGGGCGGCAAGCGCTTGGTCATGGGAGACGCCGCGTTCAGCGGCGCCGTGAGGGCCAACACGCCGGGGACGGACTTCTCGACGACCAACGTCCAGGAGGAGGGCGTCGACGAGCCCGACCTGGTCAAGACCGACGGCGACCACCTTTTCGTCGTCCGCGGCCGGCAGCTCTTCTCCGTCGACGTGCGCTTCGGCAAGCCCAAGCAGCTCGACCTCCTCCGCCTGACGGGCTGGAGCCAGGAGATCTTGCTCAGCGGCGACCGCCTGCTCGTCCTCGCCAACGACCAGGACGTCTACAGCATCAGCAGCCGCGGCTGGTTCCCCTACAGCGGCAAGACGGCCCTGACCGAGGTCGACGTCTCCGACCCGAGCGCGCTGCGCGTCGTCCGTACCCTGTCCTTCGACGGCGGCTACGTCAGCGCCCGCCTGACCGGCTCGACGGCCAGGGTGGTGACCACCGCGCAGATGCCACAGCGGCTGCGCTTCACCATGCCCGAAGGCCCGCAAGGGCGGATCGACGAGAAGGCGGCGCTGGCGCTCAACCGCCGGGCGATCGAGGAGTCGCTGGCTAGAGACTGGCTGCCGCGCCTGACCGTCAAGGACGCGCGAGGCAAGAAGCTGTCCGAGCGGGCGCTGGTCGACTGCGCCGACATTCGCCGCCCGCCGACCTACTCCGGGCTCGAGCTGTTGAGCGTGCTGACGATCGACTTTACGCGCGGCCTCGAGCCGGTCGACACCGACTCGGTCGTGGCCAGCGGCTCGACCGTCTACGCCTCCACGGACAACCTCTACGTCGCCACTCAGCCCTGGGCCGTCCAACCGCTGGCCCTGGAGGGACCCGGGAGGCAGGACGCGCCGCCCAAGGCGACAACCGCCATCCACAAGTTCGCCATCGACGACCCCGAGGAGACCGTCTACCGCGGCTCCGGCAAGGTCGACGGCTACCTGTTGTCGCAGTGGGCCATGTCCGAGCACGACGGCGTCCTCCGCGTCGCCAGCACCGAGGAGCCGAGCTGGTGGAGCTCAGAGGCCAATGTCCCCAGCCAGAGCGCGGTGACCACGCTGCGCGAGGACGGCGACGAGCTGGTCGAGATCGGGCGCGTCGGCGGCCTGGGCAAGGGCGAGCGCATTTACGCCGTCCGCTTCATCGGCGAGCTGGGCTACGTGGTCACCTTCCGTCAGGTCGACCCGCTCTACGTCCTCGACCTGTCCGAGCCCAAGCGCCCGCGCGTGCGCGGCGAGCTGAAGATCCGCGGCTACTCGGCCTACCTGCACCCGCTCGGCGACGACCTGCTGCTCGGCGTCGGCCAGGATGCCAGCATCGAGGGGGTGACCAAGGGCACGCAGCTATCCATCTTCGACGTCTCCGACCCCGGCTCTCCGCGGCGTCTCCACCGGCTCGCCCTCGGCCCCAGCTACTCCGAGGCCGAGTGGGACCACCACGCCTTCCTCTACTGGCCGCGGGAGCGGCTGGTCGTACTGCCGCTCGAACAGTACGGAGAGCGGGGCGGCTACTTCGGCGGCGCGGTCGCCTTCCGCGCCGAGCGCGACGGCCTGGCCGAGTTGGCCCGCGTCGATAACCCGACCGGTCAGTACGGCTCGACGGTCCGGCGCTCGTTGGTCGTCGGCGACATCCTCTACACCGTCGGCGACGCCGGCGTCAAGGCGACCGCCCTGGGCTCGTTCGCCGAGCGCGGCTGGTTGCCCTTCGAGGGGTCGCCGTACCAGGATGCCCCGGAAACCGCCCCAGGGGACGCTCCATAAACTACTGGGGGGAAAACGCTCAGCGACCACTGGGCTCGAACTCCAGACGAGAAAGGCCGGCGCTAGCAGGCCTCTTCATGGAGCTAATCGGACACTATTCGAACCGGCGATGATTGTTACAAGCGGGTTGGCACCGTACGACGCATCTGCGCCTCGTATGGCCCCAAGTCGTGAGCGATGCGACGGCAGCGGGGGCAGCGGCGCGCCGTGTGACGGAACTTCCACCTGCGACGTATCGTCCAAGAGAGGATGAGACGAACCGCCCTGTTTCTGGTCACCGCGTGTGTGCTCGCCCTCCTCCCCGCTTGCGGTCTGAAGCAGCTATCAGGATTGCAAACCCGAGAGAAGGCGGAAGAAGCGCCTCCTCTACGGGCTCCTGAGGGCTACCGGGCAGAACTCCGCCCCGCGACCTGGGCCTTGGAGCGCGTCTCCCGGGACGGCACCGTCATTTGGATTCGGAGCGCTGAGAGCGGCTGCCACACGTTCCACCACGCGAAGTTCAGGGAGGTCAAGGGCGGATTACGCGTCACGGCGCTCGATCGCGTGCTCGACCCGAAGCCTGGGTACGGGTGCAGACTGCCGCTCTACGCGAGCCGATACCGCGTCGAACTGCCGCGCCCGCTCGGCAACGACAAGATCTTCGGCGAGTGCGTGCCGGGAGACGAGACGGTCGAGCAACGGATCTGCGCGCAGATGCATTAGGCCGCCGATGCGTGAGCCGGAAGGCGCCGAGGAGCACGATCACAGTCTCATTGCGCCAGGGTTCGTCGGGGTGCTGCGCGACTTCAGGCGGAGCCTAAGAGGACCTGAAGGTCGCTACGGCGATCCGGCTGCGGGCCAATCCGCCGCCGCCGATTCACCTCGTCTCCACGAAGGCGGCCTCGCTCCCGCAACATTTTGGGTTCCCAAGCGTTGTCGAGGGAGCCGCGCCACCCAGTCAGGCGCTTCGCCCCAGAAGAGCAAGGGCCGTCGTGGTGGGGCCAAATGAGACCCTCGAGCTCGGCTCACGCGTGGCCGTCGCCCTCCTGACTTCCCATTCGGCCACGGCGATGAACATGTTCGGGCTCGCGTCGGTGGTCTTCCCGGATCAACGGGGCGCCGTGGGGCGTGGATGGGGAGGCGTGGCTATCGCGGGAGGTGTGCTGCTACGCCGGGGTGCCGGCGGCGTAGCGGATTGCGTCGTCGCCGCTCAGGCTGCGGCCCGCTTCGGCCGCTTTCTCGTATCGCTCCGGTCCCAGCGCTGCACGGGTGCGCTCGACATGCCGCTCGTACTCGATGGCCGTGCCCGGATCGATCGCGGCGCCCGCCGTGTCGAACATCGCTTTGCCGGCGGCGAGCAGGCGCGCTGCGCGGTCGTAGTCGCCGCGGGCGCAGGTGACTCCACCGAGATTGACAACGCAGTATGGGATCAGATAGGCGCTGCCGGTCTCCGCCGCGAGCTGCATCGCCTCCTCGCAGAGTGCCTGCGCCCGATCGAGGTTGCCTGCGCGGGTTTCGACGCTGCCGAGGTTCGTCAGCTCGCGCGCGATGTTGCGTCCGTTGCCGAGCCGCCGGTTCAGGGCGAGTGTCTGCTCGAAGCCGGTCCGTGCACGATCGTCGTCGCCGGCGACGTAATCCGCGTAGGCGAGGAGGTGCAGCGGACCGTCGAGCGCCGCCTCGTCGCCGAGGTCGCGGTAGATGCGCTCGGCAGCGCGAGCGTGCTCGCGCGCGGCGTCGAGGTCGCCGTCACGCAGTCCGCAGCGCGCGAGCCCACCGTGGGCCGTTGCCTCGGCGACGGCTTCGCCGGCCTCGCGTGCGCAGGCGAGACTCTGCTCGTGCATTGATCGCGCCACCTCGTTGTCGCCCTGGCGAAACGCGATCGTGCCGGCGCCGTAGAGCGCGTGGGCGCGTACCCCGCTCGGCGCGTCGACAGCGGCCTCGAGCAGGCCCTCGAGACGCCTGCGACCCTGTTCGAGACGCCCGCTGTCCATCCAGAAGCGCCAGAGCAGCGTCGCCAGCTGGAGCGCCTGCTCCTGCTTGCCGTTCGCGGCGAGCTCGTCGAGCGCCGCAAGATCGTCGTCGTGGGCCTGGTCGAGCTCGCGATAGACCGCATCCGGAAGCGGCGCGCCAGACGCAGGGACGAGCCGCTCCAGACGCTCGAGCTTCCTCGCGTCGACCGTCACTTTCATCGCAGTCTAAAGCGCGCCGTCGGTGTAGGCCCCGCTGCCGCTCGGCGCACAGCTCCTCTGGGCAGCCAGCACCACAACAAGCCTGAGCGGTATGGAGCTAGTCGGACTCGAACCGACGACCTCCTGGGTGCGATAACGGCGGGGGGACGTCACGAGCAGCGAGTTCCGTGTGGTTCAACGACAACAGCTCTGGTCGCCTCCTGTGAAGTTCGCTCGGTTCGGTAGCACGGTTGGTATCACGGGACAGCACTCACGTGTTCCGCGGGAAAGGTTCGTCGCGGTGCGTGGGCGCCTCAGGCCTCGACGAGCCCGCGACGGATTGCGTAGCGCGTGAGCTCCACGCGGTCGCGCATACCAAGCTTCTCGAGGATGTTCGCGCGGTGCCGCTCGACGGTCTTCACGCTGATCACGAGCAGCTCGGCGATGTCCTTCGACGTGTGCGCCTCTGCGATCAGCTTGAGGACCTCCAACTCGCGCGGAGTCAGGATCTCGTGTGGCTCTTCTCCCTCGGTCAGCTTCGCAACATGGTCGCGGATGAGAGCGGTGACGGCAGCCGGGTAAAGGAACGGCTCCCCGCGCATTGTGGCCCGGCATGCCTCTACGAGATCGCGGTCGGCGGCGGACTTCAGCACGTACCCAGAAGCACCCGCCTTCAGCGCCTCGAAGAAGTACTGCTCGTTGTCGTGCATCGAAAGCATCAGCAAGCGAAGCTCGGGCTTGCGCCGGTTCAGTTCCGCAGCCGCCTGTATGCCGGTCATCCGAGGCATGCTCACATCAAGGACAGCCAGGTCGATTTCGTCCTTGAGCGCCGTCGCGACTGCTTCCGCGCCGTCGCCTGCTTCTGCGACGACCTCGAGATCCGGCTCCGCATCGAGAACGAAGCGCAGGCCCCGGCGCACGATCGGGTGGTCGTCGGCGAGAAGGATGCGCGTGCGCCTGATCAGGTCGCTGCCTTCCGGTCGGGCACCGCGAGTCTGACCTCCGTACCGCCGCCGTTCCAGGGACCGATCGAAAGGTCGGCGTCGATTAAGAGTGCGCGCTCCCGCATGCCGCGAATGCCACTGCCGGCGGCCGCGCCCTGCATTCCTCGGCCATAGTCACGAACACAGAGCACGATCTCGCGTCCGTTCCGGTCGAGCGTCAGGTCGACACGCGCCGTCTGAGCATGACGGGCCACGTTGGTCAGGCTCTCCTGGGCGACGCGGAAGATGACGAGCTCGGCATCGCTCCCTAGAGCTGGGACGTCCTCGAGTTGATCGTGGATCCGTAGGCCCGTCCGATCCGCGAAGGTCGTCACCAGCGCACTCAGAGCCGGGACCAAGCCGAGGTCGTCGAGGGCTTCGGGTCGCAGCTGCTTGGCGATACGTCGGACGTCGTCGAGGCTCGTGCGCGTCGTCTCGAGCGCTTCACGCAATGCTTCGCTCAACTCTTCGGGCGAGCGCTTTACGAGTCTCCCGATTTGGAGCATCACAGCCGTTAGCGCCTGGCCGACTTCGTCGTGGAGCTCCTGTGCGACCCGCTTGCGTTCTTCCTCTTGCCTCTTGAGCGCGTCCCAGCCGCTTTCATGGCGCTCCCGCTCGAGCCGGCCGAGCATCTCGTTGAAGACGCCTCCGAGCTCGCGGACCTCCTGCGGTCCCGTCACCTCGAGCCGCTGGCCAGGGAACAGAAGGTCGACGTCGCGCATCAGCCGCGTCAGCCGCTCGAGCGGCGCGAACAATCGCCGAAGGAGCAAGAGGTTGACCGCCAGAATTGCCAGAAGCCCAAGCCCGAGAACGGCGCCCTCCGCCAGAGCGATGGGGAAGCTCACAGTCGCCGGGGACAGGGCTAGCGCCATCGTCGCGACGATGAGGATCACTGCGTTGACGAGGAAAATCTGCCGGACAAACGGAGTGGCTCGGCGAAGATCGAGCGTCGTCATCGCGTCGCGACGTCGACGCTGACGTCGCCTAACCGCCCTATGACGTTCGCGCGGCATCCGAATATAGTGCCTCTCGACACTTCGCGCGGCCATCGGCAGCTCACCCCATTTCGAGGAACGCGCTGCCCGGATCAAGGCGTTCGACGAGGTAACGCGTCACGTCCAACTGATTGACCATGCCGACGAAGCGACCCGAGTCGACGACGGCGACGGCGCCCCAGGGCGTATGCAGGAACCGCTCGACGACGTGTGCCGCTCCGGCGTCTATCTCGACGGTGACGGGCTCGCGCATGTGACGCTCGACGCTCTCGCGAGCAGCCGTTTCGAGGTTTCCCCGAAGGCTCTCGCCGTCTTCGACGAGGAACGCGGTGTGGTGGAGCTCGTCGAGATAGCGCGGGAACAAACCCCGCAAGAGGTCGTCGTCCGTGAAGAGGCCGGTGACGCGCTCCTGCCCGTCGACGACGGCGAGCGCCGAGGTTTCTGATCCGAGCAGGCTTCTGGCCGCCTCCAGGAACGTGTCGTCTTTCCGCACCGAAGCGCCGATCAGCCGGATCTCACGAAGCAGCGCCATCACTCAGACCTGAAAGAGGAGGAGATAAGCCGTCGCGATCATGAGCGAAAGCACGGTGACCGGCACGCCGATGCCCATGAACTGCCTGAACGAGAGTGATTGACCGCTCCGCTCGACGATCCCGCTGGCAGCAACGTTCGCCGCCGCGGCGATGACCGTCGCGTTGCCACCGAAGCAGGCACCGAGCGCGAGCGCCCACCAGTTCGCGTCGTCGAACGCCTGATCTGACCCGAGCTCGTCGACGACGGGCAACATCGCTGCTGTAAAGGGGATGTTGTCGACGAGTGCGGACCCGGCCGCCGACCCCCATAGGATCACCATCGCTTCGGCAGTTCGCGAACCGTCGGTCACATCTCCCAGGAACACGGCGACCTCACCGATGATGCCCTGCTCTTCGAGACCGCCCACCATCACGAAGAGACCGAGGAAGAAGAAGATCGTCGACCAGTCGACACGTGTGAGTGCCTCCTCGACGTCGTCCGCGGCGACGAGCAGCATCGCCGTCGCTCCGCTCAGGGCGACGATCGCGGGCTCAACGTGCAGCGGTGCATGCAAGAAGAACGCGACGATCGTCCCGAGCAGGATTGCGATCGAGCGAAATACGTACGGGCGTCCCCGCATGTCGCGCGCTGGATCGAGCTGTGCCAGTTCTCGTGCCCGCTCGGGCGGAACAGACAAGCGTGAGCGGAACAGCAAGTACAGCGCGACAGTGACGCAGACGAGCGTGACGGCGGCCACGGGCGCCAGGTTGACCACGAAGTCCGTGAAGGTGAGCTCAGGGACGCGTGACCCGATCATGATGTTCGGTGGGTCCCCGATCAGCGTCGCGGTGCCACCGATGTTGCTAGCGACGATCTCGATGATGACGAGGGGCACCGCCGGAATGCCCAGAAGGTCCGCGAGCAGCAGCGTGATCGGGACGACGAGCAGGATCGCCGTCAGGTTGTCGAGGAACGCGGAGAGAATCCCAGTCGCGCCCGCGAGCAACACGACCAGCTGGAAAGGCCGGCCCCGAGAGAGTTGCGCGCTTCGGAGTGCGAGGTAGGTGAACACTCCGGTCCGCTCGGTCAGCCCGACGAGGACCATCATGCCGGTCAGCAGGCCGAGCGTCGCCCAGTCGATCGCCGCGATCGCGCTCTCTTGGTCGGCGGCGCCGACGAGCACGATGAGCGCAGCTCCGGCGAGTGCCACCTTCGTGCGATGGACCCACTCCAGTGCGATCAAACTCAGTGCGGCGATGAAGACAATCGCCGCGATGACGTCCACGTAGACAACCTCCTCGCCGACGACGTCCGATCACAAGATTCGCAGCGCCCCGTAGCAAGAGCCATCCGTGATGCACCCCATCTCTGCGGTGCCTCCAAGGTGGGGCCTTCGGGCAGTGCGAATGGGGGATTCTCCCCATTTCGCCGCGGCGGAGGCGCTGCGACGCTGTAGCGGAGCCCACATGGACGTCGTCCTCCTCGAAACGCTGTTGCTACCACTCGCTGACGCACCTGGCGATCCGGATCGTGGCCCGAGCATCCGGGCCGAGCCGCTCTACCACGAGCTGCGATTCCGCCGGCGGCTTGCGGGATCGCCGACCACGCGAACTTGGTGGCTGGATGTGCAGGTCTACGTGCGGCTCGAGGATCCAGAACAGCTTCTTCGGGAGTGCGAGGGCTTCTTCGTCGATTCGACCGACAACCGTACGGTTGGGACTGTCGACGCCGTCGCAACCGATGACGAAACCGGCTACGTCTCGGCGTTGGAGGTCGCCACGGGCTGGTACGGAAGTAGTCGGATTCGGATCCCAGCGGAAGCGATCGAGCTAATTGTTCCGGAGTACGACCGGATCGTTGTCCGCGTACATCCGGAGGACGCGCCCGACGCCGACCAACGGCTTTCTTAGGTCTTCCCGGTGCAGATCGCTGCTTTCCTGGTCCTGCTTCTCGTCGGCCTGGCAGTGGCTCTCGCCGCGAGTGACGTCGCCGTTTCGTATACACGCGCACTCGCCGCCGGTTTCGGCGCGCCGCCCTTCGTCGTCGGAGTCGTCTTGGTCGGTGTCGGCACGGATCTACCGGAGATCGCGAACTCGATCGCCAGCCACCTTCAGGGGGAAGGAGACGTCAACGTAGGAGATTCGATCGGCTCGACGCTCACCCAGAGCACGTTTGTCCTCGGCATCTTTCCCCTCGTGGCGGGCGTACTCGTCATTTCCCGCCGTCAGGTCGGACTGATCACGGTGCTGACCATCGCCGGCCTGGGACTGACGACACTCTTCGTGCTCGACGGCCATCTGGATCGCCTCGAGGGTCTGGCTCTGATCGCGGCTTGGGGCGTGGCGACCGTTGTGGTCACCAAGCTGCTCTCGGGCGGGGTGGGCGACGCCCCGCCCGCCGTCCGTCACAACGGAAGGTTCAGGCAAGGGCTGATCGCGCTGGGAGCGCTCGCAGTGGTCGGGGGTGGGGCGACCCTAGCCGTCTACTCGCTTGTGCGTCTCGCTAACTCCATCGGGGTGCCCGAGTTCCTGCTCGCGTTCTTTGGAGCTTCGGTCGGGACGTCTCTTCCTGAGGTCATGGTCGACATCACGGCGTTGCGCCGCGGGGCGCCCGGGATCGCCCTCGGTGATGCGCTCGGCAGCTCACTCGTCGACTCCACGCTCTCCATCGGGGCAGGGCCCGCCGTCGCGCCGGCGGACGTGACGACCCGGCTCGCGGTGGTAGGCAGCGTCTACACGCTTGGGGCGATAGCTGCGGTCGGAGCGCTGCTGACGGTGCGCCGACGGCACGACCGGGCAAGCGCCGTCGTCCTTATTGGGTTGTATGCACTCTCGTACGCGGTGCTGTTGAGCCTCGGGCACTGAGCTTCCGCGTCATGTACGAAGTGCGGCCCGCGTTCCTGTCGGAACTATCAACACCGGCCTCGACGACTCGGCCTTGAGATCGAGCGAGACGCTGCCGGCCAACGCCGATCGCAGTGCGCCCCGTCGCCGGGTTCCGACCACGACCAGAGCGGCGTTGACCTCGTCAGCCACGTCCCGGATCGCATCGGCCTGGCTGCCGAAGGCGACGCGGCGCTCAGCAATGGCTCCGAGCCCCTCGTCCAAGGCGAGTGTCGCCAAGAACTGCTCGGCTGCCCTGTGTTCGGAACCCGCGAGCTCGGCCGGTCCCTGCGGAACGGCCGACATTCCGGGCGGAATCAGAGTCGGCACTGCGTGGACGAGCACGACCCCGACGCCTAGAGCCTCGGCCACGGCGCGGGCGACCCGCGCTGCCTGTCGCGCGGCGGTGCTGTCGTCGACTCCGCAGACGACGACACTCGAGCCGATCGCGGCCCCTGAGGGCACAACGAGGACCGGACAAGACGAAAGCGACACGACCGCCGACGAAACGCTGCCGAGGACGGCGCTGGCGATCTTGCCGCGGCCGCGCGTCCCGACAACGACAAGTTCCGCTCCGTACGTTTCAGCGACGTCGATGACGACAGTCGCCGGCTCACCCATCTCGATTCGCTGCACGGTGAGCGGGTCCAACTTCAACTCGGCGGCCAGCCCCTCGACGATGTGCCTCCCCGCCCCTGCCAGGGGGTCTTCGCTCGGCCCGGGATACGCGTAGCGGTCGAGGAAGCGACCATGCGCGGAATAACCGACGCCGACGGGCCGCTCGACAGCATGAACGAGGACGAGTTCGTGCCCGAGCGCATCCGCCAGACGCGCGGCTGCCGAGGCTGCGTCACGCGCAGCGCTCGATCCATCGACGCCGCAGACGATCGTCACCAGATCCTCCGTGTCAGCGCGGACATGCTTCAAGCGTCGTCGGCGGCGACTGAGGCGACAATCCGGTCGCGACCCCATCTTTCGTGCGCCCGGCGTACGCTGCTGCGCAGAGATACAGCCCTCAACCCATTGCCAGTGCGGTGGCGAGGCGCGACGCTGTGGCCTCAGCGAAGGGAGCCCAGATGGGCGCGAAATCCAGATCGGCCTTTGTCGCACAGACGCTCGCACGGTCGTCACCCGGGACAGTCTGGGTGGCCGCCGCCGGGCGCTCGAACATGACGAATGAGCTTCTCGTCGGCGCGCTCCACCAGCGCGGCGCACGTGCAGAGCTCGTTCAACCGGCGAAGGTCAGCGGTTTGGCGCGCGAGGGGGACGTCGTCCTCGGACGGCTGGACGTCCGGCAGACGCTGGACGGAGTCGAGGACGGCATCTGGGAGCTACGCCGGGTTGAGCGCATGGGGGTCCCCGTTCTCAACCCGGCTCCTTCGCTGCTCGCCTGCCACGACAAGCTCCAGACGGCCGTCCGGCTTGCGGCCGCCGGCATCCCCCATCCCAAGACTTCTCACGTTGACTGGGGGACCCGCCCGCGCCAGCTCGACGCTCCCGTCGTCGTCAAGCCGCGGTTCGGCAGTTGGGGGAAAGAGGTCTTTCTGTGTGAATCTGCGTCGGAGCTGGAGCGCTGCCTACGGCGCCTGCGTCGCAAAGCGTGGTTCCGAACCCAAGGCGCTCTCGTCGAAAGGTACATCCCGTCTCTCGGGCACGACCTCCGCATCCTGGTTGGCCGCGGCGAGGCAGTCGGCGCCGTACAGAGGGTTGCTCCCCCCGGCGAATGGCGGACGAATGTCGCGCTCGGGGCAATACGCGTGCCGCTCACCCCACCGCCGGAGGCCTGCGCCCTCGCAACGGCGGCAGCGGCTGCAGTGGGCGGAGACCTCGTCGGCATCGACCTTCTTCCTCTTGCGGACGGCGGCTGGGTGGTGCTGGAGGCAAACGGCGCGGTCGACTTCACATCCGACTATTCGATCGGGGAGCGAGACGTCTTCGAGCTAGTCGCGGAGCGCATCGTAGGCCGGAACTCCGATCTAGCCGTCGGGGTCGCCGACCTCAGTCTGTAACGGGTTTCCGCCCCGGCGGGTACCCGAGTCGGGGTAGCGGTGCGAGATCGACAAGCAGTCGGGCTTCAATACACGCGCGAGCGGCCACGAGGGCCGCATCCCCGACGATCGCGGTGGCGGGTGCGTCTAGACACTTGCCAGCGTTGGTCGCCAGCCGCCGCCGGAGGTGCGGGAATGGCTTGTATATGAGGTGGAGCTAGTCGGACTCGAACCGACGACCTCCTGGGTGCGATAACGATTGGGCGAGGCCACGTGACGCCAATTCGGCCTTACCGAGCCACATCCACTGCGGCTACATCGCCTCAGATTTACTCCGTTCGGTAGCACCGGCGGTAGAACCCCACAGCGAGGCCCGACCGCCGTGTGGTGGAGGTGGCGACGACCTTGCCCGAATCCGCAGTCGCCCAGTTCGCGCTCGACCGAGACCAGTCGCCCACGCATGCCGAGTGGTGCTGCGGTAGCCGTCGACGAAGTAATCCCTTGTTAGGAAGCGTCAGCGTCGACTGCGCAAGCTCGTTCCCGACGCGGAGCTGATTCGGCGCAGGGCGGCCGGCGAGCCGTTGCGGGAGCTCGCTTCCGACTACGGGGTCGCGCACACGACGCTCGGCCGCTATTTCGAGCGGCCGGAGGTCGCGAAGCAAG
>CAZQAG010000053.1:0-15705 GCA_964591295.1 uncultured Gaiellales bacterium | reverse complement strand
GGCTTCATCCACGCCTGCGGTCTCGTGCGCCCGGACGGGATCGGGACGCTCGAGCCGAAGTCGGTGAAGAAGAAGCTGAAGCAGCCGTCGTTCGCAGCCGGCGTCAATCGCGACGACGTCTACAACGGCGCCGAGCTGCTCGGCGTCGAGCTCGACGACCACATCCGGTTCGTGATCGAGGCGCTTCGCCCAATCGCGCCCGAGCTCGGCCTACGCACGGCCGCGGACGTCCCTGCCGGCTGATGGAGCGTTTCGGCAGCGACGGTCACGGGCTCGTTGCGGATCTCGAGCAGGCAGGGATCGACACAAGCGGTTTCGGCGAGTTCGGCTGGACTCCGGGCCTAGGAAAGGAGCCGTCCCAATTCGACTACGAGCGCGCCATGCCGATCCTCATCAAGTGGCTCCCGCTGGTGAACGAAGCGGGCCTGAGGGAGGTCATTGCTCGCGGAATGACTGGTGAGCCAAGCGCGAGGGGCGAAGGCGCCCGCGCACTGTTGGCCGAGTTCCGGAAGCCAGCCGATGACAACCTGAAGTGGGTGCTCGGCAACGCACTCTCCACCCTGGCCGATGCGAGCCTCGCCGATGATCTGATCGCGCTGGTCCAGGATCGGACTCACGGCAGGGGACGGCAGATGCTGTGCGACGCACTTCGCCGCACCAAAGATCCCCGAGCGCCCGACGTCCTCATCGAGCTCATTCCCGATCCTGAGATCGGTGGGCACGCGATTCACGCTCTCCGCGCCTATGGCCCGAAGAGCTCGCTCCCACACCTTCAAAGGGCTCGGCCGACTCTCCAGAAGGTCCTTTCCGATCCGAGCCAGAGCCACTTCGCCCAACGCATGGCGAAGAAGTCCCTCGAACGGCTCGACGCCGCTAGCTGAGCCCAGTCACCAAGCGGTCGATGTCGCCTTCGCTCGTCCAGTAGCCGCAGGAGACCCGGATCAGGTTCCTGCCTGGGAGCTCGCGGACGATCACGTCCCGCTCGCGCAGCTTCGTCACGAGCTCGGTGGGATCGCTCGTCGGACGGAAGGAGACGAGGCCCGCTTGATCCGGCCTCGTGACGATTTCGAAGCGCTCGGCGAGGGCGGCCCGGCAGAGCGCTGCCATTTCGGCGACCCGGTCGAAGCGCCAGTCGGGGGCCACGTCGAGCGCTGCCGAGAGGCCGGCGAGCGAAGGCGCGCCGATCCAGCCGCTGTCGAAGCGCTCTGCTCCCTCACGCAGGACGAATGAGCCGTCCGGCTCGTGCTCCGTCTGGGCAAAGTAGCTCGGAAGCGCGACTCGCAACTTGTCCGGCTCGGCGACGAAGAGCGCACCGGTGACGTCGGGCCCGCAGAACCACTTCTGGCACGAGACGGCGTAGTAGTCGAACGCCCCGGCTTCGACGGGAATGGCGCCCGCCGCCTGGGCTCCGTCGACGAGGACCGGCAGGCCGGTCTCCTCCTTCACACGCTCGGGGCCCAGCGAGTTACCGGTCACCCAGGAGACGTGCGAGATCGCGACGAGGCGCGTGCGCTCGGTGACGGCCTCGAGGGTCCTGTCCTCCGGCACTGCGATCACTTTGGCTCCGGAGGCGGCGAGCGGGCCAATCAGCCCGAAGTGCTCGGCGTCGCTCGTCACGACTTCGTCGTCGGGGCCGAGCGCGAGCCCCGCCAGGACGATGTTGCAGCCGTCGGTCGTCGAGCGGGTCAGGGCAACCTGCCCCGGTTCGGCGCTGAGCTGTGCGGCCAGCTTCGCCCGCACCTCTTCGCGCATGGCGAGCGTCCGCGAGAAGTAGGGCTCGCCCCCTCTGCCCTGGGTGAGGTCGACGAGCTCCTCGGCCAGGATCGCCTCGACCGCGGGCCGGGCAAGCGGTCCGTTCGTGCCTGCGTTCAGGTACGCGAGATGGTCGAGTACCGGGAAGGCGGCGCGTACCTCGTCGAAGGTCGGCGGCAAGGGCAGGGCTAGTCTAGGCGCCGTGCGCGTGCTCCTCGCCGACCCGCCTGCGTTCACCCCGCAGTACGACCACGAGCTCGCCTCGGCACTCGTGCGGGCGGGCGCCGACGTCGAGCTCGTCACCTCTCCGTTCCGCTTCGGCGAGCCGCCTGAGCCGGACGGCTACACCCGCAGCGAGCTCTTCTACCCCCTCAGCTCGAGAGTCTTTCGCCGCTCACGACTGCGCATCCCGGTCAAGCTCCTCGAGCATCCGCTCGGCCTGGCCCGTCTCCGCAGACGGCACGCCGACGTCGCCCACGTCCAGTGGCTGGCCGCTCCGGAGATCGACGACCGCCTGCTGCGCCAGCGGGCGCCGCTCGTCTTCACGGCGCACGACCTTCTGCCTCGCCGCACTGCCGCGAAGCGTGACCTGTGGCGGCGGCTCTTCGGCCGTTTCGAGCGAATCGTCGTTCACAGCGAACGCGGACGCGACCAGCTTGCCGAGCTGACCGACCCCGCGCGGCTGCGGGTCATCCCGCATCCGGTCTATGCGAGCAACCCGGAGCGCCGCGACGACGGCCGGACGCTCCTCTGTCTCGGGATCATCCGCGCGTACAAAGGGATGGGCGATGCGGTCGAGGCGGCGAAGAGCGTGGACGGAGCACGGCTCCTGGTCGCCGGCGACCCGCTCGAGCCCGTGGACGCCTACCAGGCCGCCGCGGGCGAGACGGCCGAGTGGCGCCTCGGCTACCTCTCCGACGACGAGATCGACCGGGCGCTCGGCGAGACGACGGTCGCACTCTTTCCCTACCGGCCGGAGATCGACCAGAGCGGCGCGCTCATGCGCGCGCTCGGAGCAGGCGTGCCGGCGGTGGTCTACGACGTCGGCGGCCTGGGCGAACCGGTTCGCAGTTTCGGAGCCGGCCGGGTCGTCCCACCCGGCGACGTTGAGGCCCTAACCGGTGCCGTCCGAGAACTGCTCGACGACCCGAAAGCACTCGAGCAGGCGCGGAGGGGCGCCGAGCGTGCGCGGAGCGAGCTCACGTGGGACGCGGCAGCCCAGGCCCACCTGGACGTCTACCGGGAGCTCGTGTGAGCGGCGACCGGTTCGCAGATCTGATTCGTCGCCAGCTCGACCTCTTCGAGCGCGAGCAAGCGGCGCTGATCACCGAGTGCGAGGAAGCCGAGCGCGCCTACGACGCGGCCGACCGCGCGGAGGCCGAGGAACGCTACGGCGATTACCTCGATCTCGTCGAAACCGGGACCGAGCTGCTGGCCGCTCTCCGTGACAACTTCGGCTCGACCATGGACGAAGAGGCCGCTGAGCACTACGAGCAGGCCTTCAACCGTGCCGTCGTCAAGCGGCTGCCCCGCTTCGCCGTCGAGATCGAAGACGTCTGAAGGGGGCCGGGACTAGCTACCGCTGGTGCTGTTGCAGGAGGGCTCTTTCGACGTCGCCTCATTCAGGCTGTTGTCGTCGGATTTGTCGCCGAGACTGTTGAACCTCTCGCCCGTGGCGATAAGCTCCGCCTCGACCTCCCTGCCCAGGGAGGCGACGCCGCTCGCAAATGCCGGAGCCGTCGTCGACAACTTTCTCGCCCTCGCGACCGCGCGTGCCAAGCTCGCCTGAGCCGCCTCTAGCCCGCTCACGAACTGCCGCTGGATGGCGGCTCCGTCCTTTACGGCCGGCGGGCCTGCTGCCTTGATCTTGGTCACCATCGTGCTGAAGCTGCGCTCGGCGTTCTGGAGGAAGGTAACGAACTTCGTCTTTGCCGTCCTGAGGTCGGATGCGGCGCTGAAATCGGCGCCGAGCAGCTTGCTGTCGGCCTCAAGCCCCTGGGCCCAGTCGGCAAACGCACCGCACACGGTCGCCGCCCAGGCGTCCGGCTTCGTGCCGGAGTAGCTGGTTCCGCTTCCGCCGCCGCCGCCACAGCCGGATGCCGCGAGCGCGAGCGTCAAGGCGCAGAGAAGGAGGGCGAGAATGCGCATGGGCCGCATTCGCCGATCCTAGCGGTGGCCGAAATGGTGGGCATCCGGGAGGGCGGAGACGAGATCGGATGCGCCGGAGAGCGTGCGCGCAATCGGAGCCAGTGATTCGAGCTTTCGCACGACGACGTTCTGGTTTCGCTCGACGCGCTCGAAAGTGCCGTGGGCGAGGATGAGCGGCTCGCCACGGACGATCGCCCGGTGGCGCTCGTACACCGGCGGCGGGACGATCAGGTTCATCTGCCCGAACTCGTCCTCGAGCAACATGAAGACGACGCCGTTCGCGGTTGCGGGCCGCTGGCGGGCAACGGCCATCCCCGCCACGGCCACGCGAGCCCTGTCCGGTGCCAGGCACAGGTCATGGCTGGAGAGGACACCGTCGGGAAGGTGCGGGCGCAGGAGCTCCATCGGATGCACGCCGATCGAGAGGCTCGTCTGCCGGTAGTCGGCGAGCATCCGTTCCCAGTCGGAAGGCTCTGGAAGCTCGGGCGTCTCGGCCGTCGGGTCGAGCGGAAGGGCCAGCTGGCGCTCCTCGCCCCCGGAGCCGGGCACGCTACGGGAGCGCGGGACGAGGCCGAGCTCCCAGAGCAGGGCGCGTCGCGACTCGCCGAGTGAGTCACAGGCGCCGGAGGCGATCAGGCTCTCGAGGCCGCCCCGGCGAAGCGACGTGCGCTGCGCAAGCGAGACGACGTCGTCGAACGGCCCGCCGCGATCCCGCTCCTCGGCCAGAGCCTTCGCATCGTCTTCGCCCACCGACGCGATGTACTCGAAGCCGATCCGCACCGCCCCGTCTTCGATCGAGCAGCGCGCCTCGCTCACGTTCACCTGCGGCGGGCGCACCTCCACCCCACGTCGCTGCGCGTCGCGAACCAGGCTCGCCGGCGGGTAGAAGCCCATCGGTTGCGCGTTGAGCAGCGCGCAGAGGAACTCAGCCGGATAGTGGTGCCGCAGCCAGGCCGACTGGTAGGCGAGTAGACCAAAGGCTGCCGCGTGCGACTTCGGGAAGCCGAACCCCGAGAAGCCGACGAGCTTGTCGTAGACCGCGTCCGCCAGCTTCGGCTCGACTCCCTTCGCGACGGCCCCCTCGACGAAGCGGCCGCGAAAGGCCTCGATCGCAGCCTCACTTCGCTTGCGGCTCATCGCGCGCCGCAGCCCTTCGGCCTCTCCCACGCTGAAGCCGGCGAGCGCAATCGCCACCTCGAGCACCTGGTCCTGGAAGACGACGACTCCGAGCGTCTCGCGGAGCGGCTCGGCAAGGAGCGGATGGTCGACCGGCGGGACGAAGGTCGGATCCTCGCGGAGCCGCTGGCGGTTATCGATGTACGGATGGACGGCCTTCCCCTGGATCGGACCGGGCCGGACTAGCGCGACCTGGACGGTCAGGTCGTCGAGGTTCTCGGGGCGCGTGCGCAGCAGGCTCTGCATCTGCGCACGGCTCTCGATCTGGAAATCGCCAACCGTGTCGGCACGCTGGATCTCCTCGTAGACAGCGGGGTCGTCGAGCGGGATCCGCGAGAGGTCGATCGTCTCGCCGCGCAAGTTCGCGATCTGGACGACGCAATCCTCGACCGCCGAGAGCATGCCCAGGCCCAGCAGGTCGATCTTCAGGAAGCCCGCGTCGGCACACGAGTCCTTGTCCCACTGGCAGATCTGGCGCCCCTCCATGGCCGCGGGCTGCACCGGGACGAGCTCGATGAGCGGGCGGCTGGAGATGACCATCCCGCCCGGGTGCTGGGAGATGTGGCGCGGCAGGCCGGCGATCTCGCGGGAGAGCACGGCGAGGGCCCGCCAGCGAGGCGAGCGGCGCTTCGCCTCGACGTCGGGGAGCTTCCCGATCTCTTCTGCAACGCGTCTCGGGCTTCCCTCGGTGATGCGCGCGAGCCGTTCGAGCTCGGCGAACGGAAGGCCGAGCGCCTTGCCGAGGTCGCGGATCGCTCCACGCGAGCGGTAGGTCGAGAAGCTCGCGACGAGGGCGGCGTGCTCGTGTCCGTAGCGCTCGGTGAGAGCAACGATCAGCTTCTCGCGGATGTCGCGCGGGAAGTCGAGGTCGATGTCGGGGACAGATTCGAGCTCACGGTTGAGAAAGCGCCCCAACGATAAGCCTGCGGCGACGGGGTCGACATGCGAGAGCCCGGTCAGGTAGCAGACGAGCGAGCCGACCGAGCTGCCTCGCCCGCGCCCCGGGGGCAGCGAGTGCCGTGCCGACTCGCGGCCGCGCACCTCCCGCGCAACCTCCGCGGCGAGCTCGAGCACCTCCCAGTGGAGGAGGAAGAAGCCCGCGAGCCCGAGCTCGCCGATCAGCGCAAGCTCCTCGTCGAGCCGGGCCCGAGCGCGGCGCTTGTGACCGTTGGCGCCCCCGTAGCGCGCTTCGAATGCCCGGTTGCAGACGCGGGTGAGCTCGGCAATCGCGGGCTCGTCGCGATCGGAGAAGTCCGGATAGCGGTAACCGAGCTCCTCGGTGAGGTCGAACTCGAGCCGCGCGGCGAGCTCGCCCGTGCGTGCGACGGCCTCGGCATCCATCGGGAAGCGCTCCACAGCCTGCTCGGGCGCGAACAAGACGGATTCGTGATTGCCCCGCCGCTGCTGCTCGGCGCCCTCGAGCGAGGTGCGGTGGCGGATCGCGACCAGGGCGTCCTGGAGCGCCGCTCGCCGGGGGTTGTGTGCATGCGTGTCGCCGGTTGCGACCGTCTCGACGCCCAGCGTCTCAGCGAGGTCGCGCAGCTTCGCGTTACGGCGCGCGTCGCCTCGCTCGTACGGCCGCTGGAGCTCCACGAAGAAGCGATCCCGACCGAACGCGCGGGCAAGCTCGGCGGCGGCGTTCGGGTCACGAACGGCGAGCCCTTCGCGGGCACAGCCGGAAAGGCAGACCAGCCCTTCGTTCAGCTCGACAAGAAGCGCAGGGTCGAGCGCAGGCGGCAACAACTCGACCGGCTTGGGCCGAGTGCCTGCGTGTGCCGAGGTCAGGAGCCGGCACAGATTCGCGTACCCCCGCGCCGATTCGACCAGCAGCGTGACGTGAGCCCCGCCGCGCAGCGTCACCTCGGCGCCGGTGATCGGCCGCACTCCGAAGTGCTTGGCCGCGTGCGCGAATTCGAGCGACCCGTAGACGCCCTCGTGGTCGGTCAGCGCCAGCGCCTCATAGCCGAGCTCGGCGGCGCGCGCAGCGAGCTCCTCAGGGTGTGAAGCCCCGTCCAGGAACGAATAGGCTGAATGACAATGGAGCTCGACGAAGGCCACGCGATCTTCCTAGGCCCCGGCGAGGGCGAGTCGATCCCAGGAGCGCACCGCGCGCTCATCGCCAAGGCCGAGCGAGACGAGTTCGAGATCACCGAATTCGACTGCAGCCCCGAGTTCGGGCCGGTCGCGCCGCACATCCACGACGACCACACCCACTGCTTCTACGTCCTCGAGGGAGAGATCGAGTTCACGATCGGCGACGAGACCGTGCTCGGCGTTCTTCGCGGCACCATCCGGCGTGCGCCACGGCTTTGCCATCCCGGGACCGGGTCGCGCCCGCTTCCTCAACATCCACGCGCCGGGCACCGGTTTCTTCGACGGCGTGCGCGAGCGATATCGGACACAGGAGGGCTAGATGAACCCGAGAGCCCGCTACGACGAGATCGCCGACGACCTTGCCGCACGAGACCCCAGCATCGAGCTCAGCCAGATGATGGGCATGCCCTGCATCAAGGCCGGCGGCAAGATGGTGATCGGCTATTCCTCGGTCGGCGAGATGGTCTTCAAGCTCCCCGACGAGGCCGAGCACGAGAAGGCGATGGGCCTCGACGGCGCCAAGCTCTTCGATCCCTCCGGGCGCGGCAAGCCCTTCAAGGAGTGGGTCCAGGTGCCGGCCGCTCACGAGAGCCAGTGGCCCGGCCTGGCCGAGACGGCCATCAGACTCCGCGCTGGCTGAACCAGCCGCCGGCTTCCTCGTCCCGGAAGACGACCGAGTTCTCACCGCCCTCGAGGACGACGTCGAAATAGCGCCGCTGCACCGGCTCCTCGGTCCACCAGCGATCGACGACGCGCCACTCCTCACGGATGAGCGCTACCGGTCGGCGGTTGACCTCCCACGGCGTCCCGTCGAAGTTCGACTCGACGAGAACGGGCCGCGGAGCGTTTAGTCGTCCCGCGCGACGAGCAGTGCCCGGTGCTCCGGAATGCGCGACCAGGGAGCCACTTCGACGACCGTGCAAACACCTCCCTCCCCAGTACTTGCCTTCACCTGCCGGAGGCCCTCTCGGAGCCGGCCGCGCAGCTCGTCGCCCTCCGGGCGCACGAGCGCGAGCTGCTGGCCCGTCGACTCCGTCAACTCGAGCGCCTCGAGCTTCAACTTCGAGACCGGTGCCGGCAGGTCGGCCAGCTTCGGCCCGAGCGCGGTCCGTAGACGTCCCGCCTCGGCGAAGGGCTCGCGCAGAGTCAGCGTCCGCCGCCAGCTGCCGCCGCCGACGAGCGTCGCCGAGATCGCGATCTTCCGCAGGAAGCGCTCACCGCGCTCCGAGCGCCCGAGGAGACGCTCGACGAGAACCGCGAGCGCGCGCCGCAACGTGAGCTCGTTGCCAATCGCCTCGGGAAACTCGAGCGTCTCGACGAGCTCAGCGGGTGCCCGTCTGCCCCGCACACGCCCGCGGTCTCGTCCTCTCGCCAGGCTCCAGGCGCGCCGCCCGTCCGGCCCCAGTCGTTCGGCTACGGCGCCGCCCGGTAGCCCAGCAAGCTCACCGACATTGCGCACGCCGAGCTCCTCGAGCTCGCGTCGCCGCTGCTCAGCAAGGGGAAGCAGCGAGACCGGCAGAGGCGCGAGGAAGTCGCGCGTGCGCTCGTCGGCAACGATCAAAACCTGCCCGGGGCGCGCGACGTTCGCCGCTGCGAGAGCGGCAAACCGGCGCCCGGCCGCGCCAGCGCGTGGATCCCAGGCAGAACCGACGGCGGCGAGGGCGCGCTCCAGCGCAGCCGCAACGCCGCCGTAAAGGCGTTCGACACCACGTGTCTCGAAGTAGACGCAGCCGAGGTCGCCCGACTCGACCTCGAACCCGGAGTCCTCGAGGCTCCGGAGGATCTCCTCCCAGGCCTCCATGGCCGCGGACGGATCCTGCTCGACGAGGTGCAACTCGGGGCAGGTCGCGAGCGCCTCCCCCATGCGCATGCCCGGCTTGACCCCCTTCGCCTCGGCCGCGGCGGTCACCGGGCCGACCAGCGGCTCCTCGCCCTCAGCAGGCGCGAGCGCTGCGGGCCGCAGGGCAAGACTGGGCCGGGCGCGAAGCGCTGCCCGCAGCTCGAAGCCTGGAATCAGAACGCATGCCACCATCGAACGTATGTTCTACACGAACACATGTTCGCCGTCAAGTCCGGAGAATTCAAAGCTGCCTTAAGATCACCCGCGGCATGAGAAGCGGCGCTTTGAGCGACAGGAGTTGGTTGCGAATGGGAGTGCGTGCGTTCGCGATTTCGCTCGGGCTTGCGGGGCTGTACTTCATCTCGGCCAACGCCTGGTGGTTCTTTGAATGGGTGCCGACCTTTGCGGCCTTCGAAGGCGAGGAAGTCCCTTCAAGAGCTGAAAGCTGGGCGGCGTTTCTGCCATATGCAGCAGTCGGCGTCGTCGCTGTAGCTTTGGCAGCTTGGATCTTTTTAGTGACCCGGAGACCGCGACCACGCTCAAGCGAAACGTCCTCCGTCAGTCCGGCCTGACGGGATTAACTTCCGGTCACTGTCCTTTCTATGCTGCCTCGTAATGGCAGTCATTCGCGACGTAACCGAAGCCGACATCCCGATCTTCTTCGAGCATCAGCGGGATCCGGAAGCCGCGCGCATGGCTGCCTTTCCTCCCAGGGACCGGGAGGCGTTCACGGCCCACTGGCAGAAGATCCTCGCCAACGACGAGCTCACGAAGAAGACCGTTCTCTTCGAGGGTGAGGTCGCCGGCAACGTCGTGGTCTTCGACCGGGACGGAAAACGCCTGGTCGGCTACTGGATCGGGCGCGAGTTCTGGGGCAAGGGGCTTGCGACGAAGGCTCTCGCCGAGCTGCTCGCCGAGGTGACGACCCGGCCTCTCCATGCCTACGTTGCGACGTCCAATCTCGGCTCGGTCCGCGTGCTCGAGAAGTGCGGGTTCACGTTCGTGAGCCGCGAGACCGAGTTCGACGAGACCCTGGGCGAAGAGATCGAGGAAGCTCTCTTTGTCCTGAACTGAGGAGGGTTTGGCGAAACATGGCTGAGCCGCCGGGCCGCGCTGCTCGCCCCCCGGCGACGAGCAACGTTCCGCCAAACCCTCCTAGAGCTCACCCGGCTTCGCGTACCGGTAGAAGAATTGGCCGAGGCCGCCTTCACTGAGGGCCATCATCTGACTGAGGTGGTCTTCCAGCATCCTGGCGCTCCCCAGGCCGCCGGCTGAGACCGGCTCGAAGCCCGCGGCTCGGATCAGCTGCTCCGTCACCTCGACCGCCCCGTCTCTCGGCTGCGTAGAAGTTGCTCGGCGGGACGCGCTGGTTGTCGATCTCGTCGTAGATCGCAGCAAAATTGCAGTTGAACGATTTTGCTACAGAACCGGTGACATGTGACTTGACTTCGTGCGCGAGCGACTCGAACTTTTCGTTTCGCCCGTGGAAGGCGTTGGTTGCGTCGATGACAACCTGACCGGTCAGTCCCGTGACCTTGCCGAGCGCGTCGCCGATCGCGTTCGACGGAACCGCGAGCAACACTGCATCGGCGTTCGTCGCGTCGCCGCCGTCCCGTCCGAGCTCCGTCACTTCGTGGCCGACCTTTCTCCAGCGACGCGCAAGACCGCCACCAACGTTCCCCCTGCCAATGACCGTGATGTTCATGTGCTCCTCCAGTTCACAGCTCGACCTTCATGGCTTCGAGTCTAGGGCTGAGGTGATCTCCGCGGCACCGTCAACCATGCGGTTGAGGCTGGGAACGACGTCGAGCACGCTCACCTGGGCGCTGAAGGCGATGTCCTCTTCGAGCCCGGGCGGCCCGTACGTTCTCGCCAGGAGACCCTCGTGCGCGTCCGGCCACGCGCGGGCGATCGCGTCAGCGGCCTTGGAAGAGTCGGTCGCCTCGCCGCCGAGGAGCTGGACGATCCTGCCGGCGCAGTACGCATCGTCGAGAGCGAACTGGCCCTGGAAGCCCGCGCACAGGATCTCGACGTCCAGTCCGCGCTCGCGGGCCGCTGCGGCAACGGCGTCGAGGTTCAGAAGGCTCCCCAGGAGCACTTCCTCGCAAAGACCGGCCGCGTGCAGGATCGCGCGCGTCCCGTTCGTCGTCGAGAAGATGACCGTCGAGGCGCGCGGGTCGCCGACGAACTCCCGCGGAGAGGCCCCGACGTCGAACCCCTCGATCTGGACCGCGTCGCGCTCGCCGCCCAGCAAGCCCTCTCCCAACTTCTCGCGCAGCGCAAGCGCTTCGTCGATCTCGGTGCAGCAATACACGCGCTCGTAGCCCGAGGCGAGCGCCTGGGCGATCGTCGAGGTCGCCCGCAGCACGTCCACGACGATGCCGACCGGGGCGCTCGCCGCCTCCGCAGGTGTAAACGCGACGTGGACGCGCATCTCGCCACTACGCTACCGCCGTGGCGACCGAGGTGATGACCTGTTACCGGCACCCCAAGCGGGAAACGGGCGTTTCCTGCTCGGAGTGCGGCCGCGGCATTTGCCCGGATTGCATGGTCTTCGCCCCGGTCGGAATTCGCTGTCCGGAGCACGCGGGCGGACCTCAGGGAACGGCGCGCGTGACGACCGGCGTCAAGCGCGCGGCTTTCGAAGGCACCGGCGCGATCGTCACGAAGGCGCTGATCGCGGCCATCGTCCTCGTCTTCCTCGTCAACCTGGCCCAGGGCTCGACCCTGAACCAGATCTCCGGCTCGTTCTTCGAGAAGGGCGCGCTCTTCATCCAGGGCGGGCTCGACCAGGGCGAGTGGTGGCGCCTGATCACCACCGCCTTTCTGCACGGCAGCCTGATCCATCTCGGGATGAACATGGTCATCCTCTGGATCGTCGGCGCTCCCGTGGAGCAGGCGATCGGGCGGGGACGCTTCCTCGCCCTCTACGTCGTCTCGGGCCTCGCCGGCTCGGCCGGGGCGCTCGTCTTGAGCCCGGACGCGATCACCGTGGGCGCCTCGGGCGCGATCTACGGGGTCCTCGGCGCAGCCCTCGTCCTTGAGCGGCAGGGCAGCTACGTCCTCGGCGGGCAGGCCTTCGGGCTCATCGCGATCAACCTCATCATCACGTTCGCCCTCTCGACGTACATCTCGGTCGGCGGCCACCTCGGAGGCCTTGCCGGAGGTGCGCTCAGCATGCTCGCCCTCTCGCGGTTCGGCCGGACGCACGCGATCTACGGCCGCCCCGGGCTGATCGGCGTCCTCGGGCTCGTCGCAGTCGGAGTCGGGAGCGTGGCCGTCGCGTACTACCGCGTCCAGGGGGTTACGCCCTAGCCGCCGGCGACGGCGGCGTGAACGCCCGCTTCCGCCAAGGCGGCCTGCGCGGCCGCGAGCCGCGCCAGCGGCACGCGATACGGAGAGCACGAGACGTAGTCCAGGCCGAGCCGGTGACAGAACGCAACCGACTCCGGCTCGCCGCCGTGCTCGCCACAGATGCCCATCTTCAGGTCTTCCTTCACGCTTCGGCCGCGTTCGACCGCGATCCTCATCAGGTCCCCCACCCCGCTCTGGTCGAGAATCTCGAACGGGTTTCGCTCCAGGACGCCGTCCTCGAGGTAGCGCGTGAGGAACTTGCCCTCGGCGTCGTCGCGTGAGAAGCCGAGCGCCGTCTGAGTGAGGTCGTTCGTCCCGAACGAGAAGAAGTCGGCGTGCTCGGCGATCTCGTCTGCGCGGATGCATGCGCGCGGCAGCTCGATCATCGTGCCCACGAGGTACTCGATCTCTTCCTCCTCGGCTGCGGTCGCGACGGTGATCGCGCGCAGGCGATGCAGCTCCTCGCCGAAGCCGACGAGCGGGTGCATGATCTCGACGAGCGGCGCCTCCCCGGTGCGCTTCTCGACGGCGACCGCGGCCCGGACGATCGCGCGCACCTGCATCTCGTAGATCTCCGGCCACATCAGGCCGAGGCGGCAGCCGCGTGTCCCGAGCATCGGGTTCGACTCGCGCAGCATCCGGATCCGCTCGCGCATCCGCTCGTCGGTTGCCTCCTCGATCGGCGGCAGGAACTCGTGCAGCGGAGGATCGAGAAGGCGGATCGTGACCGGCAGGCCGGCCATCGCCTCGAAGATCCCCTCGAAGTCGGCCTGCTGATGCGGGAGCAGCTTGTCGAGCGCGGTGCGGCGCTCCTCCTCGCCCGAGGCCATGATCATCTCGCGGACGACCGGGAGCCGGTCCTCGGCCATGAACATGTGCTCGGTGCGGCAGAGGCCGATCCCCTGCGCTCCGAACTCCCGCGCCTTGGCCGCATCCTCGGGCGTGTCCGCGTTCGCGCGCACCTTCAGCCGGCGGAGACCGTCGGCCCACTCGAGGATCGTCTCGAAGTCCTCGTTGATGTGCGGTGGGATGAGGTCGACGCCGCCGAGGATCACCTGGCCCGTGCCGCCGTCGATCGTGATCGTGTCGCGCTCGCCGAGATCGTGGCCGTTGAGCGACGCCTTCTTCGCCTTCTCGTCGACCGAGAGCGCCTCGCAGCCCGCGACGCACGGCTTGCCCATCCCGCGGGCGACCACTGCGGCATGGGACGTCATTCCGCCATGAGCGGTGAGGATGCCCTTGGCCGCGATCATCCCGTGGATGTCGTCAGGAGTCGTCTCCCAACGAACGAGGATCACGTCCTCGTTGACGCTGCGCTCGACAGCCGCATCGGAGTCGAACACGACGAAGCCGCAGGCGGCGCCGGGTGACGCATTGAGTCCCTGCGCGATCACATCGATCGATGCGCTCGGATCGATCATCGGGTGCAGGAGCTGGTCGAGCTGGGTCGGGTCGATGCGCGCGACGGCTTCCTCGCGCGTGATCAAGCCTTCCTCGACCATGTCCACGGCCGACTTCAGCGCAGCCGCCGCAGTGCGCTTTGCGCTTCTGGTCTGGAGCAGGTAGAGCCGGTCGTCCTCGACCGTGAATTCGATGTCCTGCATGTCCCGGTAGTGCTCCTCGAGCCGCCGCATCGTGTCGGTCAGTTGCTCGAATGCTTCGGGGAGCGCCTTCTGCATCCGCGCAAGCGGCTCCGGCGTCCGGATTCCCGAGACCACGTCTTCGCCCTGGGCATCGGCGAGGAACTCGCCATAGAGGCCGGGTTCGCCCGTCGAGGGGTCGCGGGTGAAAGCGACGCCCGTGCCCGAGCGGTCGCCCTTGTTCCCGAACACCATCTGGACGACGTTGACCGCCGTGCCGAGGTCGTCGGGGATGTGATGGGCCTTTCGGTAGACCTGAGCGCGCGGGGTGTCCCACGACTCGAAGACGGCCTGCACGGCGCGGGACAGCTGGGCCCGCGCGTCCTGCGGGAACGGGCCGCCTGTCTCGGTCTCGTAGATCCCTTTGAAAGTCTCGACGAGCTCGGCCAGGTCCTCGGCAGCGAGGTCGACGTCCTGCGCCGCGCCGCGCTCGGTCTTCAGCTTCGAGAGCGCGTCTTCGAAGAGATGCCCGTCGAGGCTCTCGACGACTCCTCCGTACATCAGGATCAGCCGGCGGTACGAGTCGTTCGCGAACCGCGCGTTTCCCGTGCGCTCGGCGAGCCCGACGACGGCGTCGTCGTTCAGGCCCAGGTTGAGGATCGTGTCCATCATCCCGGGCATCGAGACGGCCGCGCCGGAGCGGACGGAGACGAGCAGTGGATCCTTCGAGTCGCCGAACCGCTTGCCGGTCTTCTCCTCCAGGGTGGCGAGGTGTTGCTCGATCTCCTCCTCGAGCCCGTCGGGGAGCTTGCCGCTTCCCTCCATGTAGGCGCGGCAGGCGTCGGTCGTGATCGTGAACCCGGCCGGGACCGGCACGCCGAGCTGCGTCATTTCGGCCAGGCCGATGCCCTTGCCGCCGAGCAACTCCCGGCCTCCGTCAGTGGGCTCGTCGAACGTGTAGACGAATCGGGTCGGGGTCATACCCGGAAATCTTCCCATAGCCGTGCGGTTCTAGGCCTAGGAGGCCCGGCGGTCGGCCAGCCAGGCAAGGGCGCGAAGCCCCAGCCAGATTGGCGTCAGCAGCACGTAGAAGACGACGAGTGCGGCGCCCATGATCGAAAACCAGGTGGCCCAGCGCCACGCCGGGACGGGCGGTTTCGGCTTCACGCTGTCCTTCGACGGATGAGCCAAACCGGGGTCCACAGGGCAAAGATGACGAGTAGCCAGTCCGCGACGAATTGCAGGGCTCGCACGTTCGCGACGTTCTCCCACGGGTTGAATCGATATGTCTGCGGGTAGCCGGGCGGCGTGAAGGTGGTCAGGTCTGCCGAGATGTACGCGAGCGGATAGCCGAAGCCGAGATTCCTCGCCTCGCTCCGGCTGTGCGCGGTCTGCGGAACGGCGAGCGTCGCCACGACAATCACGAGCGCGACCGCGGTCAGTGCCTGGTAAACGAGTAGCCACCGAAGCGAGCCCGCAGTGAGGCCCTCTCTCGGCCACTTCACGCCAGGGTCTGCAGCCCGAAGGTATTCGCGAGCCTTCTGCCCGGGAATCACGATGCGGCTGCTTCGGCCTGCCGCTGCTCGACGAGGCGGATCACGCGCGCGGCCGTCTCCTCGATCGAGAGCTCGGTCGTATCGATCACGGGGCAGCCGAGCCGTCGCTGCACCGCTTCGGCCTGCTCGAGCTCCTCGTAGACCTCGAGCAGCTTCGAGTACTTGTGATTCGAGCCGCCCATCCGCCTCGAGCGGTTCTTTCGGA
>CAZQAG010000052.1:0-16075 GCA_964591295.1 uncultured Gaiellales bacterium | reverse complement strand
CGCCGCTTCAAGCACAACCGCGACAAGATGAAGACCGGCGACATCTTCGAGCTCGCCGAGGTCGTGCGGAACCTGTCGCTGCGGGACCACGAGAAGGGCCTTTCCACCGGCGAGAAGCAGATGTTCGTCAAGGCCAAGAAGATCCTCGTCTCCGAGCTCATGTACGCGAAGGGGATGGACGAGGAAGAGGCCGCGGAATGGCTCGACGACATCCTCGCGGGTGTCGGAGTCAAGAAGAGCCGAGCGAAGGTGGCTGCGAAAGCCTAGTAACGTGATCGCCCGTGAGCGTGTGGGCGATTCTGGCTGCAGCAGGGCGTGGTGACCGACTTGGGCTGGACCGGCCCAAGGCATTCGCGCCCCTGAACGACCGGCCGCTCGTCGCCGAGCCGCTCGAGCGGCTGGAGGCTTCTGACTGGATCGAGGGGATCGTCATTGCCGCCCCGCCCGAGTGGGAGGAGCCATGCATCCTCGTCGCAGAGGAGGTGGCCGCCGGCAAGGTTGCCGCAACGGTGACCGGCGGCGACAGTCGCAGCGAGTCAGTGCGTGTCGCGCTGGCCGAGGTGCCCCAAGAGGCGACGGTCGTGCTCGTGCACGACGCCGCGCGGCCGCTCGTCACCGAGGAGGTGATCGAGCGTGTGATCACGGGCCTCGCCGACGGGTGGGACGGAGCAGTTCCGGCCCTACCGATCGCGGATGCGGTGAAGCGAGTCGAGGGCGAGGCCGTCGTGGAGACCCTCGACCGCGAAGGGCTCGTTACGGCGCAGACGCCGCAGGCGTTCGTCGCCTCGGTGCTCAGAGACGCCCTCTCCGACGAGACTTTGCAACAGACTGTTGCTAAGTCCCTGGATTGCGCCAGTCTCGTCGAGGCCAGAGGCGGGCGCGTACGGATTGTCGCGGGGGATCCGCACCTGCTCAAGGTGACCGACCGCGCAGACCTCGAGCTCGTCGCCTCGTGGCTGTGAGAGCTGAATGAGCGAAGTCCGTATCGGACTCGGGGTCGACGCGCACCGCTTCGCCGACGGGATTCCGCTTGTCCTGGCGGGCGTCGACTTTCCGGGCGAGCCGGGGCTGGTGGGCCACTCCGACGGCGATGTCGTCGCGCACGCCCTCATCGACGCGATCCTCGGCGCGGCGGGCAAGGGCGACATCGGCGAGCTGTTCCCGTCGGCCGACCCGCAGTGGCTCGACGCCTCCTCGATCCGCCTGCTCCAGCGGAGCTACGAGGTCGTCCGCGTTGCCGGCTTCGAGCTCGTGAACGCCGATTGCGTGCTGATCGGCCAGCAGCCGAAGATCGCGAACGTCCGCATCGCGATGGGCGCGCGGCTCGCAGGCGCGATGGGGGTCGATGTCGAGCGCGTCACGGTACGAGCGACGACCACCGACGGCCTCGGCTTCACCGGCCGCAGCGAGGGTCTCGCCGCACAGGCCGTGGCGCTGCTGCGAGTGACGTGAAGGTCGTCCGGTATGCCGATCGGCCCGACCTGCTGGAGATCCGCTTCGAGCACCTCTCGAAGCAAACGTTTCCTGAGTACATGTTCCACAACGCGCCCGGAGACAAGTACTGGGCCGGCCTCTACGAGACGCACCCTGACTTCCAGCTCGCTCTGGTCGACGGCGATGAGCTCGTTGCGGAGCTGCACTCGCTGCCGGCGGCCTGGGACGGGTCGGTCGAGGATCTTCCCCCCGGGTGGGACGACATCTTTCCGCGGGCGTACGAGGGCGGCCGGGAGCCTGATGCCCTCTTCGCGCTTGCGATCTCGGTGCTGCCGGAGCGACAGGGGTCGCGGCTCTCGAGCGTGATGGTGAACGCGATGCGGGATGCGGCTCGCGGGGCGGGTCTGCGCGAGCTCGCGGCGCCCGTTCGGCCGACGCTCAAAGCGCAGTACCCGCTGATCCCGATCGAGCGCTACATGGAGTGGCGCCGCGACGACGGGTCGCACTTCGATCCCTGGCTCAGGCTGCACGAGCGGCTCGGCGGAAAGATCGTCGCGCCCTCGCCGGTCTCGATGACGATCGAGGCGCTGGTCTCGGACTGGCAAGAATGGACGGGCGTCGCCATGCCTGAGGACGGCGACTACCTGATCCCGGGCGGGCTTGCTCCCGTAGAGGTCCGGGACGGAACCGGCCGGCACGTCGAGCCCAACGTCTGGGTCGTGCACGGGCTTTAGCTAGCGCGGTAAGCGCGCCCGTCCGTGTGAGACCTCGATCAGGCCGTCGGCTGCGAGCGAGGCGAGGACATCCGGCTCGAGCTCTTCGGTTCGGCGAGGCCTCGACGCGACCAGCCGCAAGCTGCGGGCGCGTCGCTGGCGGAACGAGCCCTCGAATCGGCCCTGTTTCCGAAGCGGCTCGTAGCGGCGGCCCCGGGACGGGCAGGCTCCGGCGAGCGGGCAGGCTCCACAGCGGGGCACGCGCGCGAGACAGATCGTTGCGCCGAGGTCCATGAGCGCGTGCGCGCTGGCGGGGCCGAACTTGCCGCCCGTCCGGTCGACGACTCGCCTGACGTTCGTGTCCACCGGCAGAACGTTGCGCTCGTGGGCGAAGCGCGCGACGGCATCCGCGGTGTAGCGACCGACCCCGGGGAGCTCGGTCAGATCGTCCGGCCAGCCCTCGGCGGCGACACTGGTGGCCGCTCGATGCAGGCTCAGCGCCCGCCGGTTGTACCCGAGCCCCTGCCATGCGCGGATGACGTCGCCTGGGCTCGCCACAGCAAGTGCTTCGATCGTCGGCCAGCGCTCGAGGAAGGCGAGGTAGCGGGGGACGACGCGCGCAACCTGAGTCTGCTGGAGCATGACCTCCGAGACGAGGATTGCGTACGGGTCGCGCGTGTGTCGCCACGGAAGGTCGCGGCCGTGCTCGCCGAACCACTCGAGCAGCGCCTTCTCCAACTAATGAACGACCTTGATGTTGAAAGTCGGGCCGCCGACCACTCCCATCAGCCGCAGCCAGAGCGCCAGGTACATCTCCGTTGCGCGGGCGCCCGTGATGTCGCCGAGGTCCTGGATCCGGCCGGCCGGCCAGCCGAAGCTCTGCAGGATGCCGGAGGAGACCTGAGCCTTCGCATCCTCGTCGTTCCCGCACATGAAGAGATCGTGCTCGCCGGGCACGCTCCCGGGGTCGACCATGACGCTTGCGTTCACGGTGTTCAGCGCCTTGACGACCTTGGCCTCCGGGAACGCCCGCTGGATCTGCTCGCCGAGGCTGTCGTCGTTGCACACCGAGAGCGTCGGAGGCATGCCCTTCGAGAAGTCGAGCGGGTTTGCCACGTCCACGAGGACCTTGCCGGCGAGATTCTCCTCGCGAGCGGCGGCGAGGGCCTCGAGCGACGCCGTTCCCGCGGTGCAGTTGAAGACGAGCTCGCCATGGGCGGCCGCATCCGCGAACGGCACTGCGTCCTCGCCGGCCGACCGGGAGCCGACCTGCACGTCGTGCCCCAGCTCGCGCAGCTTCGTCGCGATCGTCTTGCCCACCATTCCGGTTCCGAGCACACCGACCTTCATCGCTTCTCCTCTCGCCGACTCTACGATCACAGCATGGCCGTGCTGCGCGACGCTCAGCCCACCGAAGCGACATTACTGGCACACATGCAGGAGCGCGCCTCGGTCGCCGCCTTCACGCACGTCTTTCCACCCGAGCGCTTTCCGTTTCCGCTCGAGGCCGTAATCGAGCGTTGGGCGCAGGCGCTCGAGGATCCGGCGGCGTCGGTGGTGGTCGCCGAGCAAGCCGAGGAACCCGTTGGAGTTGCCCCTCGTGCGTCCCGAGTGGCTCGACGGGCTCTACGTCGTCCCGGAGTGGTGGGGGAAGGGTGTCGCCGCGGAGCTTCACGATCGTGCGCTCGAGATCGTGCGCGAGCTCGGTTTCACGCGCTGCCACCTGTGGGTGCTCGAAGAGAACGCGCGGGCAAGGCGCTTCTACGAACGCCGCGGCTGGCAGGGAAACGGGCGGACCCGCGTCGTGCCGTTCCCGCCCAACCCGCTCGACGTCGGGTACACCCTCGACTTCTAGACTGGGCGAACCGTGACCAGAGTCCGCTTTGCACCCAGCCCGACCGGTTCCCTCCACGTCGGCAATGCCCTGAGCGCGGTCGCCAACCGCGATTTCGGCGACTGGATGCTGCTGCGCATCGACGACACGGATTCGGCCCGCAACATCCCGGGCGGCGAAGAGGAGATCCTTCGCGACCTCGAGTGGCTTGGAGTCACTTGGGAAGAAGGCCCTGCGCGTCAGAGCGAGCGGCAGGACGGCTATCGAGCCGCCGCCGAGACTTTGCAACAGACTGTTGCTAAGTCGGACGAAGAGGGTGCGGTGAGATTCGGGTCGGTCACGCTGCTCCGGTCGGATGGCACCGCGACCTATCAGCTGGCCAGCGTCGTCGATGACGTGGAATTCGGGATCACGCACGTCATCCGCGGCAACGACCACCGGCCGAACGAGCAGCCGCACCGTGAGCTGGCCCAGGCGCTGGGCGCGACGCCGCCGGAGTACGTCCACCACGGCCTGATCCTGGGCGAGGATGGGCGCAAGCTGTCGAAGCGAGAGTTCGGCGCCACTGTCGCCTCGCTGCGCGACGCGGGAATCCCGGCTGAGGCCGTGCGGGGCTACTTGCACGAGCTGGGAATCCCCAAGCACGACGTGCACTACGACCTCTCGCGGATCCGCCGCCTGGCGATCGAGGCGATCGGCGCGATGTCCGACGAGGCGCTCGCGGCTGCGGCCTCGGCCCCCCTCGAGGTCGTCCCGGCGCTTCGCGGGGCGCGCGACCTCGTCGAGGCACGCGAGTACGCGCGGCAGGTGCTCGAGCCCGAGCCGGTCTCGCTCGGGGAGGAGGCGAGACTGACACTCGAGCGCTTCCGGGAGCTGCGGTCGAACGGCGGCGAGGCGAAGGAGATCGTCCGCGAACTGAAGGCCGTCGGGGGGAACCTGAAGGCGCTCCGGCTCGCTCTGACCGGCCGGGAGCGGGGCCCCGAGCTCTGGGCGATCGTCGCGGCGCTGCCCCCGGAAGAAGCCTTGCGGAGGGTCGATGCGGCTCTATGACACCGCAACAAGAGCGCTCGCCGAGCTTCCGAAACCTGGCGAGAAGCCGATCGGCATGTACTTCTGCGGTCCGACCGTCTACCAGCGCATCCACGTCGGCAATGCGCGCCCGTTCGTCGTCTCCATGTGGCTGCGGCGCTGGCTCGAGCAGCAAGGCCACGACGTGACGCTGGTCGAGAACATCACAGACATCAACGACAAGATCTACATTGCGGCCCCCGGCGCGAGTGCGAAGCTCGCCTCCGACGCGGCGCAGTGGTACATCGAGGACACGGAGTTGCTCGGCCTCGGTCGGCCCGACCACGAGCCCCTCGCCACCGAGACGATCCTTGAAATCGTTGCCCTGATCGAAGAGCTGGTTGGACGGGACCTCGCTTACGAGGCCGGCGGCGACGTCTACTACCGCGTGGGGCGCTTCGAGGACTACGGACGGCTGTCGGGACGGCACGACGACGAGGCGGCGACACGCAATCCCTCCGAAGAAGAGGAACAGAGCTCGCTCAAAGAAGACCCGCGCGACTTCGCTCTCTGGAAGGCGCACAAGGAAGGCGAGGACACGTGGTGGGAGTCACCGTGGGGGCGCGGGCGTCCCGGCTGGCACATCGAGTGCTCCGCGATGGCGGAGAAGCACCTCGGGCCGGGTTTCGAGATCCACGGCGGGGGCCTCGACCTGATCTTTCCCCACCACGAGAACGAGATCGCCCAGTCGCGTGGCGCGGGCCGGGAGTTCGCGCGCATCTGGACCCACAACGGGATGCTCCGTTTCGGCGGCGAGAAGATGTCGAAGTCGGTCGGCAACGTCGTCACGCTCCGTGATGCGATCGTGGAGTGGGGTGCGGAGACGCTGCTGATGCTCTTCCTCGGCGCTCACTGGCGGAAGCCGATGGACTACTCCGGCGAGACGCTCGCCGCGGCGAACGCCCGGGCAGAAGGGTTCCGCGAGGTCTTCCGGAACCCCTCCGAGTCGGGAGGCTCGTGGGACGACCTGGTCGCCGCGCTCGAGGACGACTTCAACACGCCGGAGGCGCTTGCCGTCATGCACGAATGGCGCGACCACGATCTTTTGCGTCGAGCGCTCGATCTGTTCGGGCTCGGCGCTCTTGCCGAGGAGGAAGCCGCTCCCGCCGAGTTGCACGGCCTCGCGCGGCAGCGAGTGGACATCCGGGCAGCTGGTGATTACGACGAGGCCGACCGGCTTCGCCAGGAGATCGAAGATGCCGGCTGGGAGGTGCGGGACGTCGCCGGCGAGCGCGGCTACCAGCTCGTCCCGAAGAGGTGACCGCCGCAGCAGAGCAGGTTTACGGCCGGCGCGCGGTGCGCGAGGCCCTTCGGGGCCGGCGCGACGTGCTCGAGGTCTGGGCGAGCGAGCGCGCCGTGGCGGCTGAGCGTTGGCTCTCCGACGGCGGCCCGCGCGTGCACGTCAAGCCCGAGCGCGAGCTGACCGAGGCGGCGGGTACCCGCGACCACCAGGGCGTGGTCGCCCGAGTCGAGCCGTACCGGTACGCGGACGCCTTCGAGCTCGCCGCTGAGTCGAGCCCGCTGCTCGTCTGTCTCGATCGCGTGACCGATCCGCACAATCTCGGGGCCGTCTGCCGGAGCGCCGAGGGAGCAGGCGCGACGGGCGTGATCGTCCCCGCCCACGGGTCGGCCCGGGTGACGCCTGCGGTGTGCCGCGCCTCGGCGGGGGCCGTCGAGCACGTTCGGGTTGCCGTCGTGCCGAACCTCGCCCGCTATCTCGAGGAGGTGAAGGGCCCGGACCTCTGGGTCTACGGCGCCGCCGGCGAGTCGGGGAAGCTGATGTGGGAGACCGACCTCACCGGTGGCGCGGCGTTCGTCTTCGGCGCAGAAGGTCGTGGGTTGCGGCCCCTCGTGCGGCGCACCTGCGACGAGCTCGTTTCGATTCCGCTCGCGGGCAGCGTCGAGTCGCTCAACGTGAGTGTCGCCGCGGCCGTCCTGCTCTACGAGGCTCGGAGGCAGCGCAGCAGTGCCTGAACCGACGCTCTACCTCTTCGACGGTTTCAACCTCCTGCACCTGGGTGGATTCGAGGACTCGCGTGAGCTGACCGACAAGCTCGCGAGCTTCGTTGCGGAAAAGGGCGCGCGCGGGGTGCTCGTCTTCGACGGAAGCGGGGAGGACCTGAGCTACGGGCCGCTCGAGGTCCGCTTCGCCGAGGACGCAGACACGCTGCTCGAGCGCCTCGCCGCCGAGCACCGCGACCAGGAGCGGGTCTGCCTCGTCTCGTCGGACTCGGCAGTGCGGGGAACTTCGGGCCAGAAGGTGATGAAGCTCTCCTCGGCCACGTTCACGAAGGACTTTGCGCTGGAGACCCACGAGGAGGGGCGACCGATGCGTGTCGAGGACATGCTCGACCCCGAGACCAGGGAACGGCTCGAGCAGCTGCGCCGCGGTCAAGGTTCATAAGAAACGGGACCTTTGCAGTTTTCTTGTAATTCCTTACGATAGTTGCTATCTTCGCGCTAGCGAAAGGGTGAGATTGCAAGCGCTCGCCCCAGACCTCCACCACATATGGCCGCCGCCCGTCCAGCCCCCGCACTCCGCCGACAACAGAAGGCGGAGCGTGAGCTCGCCGATTTGCAGCTCGTCGTCAGGGCGCGAAACGGCGACGACGGAGCGATGGATCAGCTCATCCGGCGCTACACGGGCTTCGTCCGGCTGAAGGCGAGCTCGTACTTCCTGGCCGGCGGCGACGGCGAGGATCTCGTGCAGGAAGGGCTGATCGGGCTCTACAAAGCGGTGCGCGACTTCCGGCACGACAAGGAGACGTCGTTTCGCTCTTTCGCCGAGCTCTGCGTGACGCGGCAGATCATCACGGCGATCAAGACGGCCACGCGCTTCAAGCACGCGCCGCTGAACACCTACGTCTCGTTCAGCCACACCCCGGCGGGACAGGACGGGGACGGCGAATGCACGCTCGGCGACGCTCTTCCCGGCTCACATGTGAACGACCCGGCGGTCTGCGTGATCTCGACCGAGGAGCTGCAGAGCCTCGTCTTTTGCCTCGGATCAGGCCTGTCGAAGCTCGAAGCCGATGCGCTGCGGCACTATCTGGAAGGCGAGTCGTACGAGGACATGGCCGTCGTTCTCGGCTGCGACACGAAGACGATCGACAACGCCCTCCAGCGGGTCAAGCGGAAGATCTACACGCACCAGCGCTCGCGCCAGGTTCTTCAGTAGCCCGGGCGGGGGTGCCGCGCCCGCCCCGACTATCCGCTCTCCACCAGGCGACCGGCAAGCTCGACGGCCCGGATGAACGGGTCCGCATCGTCTGGTCGGATTGGCTCGTCTTGACGGAAGAGCCGATCCGTCACCGCTCTGTAGATCAAAGCGCGTACAAGTAGCTGGTCGAACTGCTTGATGTACTCGATGGACGTGAGAATGCCCTCGTCCGCGCCTTCCCAGACAAGCGCGTCAGCAACGACGATTGCGGCCGCAAAGCCAGTCGGTCGCCAGTAGGGCGAGAAGTCAATGATCGCCGGCGCCAGCGCATCGGAAAAGAGCACGTTGCCGGTGAGGTCCCCGTGAATCAGCTGGCCCGCCGCTTTTTACCGGCCGCCGCGCTGCAGCGAGGCGAGGGACGTGCTTGACGTGCGCAAAGACTTGGATCGGAAGCGCTTCCCACGCAGCTCGATCGCCAATCGCCCAGGGGTCTGAGCGACGATCAAGAAACGAGGGACGTTCGAGGCCTGCGAGCGCGGCGTGGAAGCGCTCCCCAGCCACGATGACGTCCCCCCAGCGGCGCTCCTCGTGGCGACCTTCGACTCGCTCCCAGGCAGACCAGCCGTTAACGACAAGCCTGCCGTCCCGCGCAAGCAGCGGGCGTGAAACTCGGAACCCGTCCTGTGCGATGGAGGCCAAGACGTCCGCCTGCCATCCCAGTTGCTCCTCGCTCAGGTCAAGGGGCTTGAGCACGAGATCGCCGATCCGCCAGGACGATCCCTGGCCCCCTCCAGAGGCAGTAAGTCACCGGCGGCACCAAACGACGCCAAGACATTTGCGGGCGGTTGCCCTGACACCACCAAGAACCTACTCGCCGGCGATTCCAACTCGCAGGTCTTGGCGCCCGTTGAGCAAGCCAGGTTCCGCAGCCTTCACGGAGATCTCCGCGATCACATAATCTGCCGCCTCCCGGATCTTTCGTTTCTGTTGGTTTCTCGCGGGCGTCACCCGGAGGGTGCCTGCCTTCCGAACTTGTGCATCCTCGACCGGAACGAGGTAGGCGCGCCTCCCGTTTCTGGGCAGTAGACGCCGAAGTAGTCGATCTGGCCAAGGTAATCGCGGACCACCATCTTGGGGTTCGGGTGGTGAGCGTACGAACTACAGGCTGCAAATCGGATGCCGCCCTCGCGAAGCCTTCCGGTCTTGCACCGGACGCGTTTTAGAGACTCGCCGTCGTCGATGACGAGGTCATATCGGGTGTTCTCTCCAAATGGAACGAGAACTGCGTAACCCACTTCGCTTAAAGCGAGCATGATCGCGAGGGTCGAGCGGTCTCCCTTTGCTTTCGGGTGCTCCATCTGAGCAGCCTGCCTGTCGCATCGGCTGGGCCGTGTCCAAACTAGACAACACGACTTCGCCTACCATTCGATCAGGCCGGAGTAGCTCAGTTGGTAGAGCACCGCTCTTGTAAAGCGGATGCCGTCGGTTCGAGTCCGACCTCCGGCTTCTCGAGAAGCTACGATCCCCTTCGGCGCCTCAGGGCGCCGTCTCATGACGGATCGCTGACCGACACACGCATTTCCCGCGCAGAGCCGCTGGCTTTGCCTTTCGGTCAGGAGGTCCCTCGATGCACCAGCAGGACGGCACGCTTGCCGCAACAGACATCACCATCCATCGCGGCGCCGACGCGATTCTCGAGCGCGTCTCGCTTACGGTCACGCCCGGCAGCCGGATCGGCGTCGTCGGGCCGAACGGTCGCGGTAAGACGACGCTCCTTCGCGCGCTCGCCGGGCTCGAGCCGCTGGACGGTGGCTCGATCACGCGCAATCCGCAGACGTTGCGTGTCGGCTATCTGCCGCAGGAGCGGGACCTCTCGCCCAACGAGACGGTTCGTTCCTACCTTGCGCGCCGCACCGGCGTAGGGGAGGTGGAGGCGACGCTTGCGGCGCTCGAGGCCAATCTTGAACGCGAGCCGTCCGCCGCAGAGGCGCATGCCGAGGCGCTCGACCTCTTCCTCGCGCTCGGGGGCGCCGACTTCGACGGACGCGCTCGCGGAGTGCTCGCCGACGTCGGCCTCGAAGCTCCGCTCGATCGGCCGGCGGGTGCGCTCTCCGGCGGCGAGAAGGGCCGAGCGGCGCTCGCCTCGATCCTGCTCGCGCGCTTCGATGTCTTCCTTCTCGACGAGCCGACGAACGACCTCGACTTCGACGGGCTCGCGCTCCTCGAGCGCTTCCTCCTCGGTATCCAGGGCGGAGTGGTACTCGTCTCCCACGACCGGGCCGTGCTGGACCGCACTGTGAACCGGATCGTCGAGCTCGAGTCTGGCACCCATCGAGTGCACCACTACGCGGGGGGTTGGAGCGAATTCGAAGCAGCGCGCGAGCACGCGCGCGCCGAGCACGAGCGGGCGTTCTCGCGGTGGAGCGAGGAGCGCGGACGCTTCGCGCAGCTCCACCAGGACCGCCGCGAGCAGGCGCGGGCGGGCGGGAAGCAGGCGAACCGGCGCGGGACGCACGCGCTCATGTCGAAGACTCGCGCGGCGGCGCGGCGACTCGAATGGCTCGAGGGCGACCGGGTGGAGAAGCCCTGGCAGCCGTGGGAGCTCCAACTCGATCTCGCATCCCAAGGTCGCTCGGGTGATCTCGTCGTCTCTCTCGAGGGTGCCGTTCTCGAGCGGGGCTCGTTCCGCCTCGGTCCGATCGACGTACACATCGCGTGGGGAGAGCAGATCTCGATCGTCGGTCCGAACGGAAGCGGGAAGACGACGCTCCTCGATGGACTGCTCGGGCGACTCCCTCTGGCGGCGGGCTCGCGCCGGGTCGGCCCATCCGTCGTCTTCGGCGAGATCGGCCAGGCGCGGGCGCTCTTCCCACCGGCTGAACCTCTACTCGGGTCGTTCTGCGCGGCGGCTGGGATCCTCGAGGGCGAGGCCCGCACGCTACTTGCGAAGTTCGACCTCTATGCCAGTCACGTCCTCCGGCCGGCCGGCAGTCTCTCGCCCGGCGAGCGAACGCGCGCGGAGCTCGCCGTTCAGGCCGCGCGCGGGGCCGGCTGCCTCGTCCTCGACGAGCCGACCAACCACCTCGACCTGCCCGCCGTCGAGGAGCTCGAGCGGGCGCTCAGCCTGTACGACGGGACGTTGATCCTCGTCACGCACGACCGGCGATTCCTCGAGCGCATCGGCGTGACGCGGGCCGTCGAGCTCAGCCCGAGAGCGCCTGCTCGAGGTCGGCCCAGAGCTCCTCGACGTCCTCCAGGCCCACGCTGAGCCGGAGCAGCCCCTTGGGCACCCGGTCGCCCTCCCAGCGGTAACGCGACTCCATCGTCGACTCGACCCCGCCGAGGCTCGTCGCGTTCGTGATCACGCGGGTTGACGTCTCGACTGCTCGAGCGTCGTCGGCGACGTCGAACGAGAGGAGCCCGCCGAAGCCCGGGTAGCGAACGGTTTCGACCTTGTGGTGCGCCTCGAGCCTGCGAGCGAGCTCCGCTGCCGTCTCAGTTTGCCGCCGGATGCGCACCTCGAGCGTCTTCAGGCCGCGAAGGAGGAGCCACGCCGGGTCGGGCGCGGCGACGATCCCGGATCGGCCCCGAAACTCGCGCAGGCGGGCCGCAGTCTCAGGGTCACGGCAGACGACCGCCCCGAGGAGCACGTCCGAATGGCCGCTCAGGTACTTGGTCGCGCTGTGCAGGACGAGGTCGGCGCCGTGCTCGAGCGGACGGAGGTGAATCGGCGTCGCCGCGGTCGCATCGACGAGGACCGGAGCGGGGTGCGCCGCGGCGGCCTCGAGGTCGGGCATCGTCAGGAACGGGTTCGACGGAGCTTCGAGCCAGACGAGCTCGACGCCGCCGGGCGGTGGGCCGGTCTGGTCGAACTCCACGTGCTTCAGGCCCCAGCGCTCCAGCTCGCGGAAGAGGGTCGGGGTGCCGTAGTAGCAGCCTTCGGCGACGGCGATCGTATCCCCGGGACTGAGCAGCGCCAAGACGACCGCGGTCGTCGCGCCCGCCCCGGACGAGAAGAGCAGCGCCTCGCCGGCGTCGAGCTCGCCGAGCGCGCGCTCCGCCGCGACCCCGGTCGGGTGGGCATAGCGCTGGTAGTAGAACTCACCGGGTTCGCCCTCCTCGTACGGCCAGAACGTCGAGCGGTCGAGCGACTCCTCCACGGGCCGCACTCTAGTCCTACGAGACGACGCGACTACGCTTGCCGCTTGCCGACAGTCTTGCGCCGCGTCGCGGTCCACTTCGCAGGCTTCCTCGCAGGCGTCTTGGCAGGCGTCTTCGGAGGCGTCTTCGTGGCTGCGTTCGCGGGCTGCTTCGCCGGCTCCGGCTTCGCGGCTGACCGACGCCTCCGCTCCAGGGGCGGAACCGCAGGCTTGGTCTCGGCCGCGAGGACCGGCTCGTGGGCAACCCGGTTCTTGCCGGTGCGCTTCGCCTCGTAGAGCGCGTCGTCGGCAGCGGCGACGAGCTCCTCGGCGCGCGTCCGCCTATCTTTGACCGCGACGCCGAAGCTCGCGGTCACGCGGAGCTCGCTCGTGTCGGGAAGCTCGACGGGCGCCTCGATCAGGTCCATGCGCAGGCGCTCCGCCAGCCTCACGGCGCCTTCGAGATCGGTCTCCGGGACGATCACGGCGAACTCCTCACCTCCGTACCGCGCAGCGAGGTCGACCTGGCGCACGCGCGAGGCGAAGACCTCGCCGACCTTGCGGAGGACGTCGTCGCCCGCCTGGTGGCCGAACCTGTCGTTGATGCCCTTGAAGTCGTCAATGTCCGCCAGGATGAGCCCGAGGGAGGCGTCGATACGCTCGGCGCGCCGCCACTCCAGCACCAGCTCCTCCTCGAACGACCGGCGGTTGGGTAGCCCGGTGAGCGCGTCGGTTGCAGCCTGCGACGCAACGCGGCGGAATTCGCCGAGCGTGCGCAAGATCGGCCGCACGAACAGAAGCCCGACGAGCACGAGCAGGGCGAATGAGCCGATTGCGGCGTACAGGACTCGCTGCTGATAGGGCTCGACACTGGCGGCGATCGCCTTCTCGGGCCGCAGTGCGAGCAGGCCGACTCCGGCCGCATCGGGTACCCGCGTGAGCAGAGCGCGATAACGCTCCCCCGCCAGGCGTGCCGTCCGTCCGTCGACCGTGACCCGTCGGCCCGTACCGACGACGACGTTTCGCTGCACGAAGAGGAGCCGGTCACTGCGCGCGTGCAGCGCCTCGTTGAGGAGACGCGTCGCCAGCCCGCTGTCGAGCGCCACGGTCGCCGTCACGGTCCCGACCGGCTGCCCGTCGAGGTTCAGGGTCACCGACCGCGTGAGGGCAACCGGCGGCTGCTTCCCGGCGATTCTCCGGCCGTGCAGGTAGAAGACGACGCCGGGCTCCCTGCGCGCGAGACGCACGATCCCGGCGCGATCGCCGCGGAGGAACGCGAGCTGGAGCGCCGGCGAGCGCGACAGGTCAGCCGCACGGTCGGAAGCGTCGTCGCCGAGCCCGCTCAGCCTCTCGGCGGCGCCGCGTACGTGGACGCGAAGCGCGCTGTCGGCGCGGTCCCGCTCGTTCACGAGCGCGTACTTGTCGAGGATGCGCACCGTTGCAAACACCGGGATCCCGGCGACGAGGAGCAGCCCGGCCAGAAGCAGAATCCCGGTCAGCGGGCTGATCGCGGGCCTCCCGCGGCGCTGCCGAGCAGCCCGTTGCCGCTCAACCGCCACAGCCGCTGGTGACGCAGGCTTCATCTGAGCGTTATCGGCCGTTGCTGCCGTGCGCTTGACCAGAAGTCACCGGCAGCGGTTAGAACTCGACGTCTGCTGGCCCCACCCGGTCGCAGTTCCGCTCGACGTCGTCCAGGTCATCGTCGCCGCGTCGTTGACGTTGTGGAGGCTGCCGTTCGTGGGATTCGCCGAGAACGATCGTCACGGTGCCTCCGCTCGCCGTCATCAACGAGCCGCGGAAGTCCACGTTTGAGGCGTAGTTGCCCTTGAGTTGCACCGAGCCGAGCGGGCTGCGCGCCACTCGCGCTTCGCACCGTCAGGAGGTCGTTCCCGCTGTTGTTGGAGATGCGGACGGTGACCTACCCTGCCCGGGCGGACCAGGCGGGGGCGGGGGTGGCGAAGTCGGCGGCGGAGGCGGCGGTCCCTGACCCGGCGGCGGAGGCGGTTCCTGACCCGGCGGAGGAGGCGGTCCCTGAGCCGGGGGAGGCGGCGGCGGAGGCGGAAGCGGAGGCGGAGGCGGAGGCGGAGGGGGTGGCTTCGCTGCCGGCGGAGGAGGCTGAGGCGAAGGTGGGGGCGGAGGCTGCTGTGAAGCCGGGGACCCTGGCGAAGACGGAGGCTGGGGGCCGAGCACTGTACCGGCCGTTGGAGCGCTGGTTCCCGCGACACCGTCGGCACGAGTCCCCTCGGCGGTCACACCGGAATCGCGCTGTGCGGCCGGCCTGCCCCGCCCGCTGAGGGTCTCGACCAGCCGGACGACGGACGGTGAGAACGTGGCCGCTTCCTCCGTCCGAGGGTTGCGGTCTCCGGAGACTGCTCCGAACCCGATGTCGAGAGTCCGTCGGGTGGCGCCCGCGGCGCCGGTGATCTCGGCAAGGAGGGGAAGCCCGATCGTCAGCCAGAGGATCGCCACGAGCGGGAACGCGATCAGGATCGGCGCGCTGCGCGAGCGCACGCGGAGAACCGCACGCGCTGCGGGAAGCCGGGAGGATTTTTCGATGTACGAGCGCCGCATGGGTCTCTCCTCGCTGGGACCGCTGCCGGGTCCCTGCGCCCAGCCTAGATTGCTTCCCTCACGTGTGAACTCCCCCGGATGGGTGAACCACCCCGTGCTCGCCGGTCGGCTGTACGCTCGTCCCGTGTCGACGGAGATCAACTCGCCGAGCGCAAAGCTGAAGCGACTGGAGGAGCTGCGCGAGCAGGCGCGTCACGCAGGCAGCGAACAGGCGGTAGAGCGGCAGCGGCAATCAGGGAAGATGCTTGCTCGCGAGCGCCTGGAGAAGCTGCTGGACACGGGCTCGTTCGTCGAGCTCGACCGCTTCGTCCGCCATCGCAATCCGCTCTTCGGGATGATGGATCGGCGTCCGTACGGCGACGCGGTCGTGACCGGCTACGGCACGATCTTCGGCCGCAAGATCTTCGTCTTCTCACAGGACTTCACGATCTTCGGCGGCAGCCTCTCGGAGGCCTTCGCGGAGAAGATCTGCAAGGTCATGGATCTCGCTGCGAAGTACGGCTGTCCGGTAATCGGGATCAACGACTCGGGCGGCGCGCGGATCCAGGAGGGCGTCGTCTCGCTCGCCGGCTACGCGGAGATCTTCTGGCGCAACGTGCAGGCCTCTGGCGTGATCCCGCAAATCAGCCTCGTGATGGGGCCGACCGCCGGCGGGGCCGTCTATTCGCCCGCGATGACCGACTTCGTGCTCATGGTCGAGGGGACGTCGTACATGTTCATCACGGGGCCTGACGTCGTGAAGACGGTGACCGGCGAGGAGGTCAGCTTCGAGGAGCTGGGCGGCGCCGCGACTCATGCTGGGAAGTCCGGGGTCGCGCATTTCATGTCGCCCAGCGAGGAGGCCTGTCTCGAGGATGCCCGCTACCTGCTCTCCTTTCTGCCGCAGAACAACCTCGACCCGCCTCCCTACTCGGAGCCGTCCGACCCGGTCGACCGAGCGGATGCCGAGCTCGACTCGCTGATCCCGGACAATCCGAACAAGCCGTACGACATGAAGGACATCGTCCGGCGCGTCGTCGATGACGGTGAGTTCTTCGAGGTGCACGAGCGCTTCGCGGAGAACATCGTCTGCGGCTTCGCGCGGCTCGGTGGGCACTCGGTGGGGGTGGTCGGCAACCAGCCGAAGGCGCTCGCGGGCGTGCTCGACATCGACTCG
>CAZQAG010000051.1:0-16489 GCA_964591295.1 uncultured Gaiellales bacterium | reverse complement strand
ACATCGCGCAGAAGGAGTACATCTTCCCGCCCGAGCCCTCGATGCGGCTCGTCACCGACATGGTGCAGTGGTGCGCGACGGACATGCCCCAGTGGCACCCGATCTCGATCTCCGGCTACCACATCCGCGAGGCCGGTTCGACGGCGGCGCAGGAGCTCGCGTTCACGCTCGCGGACGGCTTCACGTACGTCGAGTGGGCGATCGAGCGCGGGATGGACGTCGACGAATTCGCGCCACGGCTCTCCTTCTTCTTCAACGCGCACCTCGACTTCTTCGAGGAGATCGCGAAGTACCGAGCCGCGCGACGGATCTGGGCACGGGAGCTGCGCGAGCGCTACGGCGCCCGGAACCCTCGCTCGTGGCTGATGCGCTTCCACACGCAGACGGCGGGCGTGTCGCTGACCGCCCAGCAGCCCGAGGTGAACATCGTCCGCACTGCACTCGAGGCGCTCGCGGCGGTTCTCGGCGGCACCCAGTCGCTGCACACGAACTCCTTCGACGAGGCCCTCGCCCTCCCGACCGAGAATGCGGTCCGGATTGCCCTGCGCACCCAGCAGGTGATCGCTCACGAGACGGGCGTCGTCAACACGATCGATCCGCTCGGCGGTTCGTGGTACGTCGAGGACCTGACGAACCGGCTCGAGGCCGAGGCTTACGACTACTTCGAGCGGATCAGGAAGATCGGCGGCGTCATCCCGGCGATCGAGGAGAACTTCTTCCAGCGGGAGATCGCCGACGCGTCGTTCCGATACCAGTCCGAGGTGGAGGCGAAGCAGCGAATCGTCGTCGGGGTCAACCGCTATGTGGCCGACGAGGAAACTCCGATCGAGCTGCTGCGGGTCGATCCCGCTCTCGAGACCGAGCAGATCGATCGCGTCCGGGCGGTGCGGGCGAAGCGGGCGAGCGCCGAGGTCGAACAAGCGCTCGTGAGCCTCAAGGAAGCCGCCGCGAAGGAGGGTGTAAACCTGATGCCGCTGATCGTGGAGGCCTCGCGCGCGTACGTGACGATGGGGGAGATGTGCGACGCGCTCCGGGAGGTGTGGGGCACGTGGCGCGAGACCCCGGTTTTCTGACCCGCAGCCAACAATTTCGCGTTTCGAGCGTCTAATCTCTTTTGACGCCGTAAATGAACACTTTCCAAGCCACACTCACCTCGCCACGCATCAGCCGCTTCTTGTTTTGGCTCGGAGCAGTTGTCCTCGCGGCGGGCATATTCGTGCTCGGCGCCAGGTTGATAGGCGGCAGCGACGACACCCCGACCGCGGCGGCGCCGGACTTTAGCCCGACGCTGCCCGTAAAGGGCGACCCGCTGAAGACTGCAGACGGCAAGGCGATCAAGACGTTCGGGCAGCTCGGCCCAGAAGTCAAGACGACGATTCGGACCTTTCTCGCAACGGCCGTCGCCCGCGAGAATCTGGGACGGTCGTGGAACGTCGTCGCGCCCTCGATGAAGAGGGGCTACACGTACAACCAGTGGAAGAACGCCAAGGCGCTACCGGTCGTCCCTTACCCGATCGCCGACGTCGACAAGGTGAACTACAGCCTCAAGTACGCCCTCGAGCAGGAAATCCTGGTCGACATCGGAGTCTTCGCGAAGCCCGCGGCGGACCTCCGCCCGCTGACCTTCCAGATCGGGTTGGTCCCTGTTGGAAACGGCGCGAAGAAGCGCTGGGCCGTGGACTACTGGATGCCGCTCTGGTCGGCGGTCATTCCAAAGGACTAGCCGCAATCCGGCAACGCTCGTCGACGGCTCGCCAACAAGCCGCTAATGTGAGCGTCTACTGCCTATGACCCCGATGAACCGGATTCAGGCCGCATTCTCTTCACCGCGCATGAATCGCCTCATGTTGGGGGTAGGCACCGCCGCTCTCGCAGCCGGCGCCGTCACGTTCGCCTTCGCCTTCGCCGGGGGTAGCGACAATACGCCGACCGGGCCGGAGGCGGGCTTTCGCCCCACGTTGCCCGTACGCAGCGTGCCTCTCAAGACTGCAGATGGCAGGCCGGTCAGGACCTACGGGCAACTCGATCCCCAGGTTCGGTCGACCATTCGTACCTTCATCGCCACGGCCGTTGCCCGCAAGCACCTCGGCGACTCGTGGGCCGTCACCGCACCCTCGCTGAAGGTCGGCTACACGTACGCCCAGTGGAAGAACGCCAAGGCGCTGCCGGTCATTCCCTACCCGGTCGACGACATCGACAAGGTGCAGTACGCACTCGAACTCGCAACGACGCGGGAGATCCTCATCGAGGTCGGCGTCGGGGCCCGGCCGGAGCTGAAGGTGCGCCCCGGGGTCTTCCAGCTCGGGTTGATCCCGGTTGGCACGGGTGCCGCCACCCAGTGGCTCGTGGATTACTGGATGCCCCGCTGGACACCGATTCTCCCGATCAACTAGCGGACTAGATTTAGATCTCGAGCTCGAGGCCGTCGAAGGCTTGCTCGAGGGAGCTGTCCAGCGGGAGCTCCTGCGGCCGGTGGGTAAGGAGCAACCGCTTGGCGCCGGAAGCCTCAAACGCCGCAATCGCCTCCTCGGCGGAGAGATGGCCGCGCGGCTCGCCGTCGAGCTCGCCGCGCTCGAGCGTTGCCTCGCAGAGAAAGAGGTCGACGTCCTCAGCCAGCTCGGCAAGCCGCTCGCTGGGCCCCGAGTCGCCCGAGTACGCGAGCGTGCGCTCGTTGTTCGAGACGCGGAAGCCGTAGGTCTGCACCGTGTAGTGGGGGAGCCGTAGCGGCGTCAGCTCGAGACCGGCTGCCTGGAACGGAACTCCCTCCTCGTATTCCCGCGGCTTGAAGACACGGACGAACATGTCGGGCGTCCCGAACCGGGTTCCGAACGCCGCGAGCTCCTCCCGGCCTCCGGGCGGGAGCCAGAGCTCGGGCTTCTCCTGGGAGCGGCCGAGCCCCCACATCGTTCCCCAGACCCACGGCACAAGGTCGCCCCAGTGGTCGAGGTGGAAATGGGTGATCGCGATCGCGTCCACTTTCGGCCAGCCGCTGCCTCCGTTCGAGCGCATACGCGCGAGGACGCCGGGCCCGCAGTCGAGCAGCAGCCGGCCGCCGGCGCTGTCGAGCAGGTAGCCGGACTGGGCGCCGCCAGGATTCGGCCACGCGGGCGAGCACCCGACGACGGTCAGCTTCATAGACACGATTTCCCCATTTACTGGACGTTCTACCCGGGCGAGATCTTCCCTAGTGGGCCACTAGACTGCGATTTATGGCCGGAAAGATACGTGTCGTCATCGCGAAGCCCGGACTTGATGGGCACGACCGTGGCGCCAAGATCATCGCGCGCGCCCTTCGCGACGCCGGCATGGAGGTCATCTACACGGGTTTGCACCAGACGCCCGAGCAGATCGTCGAGACTGCGATCCAGGAGGATGCCGACGCCGTCGGCATCTCGATCCTCTCCGGAGCGCACATGACACTCGTGCCGCGCATCCTCGAGGGCCTCAAGGAGAACGGGGCGGAGGACGTGCTCGTCATCGTCGGCGGCACGATCCCGGACGAGGATGCAGCCGAGCTGACGAGCCAGGGAGTAGCCGGGATCTTCACGCCGGGTGCGCCGACGACCGAGATCATCGACTTCCTGAAGCAGAAGGTCCCCGTCTCATAGCCATCGAGCTTGCACGCGACGAAGGCGTCGCCCTCCTCACGATCAACCGTCCGGAGGCGCTGAATGCGCTCGACGTCGCGACGCTCACCGAGTTGCGTGACCGGCTGCGCGAGCTACGCGACGACGCCGACGTACGTGTCGTCGTGCTCACGGGAGCAGGCGATCGCGCCTTTGCCGCCGGAGCGGACATCAAGTACATGTGCGGGCTGACCCCGGCCGAGGCGAAGGAGTGGGGCGAGCTCGGCCAGGAGGTCGGGCGGCTGCTCGAGACCGGCCCGCAGCCTTCGATCGCGGCCGTCAACGGGTTCGCCCTCGGCGGCGGGTGTGAGCTCGCGCTCGCGTGCGACATCCGGTACGCGGCGACGACGGCGAACCTCGGCCAGCCCGAGGTGAACCTGGGAATCATCCCCGGCTGGGGTGGAACGCAGCGGCTCGCGCGCGTTTGCGGGACCGGGGTCGCGAAGGACCTGATCCTCACCGGCCGGCCCGTCGACGCAGCGGAGGCGCTCCGGATCCACCTGGTGACGGCGGTGTTCGAGCCGGACGAGCTGATGGCCAGGACGATGGAGACGGCGCGTGTGCTCGCGGCCAAGGGGCCGCTCGCGCTCGCCGCCGCGAAGGCCGCGGTCGATCAGGCGCTCCAGGGGGACCATGGCGCCAATCTCCAGTCGGAGGCAGACCGCTTCGGGGACCTCTTCGCCAGCGACGACACGAAAGAGGGCCTCACCGCATTCACGGAAAAGCGCGAACCGCGCTTCACCGGCCGCTAATCATAGCTCGACCCCGGCATGGGCGGGACCGTCGAAGTGATCTCCCTCGGAAGGCGTGCTCTTAGTCGCGAGTCCCGGGCCCGTGGCCCGGGACCACAGATTGTTACCTGCATGTGACACTCGCGTGTCACTCTGGGTGCGTGAAACGGTGGCTTGCGCTCCTCGGAATCATGCCGGTGCTTGCATTTCCGTCCGGCACGACCGCGACCGCCTCGGATCCGCCTCGGAACGGCCTGATCGCAGCGTTCACGTTTGAGGGAATCCGGATTGTCGACCCGAGGGGCGGGCCGGCGCGCGACCTGCCTGGGGCCGGAGAGATGAGCGAGCCCGCGTGGTCTCCTGACGGAGAGTCCCTGGCGCTGACCGGCTGGAGCGAGGAGACCTTCGGCGTGTACACGATGAATGCTGACGGGAGCGACCGGCGGCTCGTGCTTCGCAACGCCTCGTCGCCTGCGTGGTCGCCGACCGGGGAGCGGCTCGTCGTCGTGCGCAGCTCCTGCGCCGAGGCGGACGTGTGCGGTCCGGACAGCGGGACCGAGAGCCTCCTGGCCACGGTGCGTGCCGACGGGACGGACGTGCGCGACCTCGTGATCGATGCTGTCAGCGCTGACGGCGTCATCTCGGCGCCCACATGGTCGCCCGATGGGCGCTCGGTTGCGTTCGTCGACCAGCAACGCCGTATCAAGGTCGCGAGCGTGGAGGACGATTCCGACACCGCCCGGGTCGTCGCTACCGGGGCCACGAACGTCGCATGGTCGCCGGACGGTTCGAGACTCGCGTTCGACCGCAATGTCCTTGACGGCGAGTACAGCCGGCAGGTCGTGGTCGTGCTCGACCTGGCGACGGGGAAGGAGACAGTGCTCCGCGGGACTCAGGGCAGCGCCCAGTCGCCCGCATGGTCACCGGACGGAACACAGCTTGCCTTCCTGTCGATGAAGCCCACTCGGATCACGGGCGGCCACTGCGGCGGCCTCGGCGGCTACCCGGAGACACTGCTCTGGGTGATGGCGCCCGACGGAACGAATGCGCGCCGGATCGCCAAGGGCTTCTTCTTCGGAGCTCTCACGTGGGCCCGTTCGCTCGAGCCCGCGACGCCGACCGACTGAGCTACGCGGGCGGCAGGAGGACTCGTTCGGCGCTGATCGCGCCCGCCTGGCCGGCCTGGGCCTGTGGCGTGACGGTTGCCGGCTCCGTCCAGACCGAGACGCGGTCGCCGCGCTTTGCGCTCGTGAGCAGAGCGCTTGCGCCGCCCGCGCCGCGCTCGACGGTCGCGTAGGCGGGGACGATCAGCGTCAGCGGCCGGTCGAGCCTGTGCAGCGTGAGGGCCGTCGGGTGGGCCCGGAGCGTGTGCACGCGCACGCGCAGCGACTCCTCCCTCACCGACATGACGGTGGCGGTCAGCGAAAGCGTGAACGTCTTGCCGCGGGGTGCGTAGAAGAGGAGCCTGCGCGCCGCGAGGAGGTGCGGATAGGGATTGGTGGCGCGCCCTCCACCGGGGTGCCGCTCGAAGTGAAGGTGGGGCTGAATCCCGTTGGCGTCGCCCGAATCGCCGACGTAGCCGATCGGCTGCCCTGCGCGGACACGGGCTCCGCTGCGCAGGCCGCGCGGAAACGCCACGCCGTTCACGCAGCCGCCCCGGTTGTCGTTGCGTTCCGTCAGGTCGTTGTTCAGGTGGATGTAGAGGTAGGTAGTCCCGCTTCGCCCATCGAGGTAGAGCATGCAGCCGGCGCGCGACGACCCCGTGTGGAAGCGGACACGGCCGGCTTCGGCAGCCAGCGCGAGCGCGTGCCGCGGCGCGAGAATGTCGACTCCCTCGTGACGGCCCTGGGACCGCGGCGCCCCGAAGTCGTCTGAATAGTCGACGGTACCTAGGACCGGGAAGACGATCCGCTTGCGCTCAGGGGCAGGGAGCTTTGGCGGCTTCGCCTTTGACCCCGGAGGGGGCGGAGGCTCGGGCGGGTATGCAGCAGCCGTCCCTGCGGCGAGGCCGAAAAGGGCTAACACGAGAAGTGCTCGGGCTGTCGTCCGGGTTTTAAGCATGGGGCCGGCGGTGCTCGAAGCGGGGACGGTAGCAGACGTCTCCACGGGTCTCAGGCTTCGTTCCGCTCGTTAGAGTCCCTGCTCCTGAGGCGTCGCTTGCGATGCCGCCAAGAGGCCATGCCGGCTTTGCCGGCGTGGCCGTCTCATCGCGTTGGTCACCACAATTTCGCTCCGAAGTTAGAGTCCGCGCCGATATGAAGATCGCTGTCTGTGTCAAGGAAGTGCCGGATGCGGCTGTTCACAAGCGCATCGACCCCGAAACCAAGCGCCTTGAGCGCTCGGGCGAGGGAGCGCTCAACCACTTCGACACGCAGGCCGTGGAGGAGGCGCTGAAGGTCAAAGAGGCTCAGGGAGACGGCGAGGTCGTGCTCGTCTCGCTTGGCCCTGCGGGCGCTCTCGACTCCCTGCGCAAGGCTCTGGCCATGGGCGCGGACCGGGCCGTGCTCGTCACCGACGAGGCCGCGGCAGGGTCCGATCTCGTCGCGACTTCGCGCGCTCTTGCCGCGGTGCTCGAGCGCGAGCAGGCTGACCTCGTTCTCTTCGGGCAGCAGTCAAGCGACTCCGACGGTGCGGTCCTGGGAGCCGCCGTCGCGGATCGTCTTCGGCGCCCGGTCATCTCGCAGGTGGCAGAGCTGACGGTCGCCGACGGGACGCTCCGGGGAAAGCGGCAGACCGAGTTCGGCTACGACGTGATCGAGGCGCCGCTTCCGGCCGTCGTCGCCGTCTCGGACGCGATCAACGAGCCGCGCTACCCGTCGCTGAAGGGGATCATGGGCGCGAAGAAGAAACCGCAGGAGTCGCTGTCTGCCGCCGACCTCGGCCTCGACGCGGGGACCCTCGGGGATGAAGGCTCGGGGACAACGGTGCTCGCGCTGACCGACCCGCCGCCGCGGGGCGACGCTCGCAAGATCGAGGACGACGGGAACGCCGCGCAGCAGGTCGTCGATTTTCTGGCCGAGAAGAAGCTCCTGTGACCGTTGCGGTCTTCCTCGAGCATCACGAGGGCGAGCTCCAGAAGGGCTCGCTCGGGGTGCTGGGCAAGGCCGCATCGTTGGGCGGCGACGTCGTCGGCGTCGTCCTCGGCTCGGGTGTGAAGGACCTGGCGGCACAGGCGGGTAAGCACGGGGCGACGAAGGTGATCGTCGCGGACGCGCCCGAGCTCGAAGCGCCGCTTCCGCAGCCTCGCGTCGACGCGCTCGCCCAGGTCGTCCGCGAGCACGGAGTGGACACCATCCTTTTTGCCGCATCCGTTCTCGCGTCCGACGTCGCCGCCGGTCTCGCGGCGCGACTCGACGCGGGCCTGAACTGGGATCTCGTCGACATCGCCGAGGAGGGGGGCAGCCTCGTCGGTAAGCGGCCCGCGCTCGAGGACACCGTGTACGTCGACGTCGGCTGGAAGAGCGAGCCCCGCCTGGCGCTGTTCCGGCCCGGCACCTTCGACCCGGTCGAGTCCGGCGGCGATGCGCAGGTCGAGGAGCTGGCGCCGAGCTTCGAGGACTTCTCGACCGCTGCCAAGATGGTCGAGCAGGCGCACGAGGATTCCGAGGGGCCGTCGATCGAGGACGCCGATGTGATCGTCGCGGGCGGCCGCGGCCTGGGCGGGCCTGAGAACTTCTCGCTCGTCGAGGCGCTCGCGAAGGCGCTCGGCGGCGCGGTGGCTGCGACGCGAGCCGTCGTCGACGCGGGCTGGTACCCGTACGCGACGCAAGTCGGCCAGACGGGGAAGACCGTCTCTCCGAAGCTCTACGTCGCCTGCGGGATCTCCGGCGCGATCCAGCACAAGGTCGGCATGCAGGGCTCGGGCACCGTGATCGCGATCAACAAGGATCCGAACGCGCCGATCTTCGAGTTCTGCGACCTCGGGGTCGTCGGCGACCTGCACGAGATCGTGCCAAAGCTGACCGAGCTCGTGCAGCAGCGCAAAGGCGCATGACGACCCGACCGTCGGAATTTCCTCCACCGTTCACACCGCGGGAATTTGTCGTCGAGCCGAGCGACCCCGTCGACGAGCGGATCGAGGTCGGGATCCTGATCGTCGGCGCCGGCCCGGCGGGGCTCGCCTGCGCGATCCGCCTCGGCCAGCTCGTCGAGGAATCGCCCGAGCTCGCCGAGCGGCTCGGGGAGGTGCCCGTCGCGGTGCTGGAGAAGGGAAAACAGCCCGGGTCGCACATCGTCTCCGGCGCCGTGGTCAATCCGCGCGGGCTCCGTCGGCTCTTCCGGGGTCAGAAGCAGATTGAGGACATGCCTTTCTACGGCCAGGTCGAGGCCGAGTCGGTCTACCTGATGCGGCCGCACTCGGCGGTCCGCATCCCGACGCCGCCGACGATGCGCAACCACGGCAACTACGTGGCGTCGCTCTCGCAGCTCAGCCGCTGGCTCGCCGAGCAGGCGGAGGAGGCGGGGGTGACGATCCTTCCCGAGACCTCCGCCGAGAAGCTCCTCGTCAAGGACGGCCGCGTTCTCGGCGTCAGGACGGGCGACAAGGGACGCGGCCGGAACGGGGAGCGACTCGCGAACTTCGAGCCCGGCTCGGACATCCTCGCGCGCGTGACCATTCTCTGCGAGGGCACGCAGGGGCACCTGACCGGGGTGGCGCTCGACGCGTTCGGGCTGCAGGGCGAGAGTCCGCAGGTGTGGGCGCTCGGGGTGAAGGAGGTCTGGAAGGTCGCGCGGCCGCTACGGCGCATCGTGCACACGATGGGGTGGCCGCTTCGCCCCGGCGCGAAGTACCGGGAGTTCGGCGGCTCGTTCATCTATCCGATGGGCGACGACATGCTCACGCTCGGGATGGTCGTCGGGCTGGACTACCGCGACGCTGAGCTCTCCGTCCACGACGTGCTCCAGGAGCTGAAGACGCACCGGCTCGTGAGGCGGATGCTCGAGGGCGGCGAGCGCGTCGGCTGGGGCGCGAAGACGATCCCGGAGGGCGGCTTCGTCGCGCTGCCCCGGCGGCTGCACGCACCGGGGCTCCTCTTCTGCGGGGACGGCGCCGGCATGGTCAACGTGCCCGCGCTGAAGGGGATCCACTACGCGGTCGAGTCCGGCCGCCTCGCCGCCGAGGCCGCGGTTGACGCGCTTCGGCCGGGGCGTACGCCGTGGACGCCCGGCGCGCTCGGGGTCTACGACGACGCCGTGCGCCAGAGCTTCATCTGGAACGACCTCAAGGCGGTGCGCAACATGCGGCAGGCGTTCGGACGCGGCTTCTACGTCGGTGGGATGCTCGCGACCGCGATGACCGCGAGCCGCGGCGCGTTTCCGCCCGGGAACATGCGCACCGAGCCTGACGCCGACCACACGCTCTTCCGCACGGACCGCGCAAAAAGCTATCCCACGCCCGACGGGAAGCTGACATTCGACAAGCTCTCGAGCGTCTATCTCTCAGGGAACCGGACCCGCGACGACGCGCCGAACCATCTCCGCGTCCAGACCCGCGTTCCAGAGGAGATCGCCCTGCTCTGGGACCGGATGTGCCCGGCCAAGGTCTACGACGCCGAGAGCGGGGGCGTCGAGGTAACGCCCTCCAACTGTGTCCAGTGCGGCGCGATCACCGCGAAGGGCGGGCGGCTGACCCCACCCGAGGGCGGCGCGGGCCCCGAGTACACCCTCACCTGAACCACGGGGTCTGACCCCGTGAACCTTTACAGGGTCTGACCCCGTGAACCTTTACAGGGTCTGACCCCGTTAATGAAGGTTCGAGGACGTTGGCGTGGTTACGGGACGTGGGGACGCATTCTTCGTGTCCGGCGACGAACTCGTGACCCAACACAGCCGGGGTCTGACCCCGTAAACCTTTACAGGGTCTGACCCCGTTGAGGTGTCGGCCGCAGGGGCCGGTCTCGCACGTAAAGTCAGAGGATGCGCGGTACGGAGCTCTTCGGGGCGCTGCGCGAGCGTCAGTTCCGCCTGCTCTGGCTCGGGCAGGCGACCTCGACGCTCGGGGACGGGCTCGTTCCCGTCGCGCTTGCGTTTGCGGTCATCGGCACGCTCGATGCATCCGCTACCGCCCTCGGGGTCGTGCTGGCGGCGCACACTCTTCCGCTCGTCCTCTTCGTGCTCGTGGGCGGCGTCTGGGCCGATCGCCTGCCCCGGCAGCTGGTCATGCTCGGCTCGGACCTCATCCGGTGCGCGGTCCAGGCGACGATCGCCGTCCTGCTCCTCAGCGGCGCCGCGGAGCTTTGGCACCTCGTCGTCCTGATCGCGATCTACGGCACCGCCGAGTCCTTCTTCCAGCCCGCCGCCACCGGGCTCGTTCCCTCGACGATCAGCGCGCCGCGCCTTCAGCAGGCCAATGCGCTCCTGGGCCTCTCGCGGAGCTCTGCCTTCGTCGTCGGCCCCGCGGTCGCGGGCGTGATTGCGGCCACCACGAACCCCGGCATCGTCTTCGTCGTCGACGCGGGGACGTTCGCGGTCAGTGCCACCTCCCTGGCGCTCCTGCGGCTACCGCGGTCACGACGCGAAGGAGCGCGCCAGAGCTTCCTCGCCGACCTCAAGGGCGGATGGCACGAGCTCATTGCGCACACCTGGCTCTGGGTGATCGTGGTCTGGGCCTCCACGTTCCTCTGCATCGTCATCGCGCCGTTCATGACGCTCGGCCCGGTGATCGCGAAGGAGTCGCTCGGAGGTGCGGCCGCGTGGGGGATCATCGCCGCAGGCTGGGGCGCCGGGTCATTGTGCGGCGGCCTGATCGCGCTGCGCTGGAGACCCCCGCGGCCGATGCTGGTCTGCTGCATCCTCGTTCTGTTCATCGCGCCCGCCATCGCTCTGCTCGCGCTTCGCGCACCCGCACCGGTGATCGCCGGGGCCCAGGCAATCGGTGGGATGGGCACGGGGTTCTTCGGCGCCGTCTGGCAGACGACCCTCCAACAGCACGTTCCGGAGGAGGCCCTCTCGCGCGTGAGCGCATGGGACTGGATGGGCTCGTTCGCCTTCTTCCCGCTCGGGTTCATTCTCGCGGGACCGGTCTCGCATGCGATCGGAATCTCGACGACGCTCTGGATCTCGGTGGGCTATCTCGTTGTCTCCACCCTGGTGGTGCTCCTCGTGCCGAGCGTCCGCAACCTTCGCCGGCTCGACGAGCCGGAGCCGGAACAAGAGGTGCGCTCGACCGTCACCGGTGAGCCTGTCGTCGAGGCGTTCCGTGGCTGAGCTCTCGCGCGACGACGTCCTCGGCGCGCGCGAGGCGATCGCGGGTCGCCTGCATCGAACGCCGATCTTCTCCTCGGCGACCCTCGGCGAGCGGATGGGCGCGCCCGTCCACCTGAAGGCCGAGCTCTTCCAGCGCACGGGTTCATTCAAGCCGCGCGGCGTTCTGACCAAGCTCGCTTCTCTTTCGAGCGAGGAAAAGGAACGTGGCGTGATCGGCATCTCGGCCGGCAACCACGCCCAGGCGCTCGCCTATTGCGCGGCGCTCGAGCGCCTCGACGCCCTGATCGTGATGTGGCAGGGAGCGAGCGCCCAGAAGATCGAGGCGACCCGCGCGTACGGGGCAGATGTCGACCTCCAGGCAACGAGCCCCACCGAGGCGTTCGAACGGCTCGCCGGGCTGATGGAGGAGACCGGCCGCGCGCTCGTCCATCCGTTTGACGACCCGTTCACGATTGCCGGCCAGGGCACCGTCGGGCTGGAGCTCCTGGAAGACGTTCCGGACGCGACCGTGATCGTCGTCCCCGTCGGCGGCGGCGGGCTCGTCTCGGGGATCGCAATCGCGGCAGAAGGCAGACGGGTGGTCGCGGTCGAGCCGGCGCTCTCCGATGCCCTTCACCGCGGCCTCGAGGCCGGCGAGCCGGTGCCGGTCAAGCCGAGCTCGATGGCCGACGGGCTCAGCGCCCCCTTCGCGGGGGAGCATGCGGTCCGGATCTGCCAGGCCCTCGGAGTGGAGAGCGTGCTGATCTCGGAGGAGGAGCTCGCCGACGGGATGCGCTTTCTCTACCGTCGGGCGAAGCTCGCGTGCGAGCCTGCGGCGGCGGCCGGCGTCGCCGCCCTGCTGGCCGGAAAGGTGACGGTGGACGCCGGCGACAGGGTGGTCGCTGTTGTCTCAGGAGGCAACGTGGTAGCCGAAATCGCCTCTGCTATCCTCAGTTCAGATGAAGGCCGACATCCATCCTGAGTACGACTTCGCGACCGTTCGCTGCTCGTGCGGTAACGAGTTCCAGACGCGGTCCACGAAGTCGGAGCTGCACGTCGAGGTCTGCTCGGCCTGCCATCCGTTCTACACCGGCAAGCAGAAGCTCGTCGATACCGGTGGCCGCGTCGAGCGCTTCCAGCGACGACGCGAAAAGGCCGCCGCTGCTGCCAAGGACGAGTAGCTCCTCTTCATGAGTAACGCTGCGATCGGCGGCCAGGCCGTCCTCGAGGGCGTGATGATGCGCAGCCCCTCGAACTGGGCGCTCGCGGTACGCAAGCCCAACGGCGAGATTGCCGACGTCAATCGCCCGATCCGCTCGGTGATGGCCCGCCACTGGGTCTTCCGGCTGCCCGTCATCCGGGGAGTGATCGCCCTCGGCGAGTCGTTGGCGATCGGCTTTCGTGCCCTCGCCATCTCGGCCAACTACGCGGCACAGGAGGAGGGCGAGGACGGCGAGGTCCAGACAGAGCTCTCGCGCGGCGCGCTCATCTTCGCGTTTGCAATCGCAATCGGCTTCGCGCTCATGCTCTTCAAGGTCACGCCGGCGCTGATCACGAGCTGGCTGCCAATCGAGACGACGGGCTGGTTCGTGATCGTCGAGGGGCTCATCCGCGTGACGATCTTCGTCCTCTACCTGCTCGTCATCTCGTTGCTGCCCGACCTGCGGCGCGTCTTCCAGTACCACGCCGCCGAGCACAAGGTGATCAACGCCTACGAGGCGGGCGAGGAGCTCGTGCCGGAGCGTGTCCAGCGCTTCAGCCTCATCCACCCCCGTTGTGGGACGGCGTTCCTGCTCTGGGTGATGGTGATCGCGATCTTCGTCTTCGCGTTCCTCGGACGGCCGGAGTGGTACTGGCTGATCGCGAGCCGCATCCTGCTGCTGCCCCTGATCGCCGGGCTCGCCTACGAGCTGATCCGCTTCGCCGGCAAGCACACCGGCAACCGCGTGCTGATGACGTTGCTCGCACCGGGGCTCTGGCTCCAGCGGCTCACGACTCGCGAGCCGACGCTCGATCAGCTCGAGGTCTCGATTCGCGCGCTGAAGGAAGTCCTCCAGCTCGAGGGCCGGGCGCCGACCGAGCAACGCGTCGAAGTAATGGCTTAAGCGGCCCGGACGCCGCCATTTCCGGCGGTACGCTTCGTTTATGGCCATTCAGGAGCTCGTCGATGAGGTGGAGCGCTCCTACAAGGAGACGCAGGAGCGCCTGTCGGACCCTGCTGTTTACAACGACCATCGCGAGGCGGCCGATGTCGGCCGTCGCCTGAAAGAGCTCGAAGCACCGCACAAGCTGGCCGAGGAATGGCGCGAGGTGCGCGCCGACCTGGATGCGGCGCACGGCGACGGCGACCTCAAGGAGCTCGTTCCGGAGCTCGAAGAACGGCTCGCCCGGCTCGAGGAAGACCTGAAGCTCGCGCTCGTCGAGTCCGATCCGGCCGACCGGAAGGACGTCCTCGTCGAGATCCGGCAGGGAGTGGGGGGCGACGAGGCGGCGCTCTGGGCCGGCGATCTCTATCGCATGCTGACCCGCTACGCGGAGCGGCGTGGATACAAGACCGAGGTGCTCTCGGTGAGCGAGAGCGAAAGCGGCGGTTTCAAGGACGTGACGTTCGCCGTCAAGGGCGACGGCGCGTATTCCATCTTCAAGTGGGAGGGCGGCACGCACCGCGTCCAGCGCGTGCCCCAGACCGAGTCTCAAGGGCGCATCCACACGTCCACCGCGACCGTGGCCGTCATGCCCGAGGCGGAGGAGGTCGAGGTCGAGATCGATCCGAACGAGCTGAAGATCGACGTCTACCGGTCGACCGGCCCCGGGGGGCAAAGCGTGAACACGACCGACTCGGCCGTTCGCATCACGCACCTGCCGACCGGGGTCGTCGTGGCGATGCAGGACGAGAAGTCGCAGCTTCAGAACAAGGCGAAGGCTCTGCGCGTGCTCCGGGCGCGCCTGTACGAGCTCGAGCGCCAGAAGCAGCGCGCAGAACAGGACGCGACGCGCCGCTCGCAGATCGGCTCGGGCGAGCGCGCCGAGAAGATCCGCACGTACAACTTCGCCGAAAGCCGGGTCACCGACCACCGGATCAAGCTCACGCAGCACCGGCTCGAGGCGATCCTCGACGGAGAGCTCGACGACTTCACAACAGCGCTTACGTCCGAAGGTCAGCGCCTCGCGCTCGAAGCGTGACCTCGCGCGAGCAGCTGAGCTCGGCCGCCGAGGAGCTCGAGCGGGCCGGCTGCCCGTCACCGCGGGTCGACGCCGAGTGGCTGCTTGCCCACGTGCTCGGCGAGACACGGACCGGCCTCGCGAGCAACGGCGCTCGATCGCTCACGACCGAGGAGGAGCAGCGGTTCAGCGACCTTGTGGCGCGGCGCGCCCAGAGGGAACCGCTCGCCTACATCCTGGGCGAGTGGGGCTTTCGCGGCCTCACGCTTCGCGTTGACCCCCGTGTGCTCATTCCGCGGCCCGAGACCGAGTCGCTCGTGGAGCGCTGCCTTGAGCTGATCGCCGATATCCCCGAGCCGAGAGTGCTCGACATCGGAGTCGGCTCGGGCGCGATCGCGCTGGCCATCGCCCACGAGCATCCGGGAGCGCTGGTCGTCGCCACCGACAGCTCGCTCGACGCGTTGGCGGTTGCGGAAGAGAATCGCTCGCGGGCAGGTCTGGCCGTCGAGCTCGTGCACGGCGAGCTCTTCGCCGACCAGGAAGGCCCGCTCGACCTGGTCGTGTCGAATCCCCCGTACATCGGCCCCGGCGAGATCGGCCAGCTCGAGCCGGAGGTCGCCGTCTGGGAGCCTCGCGAAGCCCTCGTCGAGCGCGGAGCGACCGAGGCGATCGCCGAGGGAGCGCGCGAGCGTTTGGCCCCCGGAGGCGCACTCGTCCTGGAGACGGGTGATGGCAAAGCCGGTGAAGTCGCCGAGCTGCTCTTGAGCCTGGGCTACGAGGACGTGGCGATCGGGCAAGATCTGGGAGGGCGTGAGCGAATTGTCGAGGGACGCAAGCCTCGTTGAGCAGGCCGTCGAGGCGATTCGAGCCGGCAAGCCGGTCGTCCTGCCGACCGACACCGTCTACGGCCTGTGCACGACGGCCTTTGAGCCTGACCCCGTCCTGCGCATGTACCAGCTGAAGGGCCGAGCCGAGCAGCAGCCGACGGCGCTCCTCGCGGCGGACATCGACACGTTCTTCGAATCCGTGCCCGAGCTGCGGAGCCGGGTCGAGCCGATCCTGCGTGCACTGTTACCGGGGCCGCTCACGCTCGTCCTGCCGAACCCGGCACACCGCTTCGGGTGGCTGACCGGAACGAAGCCGGACACGATCGGCGTTCGCGTGCCCGAGCTCGAGGGCGACGTGAGGGCGATCGTCGAGAGGGTCGGCGCCGTCGCGGCGACGAGCGCGAACCTCGCCGGCGGCCCGGACCCAAAACGGCTCGACGAGGTACCGGAGGAGATCCGCGCCGCCGCGGTCCTCGTGGACGGAGGCGAGCTGCCCGGGATTCCCTCGACCGTAGTCGACCTGACCGGCCCCGAGCCGAGGGTCCTCCGCGAGGGCGCGGTGCCTGCCGCCGAGTTGCTCGAGCGCATCGGTCAGCTGGTCTAGCGGCCTCTTCGGCCGCGGCTGACGACCACGTTCACGCGGGTGCCGATCGGGCGGCGGGCACCGGCGGCAGGCGACTGGGTCACGACGAGACCCCGGCGTTTCCGCGACCGCCCGTAGCGAATTCGTCCTAGCCGGCAGCTCGCTCGCTTGATCGCCTTGCGGGCTGTTCGCAGCTCTCTTCCGACCAAGCGCGGGACGCGGCAACTCCTCGCACGCGGAGGAGGGGGAGGCGGCGGAGGCGGCGGTGGTGGTGCTGGCGGTGGCGGTGGCGGCGGAGGTGGCGGCGGAGCTGGTGGCGGAGGTGGCGGTGGTGGCGGGGGCGGAGGCGGAGGCGGAGGCGGAGGCGGAGGTGGT
>CAZQAG010000050.1:0-16627 GCA_964591295.1 uncultured Gaiellales bacterium | reverse complement strand
CTCGCCGACCGCTTCGTGGGCATGTACGTCAACGAGCTGACCGAGGACTACGGCGCCGAGGGACGGCGGGCTGTGCACGAGCTCCTGCGCCGCGGCGAGGAGATCGGCGCCTTCAACGAGCCCGTCAACGTGGAGTTCGTCGGCTGAGCCGAGCCGTCGTCCTCTCGGCGGTACGCACTCCTGTCGGGCGTCAAGGCGGTGTCCTGGCCGGCGTGCGGCCGGACGACCTCGCGGCCGCGGTGATCAAGGAGGCGGTCGAACGCGCCGGCGTTCCTGCCGGTGAGATCGAGGACGTCTACTTCGGAGCAGCAAACCAGGCGGGGGAAGACAACCGGAACGTCGCGCGCATGGGAGCGCTCCTTGCCGGGCTGCCCGAGTCGGTCGCCGGCGTCACGTTGAACCGGCTCTGCGCGTCAGGCCTCTCCGCGGTCGTCTCGGCCTCGCATGCGATCGCAGCCGGCGACGGCGACCTCTTCGTCGCAGGGGGAGTCGAGTCGATGAGCCGCGCTCCGCTGGTCATGGCAAAGTCCGACGACGGCAGTCCGAGCGGTGATCAGAAGGTCTGGGACACGACGCTCGGCTGGCGCTTCCCCAATCCGCGCATGGAAGAGATGTTCCCGCTCGAGTCGATGGGCGAGACGGGCGAGAATGTCGCCGAGCGCTACGGGGTGAGCCGCGAGGAACAGGACGAGTTCGCGCTGCGCTCACAGCAGCGGTGGGCCGCCGCCGACAAGGCGGGCCGCTTCGACGAAGAGCTCGTCGAGATCGCGGGCGTGGCTCGCGACGAGCATCCGCGGCCCGACACGAACGCCGAGAAGATGGCGGCGCTCAAGCCGGCATTTCGGGAAGGCGGAACGGTCACGGCCGGGAACGCGAGCGGGATCAACGACGGTGCCGCCGCTCTAGTGATCGCGAGCGAGGAGCGCGCGGAGGCTCTCGGCGTCGAGCCGCTCGGAGCTTTTGCCGGCAGCGCCGTCGCCGGAGTCGACCCGCGCGTGATGGGCATCGGCCCCGTGCCCGCGGTCCGGAAGCTTCTCGACCGCGCCGGGATCGAAGTGAGCGATCTCGACCTCGTCGAGCTGAACGAGGCGTTCGCCTCGCAGAGCCTCGTCGTCATTCGAGAGCTCGGCCTCGACCCAGAGCGCGTGAACGTGAACGGCGGCGCGATCGCAATCGGCCACCCGCTAGGGATGACCGGCGCGCGCCTCGTGGTCACGTTGCTCCACGAGCTGCGCCGCCGCGACGGCCGCTACGGCCTCGCAACCCTGTGCGTCGGGGTCGGCCAGGGCCAGGCGGCTCTCTTCGAGCGCTAGCGGTCGGCGAGGACTTGCCCCAGCGCGTGTGAGGCCTGGCGGATCATGCCGGGGTTGGTGTCCCAGTAATAGGGCAGCGCAGCCACGGCCTGATAGAGCGCCCAGCCGCGGCCACGCAACCAGGACGCATCGTCGACCTGGAGCTCGGCTCGATACTGCGTGCGACTGCCACCTGCGAAGACGTTCCAGGCCGGTTGCAGGTCACAAGCGGGATCGCCCACATTGAGGGCACCGAAGTCGATGACCGCCGACAGCCGGCCGTCGACGACGAGCAGGTTGCCCGGCAGCAGGTCGCCATGTACCCAGACCTCTTCGCCGTCCCATGGCGGCGCGTTGAGCGACTCCTCCCATGAGCGGAGGGTGGCAGCGCCGTCGATTCGGTCGCCGAGCTCTGCGATCGACCGGCGGACGTCCTCATCCAGCTCCGCGAGTGGGGCGCCTCGACGACCACGCGGTCGCGGATGTGCACCGGTCGTGTCGATCCGGCGCAGCGCGTTCACGAACGCGGCGAGGTCGACGGCCGCCTGATCCAGATCGTCGATCGTGCTGTTCGCGTTCTCGCCGGGCAACCACTTGTAGACCGACCATCCGAAGGGGTAGCCCTCAGCCGGATGCCCCATCGCCAATTGCACCGGGACGGCGAGCGGCAGGTGCGGCGCGAGCCTCGGCAGCCACTCTGCCTCCTTCGCCGCCTGCGCGGTGGCCCACCCGATGCGGGGCATTCGAGCGGCGAGCTGGTCACCAAGGCGATAGATGTCGTGATCGGTTCCGTACGACACGACCGGCTCGATCGCCAGATCGGCCCATTCCGGGAACTGCCCGGCGAGCAGGCGGCGCACGAGCGCGACGTCGGTGCCGATCTCGTCGGCATGCATCTTCGGTGCGGTCACGGCTTCATCATTGCGAAGCGCCGAACCGCTTCCTGATTTTATTTCGCCTCCTAGCGAATGGACGTCGTCAACTCTTACCTCGAGCTCTGCCTGCGCCTCGGGCGGCACATCGACGGGCTCGTGGACGCCTACTACGGCCCGCCGGAGATCTCGGAGCGCATCGAGGGCGAGGAGCTGCGAGAGCCGTCGAGCCTCGTGCAAGACGCAGCGGGGTTGCTCACGTCGCTCGAGGCGGACGGACTCGCCGAGGCCCGTCGCCGCTGGCTGCGCTCCCAGCTCGTCGGGCTCGAGACGGTCGCACGCAGGCTTGCCGGCGAAGAGATCGCCTACGAGGACGAGGTCGAGCGCTGCTACGGCGTTCGGCCCGCATGGGTTGACGAAGACGCCTTCGAGGCTGCGCACCAGGCACTCGACGAGGTGCTCCCGGGGTCCGGCCCCCTCGCAGAGCGCTACCAGGCCTGGCGGGAGGCAGACGGCCTCCGCGGCGACGAGCTCGAGGCCGTCTTCCAGGCCCTGCTCGAGGACTTCCGCTCTCGGACGGAGGAGCTGGTCGGGCTCCCGCCGGGAGAGACGGTCGAGGTGAACTATGTGTCAGACGAGCCCTGGGCTGCGTTCAACTACTACCAGGGCGGCCTGCGCAGCCGGATCGCGGTCAACACCGATGTGGCGCTGACACCGTCCTTCGTCGTCGAGCTCGCCGCCCACGAGGCGTACCCGGGCCATCACACCGAGCACGCGTGGAAGGAGCAGCTCCGTGTGCGCGAGGGAGGCGAGCTCGAGGAATCGGCTCAGATGATCGGCACGCCCGCCGCGCTCCTTGCGGAGGGCATCGCCGGCCTCGCGTCCGAGATCCTGCTCGGCGACGAGGAGCAGAAAGTCACAGCCGCGCACCTGGCCGGCACCAGTGTCACCTACGACCCCGAGCTCTCCCGCGCAGTTCAGGAGGCCCGTCGTCCGCTCGAACGGGTCGGGCCCAACGTCGCGCTGCTCCTCCACACCCGCGATGCCTCGACCGAGGAGGCCGTCGAGTACCACATGCGCTGGGCGCTCACGTCCCCTAAGCGCGCGGAACAGGCTGTCCGCTTCATCACCGACCCGCTCTGGCGCTCGTACGTGACGACTTACTCTGAGGGCTACGAGCTCTGCCGCGACTTCGTCGACGGTGACGCTCGGAGGTTCAAGCGGCTGCTGACCGAGCAGCTCACTCCGGCAGACCTTCGCTAGGGTCTCCTTCGTGGCGGTCGCGACCGAGCGCGAATACCTGCTCTTCATCAACGGCGAGTCGACGGAGCCTTCCGGCGGCGAGCTGAAGGAGCTCGTCGAGCCCGCGACCGGTGAGCCGCTGGCCAAGGTGGCGATGGGCTCGGAAGCGGACGTCGACCGGGCTGTGGAGGCTGCGCGCGCGGCGCTCGAGGGGGACTGGGGCAGGACGCCGCCGACGGAGCGCTCCCGGCTGCTGCACGCACTCGCCGATGCCATCCAGGCGGACCGAAAGGAGCTGGCCGAGCTGGAGGTACGCAACGTCGGCAAGGCGATCTCGTCGGTCAAGGCCGAGCTTTCCCAGGCGGTCGAGAACTTCCGCTTCTACGCCTCGGCGATCGCCTCGATCGCGGGGCGGGCGAACCCGATCGGCGGCTCGCTGCTCTTCTACTCGCTGAAGGAGCCGGTCGGCGTCGCCGGCCAGATCGTCCCGTGGAACTACCCGCTGATGATGACGACGTGGAAGCTGGCGCCCGCGCTCGCCGCGGGCTGCTCGGTCGTGCTCAAGCCCGACTCGCAGACGCCGCTCACGGCTCTTCGCATGGCCGAGCTGGCGCACGAGGTCGGCTTCCCGCCCGGCTCGATCAACGTCGTCCCCGGGCCCGGGAAGACGATCGGCGCCCATCTCGTCAAGCACCCGGGCGTGGACAAGATCGCGTTCACCGGCTCGACGGAGACCGGAGCCCAGATCATGCGAGACGGCTCCGACTCGATCAAGCGGCTGACGCTGGAGCTCGGCGGCAAGAGCCCGAACCTCGTCTTTGCCGACGCGGACCTCGACGACGCGATCCCGAGCTCGGTCTGGTCGATCTTCTACTCCGCGGGGCAGAGCTGCGAGGCACGCTCTCGCGTGCTCGTCGAGAGCTCGCTGTACGACGATTTCGTCTCGCGGTTCGCCGACGCGGCCAAGACGCTGCGCATGGGTGACCCGCTCGACAAGGAGACCCAGGTCGGGTCGCTCATCTCCACCGACCACCGCGAGCGGGTGCACGGCTACGTCGAGGCCGGTCTCGAGGAGGGCGCCGAGGTCGTCGCCGGCGGCGAGCCCGCCGAGGGGAAGGGGGCCTTCTACCCGCCGACGGTGCTCGCGAAGGTGGACAACCAGATGAAGGTGGCCCAGGAGGAGATCTTCGGACCGGTCGTGACGGTCATCCCCTTCGAGGACGAGAAGGACGCTGCGCGGATTGCGAACGACTCCCGCTACGGGCTGATGGCGACCGTCTGGACGGGCGATCCCGCGCGCGGCCATCGCCTCGCCAGGAAGATCAAGGCGGGGACGATCGGCATCAACATGCCGTACACGGCGTTTCCGGGCATCCCGTTCGGCGGCTACAAGCAGTCCGGCTTCGGACGTGAGCTCGGGCTCGACACGCTCGAGCTCTATCTCGAGACGAAGAGCGTGATCGTCTCGACCAGCCCGAAGCCCTTCAATCCGTTCCAGCTATAGAACGACGGTACCGATGGGTCGTCCTCGCGGCCGGCACGGCGGCGCAGGCGAGCTTCTCCGCGGTCCTGATCGGGGTCCCGGTGCTCGCGCCGGCGCTGCGCGAGCGGTACGACCTCTCCCTGTCCGAGGTCGGGATCGCGTTCTCGAGCATCTGGGCGGGGCCGATTCTCACGCTCCTCCCGTGGGGCCTGCTCGCGGACCGGCTCGGCGAGCGCGTCGTGCTCGCCAGCGGTCTTGCGGTTTCCGGTCTTCTCGTCGCGGCCGCGGGCTGGGCGTCGAGCTTCTGGCTGCTCGTCGTACTGCTCGCTCTCGCGGGCGGGATGGGCGCGAGCGTGAACGCCGCAAGCGGCCGGGCAGTGATGCAGTGGTTCTCGGCGGAGCAGCGAGGACTTGCGCTCGGCCTTCGACAGACGGCCATCCCGATCGGCGGCGCGCTTGCGGCGCTCGCCCTTCCGGCCGTGAACGGCACCGGCGGGCTCAAAGCGGCCTTCGTGTTTCTCGGTGCCGTCTGTGTCGCCAGCGCAGCGGTCGCCGGCGTAGCGATCAAGGAGCACGTTCGTGCCGACGAGCCGGAGCTCGACGCCGACGACGTAACCTGGACGCTGCGTGACTCAAGGCTCTGGGTCGTATGCACCGGCAGCGGCCTCTACCTTTTCACCCAGCTCGCGCTCACTGCGTTTCTCGTCCTCTTCCTGCACGACGCGCACAGACTGAGCCAGGGCGAGGCCGCCGCCGTACTCGCGGCCGTTCAGGTCGGCGCGGTGATCACACGCGTTGGGTCGGGGTGGATCTCGGATGCGATGCGCGCTCGGATTCGGCCGCTGCGCTGGATCGGACTGGCCAGCGCGGCAGGCGCTCTCCTCACTGCGCTCTTCGCCGACGGGCCGATCGTCGTTCTACTCCCAGTCGTCGTCCTGGCCGGTGCGATCTCGATGGCCTGGAACGGGCTATCCGTGACGGCTGCCGCCGAGCTTGCGGGCCGAGCGCGGAGCGGAGCCGCGATTGGCTTTCAGCAGACCATGCTCGCCGTGATCGGCCTCTTCGTGCCGGCGGCGTTCGCCTACATCGTCGACGTCAGCTCCTGGCGTCTGGGCTTCGCGCTGGCGGCGATCGGCCCCCTCGCCGGTTGGCTGCTGCTCGGCCGCCTTTCCGAAGACGGTTAGCGCACCGGTCGGATACGTCCCGACAGGGCGAGGCTTCGAGCTTCTTCTGGCTTCGGCGAGTAGACCTCCACGAGGTGAGGGACGCCGGGGAACGCCAGGTAGACGCTCGTCGGCTGCGCTCGGCTCCACACGGCGAGGCCACCGCTCCGCGTCTTTCTGGCGCTCATCGCCGGGCTCTTCGCCCGGCGGGTCGTCGTTCCGTACGCTCCGCGCAGCGGGTAGGTGGCGATCGTCAGCGCCGGTTGGGAGTCGCCGATCGCTACGCCTGCCGGGAGGTAGCGGACAAACGTCCCGGCACGCGTCGTCGTGAGCTCGAGCTTGCGCCAGGGAACGCGACCGGCCCAGTAGACCGGGACGTCGCGTGAGCTCGAGAACGGGACGAGCGTGTCCGGTGAGACTGCAGCCGGCACTCCGGCGCGGATCGGCTCGGGCTCGGCATCGCCTCGGACGAGCAGCACCGCTGCGAACGCTGCGACGACAACGAGGAGCCCCGACAGGACAAGCTCAGGCCATCGCCGGCGGCGAGCAGGAGCACTCTCGCGCCCTGCGGCCGGTTGCGGTGCTCGCTCGACGACCGGCGCCGCCGCCTCGAGTTTCGACGGTGTCGCCCGCTTCTTCGGCGCAGTCGCCTTCGCCGGCGTCCTCTTGAGCGCTCGTTGGCTCTTCGCTGCCGACTTGGTGGTTCTGCCCGTTTTCGCCATCGGTATCGCTTCGGCGGCGGAGCGCGATTTCATGCTTCGTGCAGCAGGCATCTCGCTATCCGGAGACCGCCTCGCGGGTCACGCTGTCGACCTTGATCGCAACGATTTTCGAGGTGATCGCGTCGGCTGGTGTGGTGCTCCGGCAACGAAGGGCGATCGATCCCGTCGCGGGAAAGATCCGCGTCACTTCCATGCTGAGGGTTGACTGGATGAAGTCGTTCTGGTCGCTTGCCTCCGCGTAGTCGATGCTCGTGCCGCCCGCGTCCAAGGTGCACGTCACCGCCCAATTGGCCGCCCCGCTTTCCCTGATGACCGTTTTGGCGAAGATCGCGTACGCGCCCGCCTCGACGTTCGTCATCGTCGCCACCGTCGTGTCCGTGGTTGCCAGCGCCTGGCTGCCGTCGCGATAGGCCTCACGGGCGCTTGATACCCCCGAGGGCCCCTGAGGCCCAGCGGGACCCTGAGGCCCAGCGGGACCCTGAGGCCCAGCGGGACCCTGCACTCCCTGCGGGCCCTGCGGTCCGGCTGGGCCCTGCGGTCCGGCTGGGCCCTGCGGTCCGTCCGACCCGGGCGGGCCTTGTGATCCGGTCAGGCCCTGCGGACCGAGCGGCCCTGTCGGGCCGGTGAGCCCCTGCGTCCCCATCAGCCCCCGCAGACCGGTTGGGCCGACGAGTCCCTTCGGGCCTTCAGGCCCGTCCGCTCCGCGCGTTCCTTGCGGCCCTGGCAATCCTTCAGGCCCGGGCGGACCTTGTAACCCCTCTGGCCCGACCGGCCCGGGCGGGCCGCTCTGGCCGGCCGCGCCGGGAGGCGCCGCTGCGCCTCGTGGACCCGCAGGACCGGCGAAGCCCCTGGGGCCGCGCAAGCCTCGTGCGACCTGGTCGTCGCGCTCCTCGCGCGGCTGCGCCGTCTGCTGGTGGTCCTTGACCAGCGCCAGGTTTCTCGGCGCCCGCTGGGCTTCCGGGCGACCCGCGCTCGCATAGCCAACCCCAACGAGCGCAAGCACGACCCCCGCGGCGACAAGCGCGCGTAGACGACGCCGGCGTTTGCTCGATTGAGTCGACATTTAAGCCGGAGCCGCAGAACTCCACAACGGAGCACCGCCGCTCCACGAGCTTTCCATCGGCACGAAAGACGCCTCGCTTGAGCGCCGCTGGCCTGCCTCAATCACCCAAAGGGGGGACAGCCGCTAACCCCCTCCCGACGATATTCCCTGTGCGGCCTTTCGCGCCCTCCGAAAACACCATGCAGAAGCGGCAGCCAGCCATCCGGGCTCCACTTGCGGCGGACAGCCGTGGCGGAGGGCTTCTGCTTGCCCTCTCTGCCCTCTTCGGCGTCTATCTCGCCTGGCTCGTGTTCGAGCCCGGCGGTTCGGCGAGCGGCTCGAAATGGCTCTACAACTTCCTGCTTGTCGGCGCCGCCTTCGTCTGCCTGAAGTCTCCGCACCTACGGGGCAAGGAGCGGGCGGCCTGGCTCTGTCTCGCGACGACGCTTTCTCTCTGGGCAGCCGGCGACTTCTACTTCACGATCTTTCTCTGGGATGCGACCGTCGTGCCGCCGACCGTGACGGACTGGCTCTGGCTCGCGTCGTATCCGTTCCTCTACGCTGCGATCGCCCTGGTCGTGCGTGCGCGCACGGCGCACTTCGAGCGGAGCCTCTGGCTCGATGCAGTCCTTGCGGCGCTCGCCGTGGCCGCGGTGGGAGCGGCCGTCCTCTTCGGTGCGGTGGTCGAGAGGACCGGAGGGTCGCCACGCATGGTGGCCATGAATCTCGCCTACCCGCTCGCGGACGCGCTGCTGCTCGGCCTCGTCGTCGCCGTGCTGGCCCTGACCGGCTGGCGGCTCGACCGCGCGTGGCTGTGCATACTTGCGGGTACCGCCGTGCTGGCGCTCGCTGACGGCGCTTACCTCTATCAGGCCGCGGTCGGCACCTCCGACGAGATCACGATCCTGAACGCCGCCTGGCCGCTCGCGATGCTGCTGCTCGCAACGGCTTCCTGGCAGCCTGCACGCCAGCTCGGGACTGTGCGACTCGAAGGCATTCGCATACTGCTCGTTCCCACGCTCTTCGGCCTGACCGCGCTGGCGATTCTCGTCTACGGACAGGTCGAGCCTCTCAACCCAATCGCAGTCGTCCTCGCTTCGACGTCGATGCTCGCGGTCATCGCGCGCATGGCGTTCGCCTTCCGCGAGAAGCTGAGGCTCCTCGCTGTGAGCCGAGTCGAAGCGAAAACCGATGCCCTGACGAGCATCGGGAACAGGCGCAAGCTCATGACCGACCTCGACGCCGTGCTCGAGAGCCGCAAGCCTGCGGTTCTGATGCTGCTCGATCTCGACGGTTTCAAGGCGTACAACGACGCGTTCGGCCATCCCGCGGGTGACGCGCTCCTGGCCAGGCTCGCGAAGAAGCTCGCCTCAGCTGTGGCCCGCTACGGCGAGGTCTACCGCATCGGCGGAGATGAGTTCTGCGTGCTCGCCTCGGTCGGCGCGGCTCAGCGGGCGACCCTTGCAGCGGCCGCGGAGGCCGCCTTCGAAGAGCACGGCGACGGTTTTCGAATCACTGCCGCGCTCGGTGCCGTCACCCTTCCGGAGGAGGCCGCGGACGTTGCTGAAGCGCTTCGGCTCGTGGATACGCGCATGTACGACGAAAAGGACGGCCGGCGCGCCTCGGCGGGCCGGCAGAGCCGCGACGTGCTGCTCCGGGCGCTCTACGAGCGCGACGCCAGGCTGCAGGGGCATCTGGCCGACATCGTCGAGCTCGTCAAGTCCGTGGGTCACGGTTTCGATTTCTCCCCTGACGAGGTGGCCGACCTGGCGCTCGCCGCCGAGCTCCACGAGGTGGGGAAGCTCGCGATTCCGGACTCAATCCTGAGCAAGTCGGAGCCCCTGACCGAGGAGGAGCGCGGCTTCCTGCATCGCCATCCATTGATCGGCGAGCGGATTCTGTCGTCCGCCCCTGCCCTCGCCAAGGTTTCCACGATCGTGCGCTCGACGTACGAGCGCATGGACGGGCAGGGCTATCCGGATGGCTTGAGCGGCGAGAGCATCCCCCTCTACTCCCGCATCATCGGCGCGTGCGTGGCATTCGTCGGGATGACGACCGAGCCCCAGGGCCGGCCTGCCCACACTCCTGACCAGGCTCTCGCAGAGCTGCGCCGCCGTGCGGGCACGCACTACGACCCCGCGGTCGTCGACGCCCTCGGCACAGCGTACGAGCACGCCGAGGCGCGCTTGGCCGTCGCGTAACGCGTTTGGCGTCTGCTTCTAGGAAGCGTTCAGCTCTCGGCGCAGCACCGACGCGGCGGCGGTGAGAGCCAGCCGTGTCTCGTGCAGGCTGGGCTCGCGCGTCGTCAGTCGCTGCAGGGCCAGCCCCGGAAGCAGGAACACACGCGCGAACCTGTGCGTCGAGCCCTGTACGACTCGCCAGAGCTCCATCGAGAGCGCGAGCGAGAGCACTGCGACGACGATCGGCGTCCAGAGCGCCGGAGCGAAAGGCCAGAGGCGATCGGCGATGAGCCCGACAGGGAGCACGAGCGCGACGAAGTTCGTGCCGCAGCGAAGCGCGAATCGGGACGGTTTCGCGGCGCCTTCCCACGTGGCGGCGAGCTTGCCCTGCTCGGCTGCCGCGATCGCGCGGTGCTCGGCTCCGTGCAGGTAGAGCGTCCGTCCCCGCAAAATCCATGCGAGCATTCCGCCGGTCATGACGAAGCCGGCGACGAGGGTCGCGGTGCCCGAGAGGAAGATGAAGAAGAGCGGCGTCAGCAGCACGGCAGTGAGCAGGATCCGCTCGCGCAACCCGGCAACGCCGTCGCGCCGGAGCAGTGGCGAGACCGACATCGCCAGTCGCGCGAGCCCGCGCAGAAGCGGTAGGCGTGCAACGAGTCGAGGCACCTCCGGCATGTCGCCCTCGAGCAGCGATCCGTCGCGCCCCGCGAAGGCAAAGTAGCGCTCGCTGGCGATCACGACACCGTCGGGTCTGGCCATCCCGCCGAGCAGCGGCAGCGGACTGGCATCAGCCCGCGCGAGGACACCCGCAAGGCCGGTTGCCTGCACCCTCTAAGGCTGCCGGACCGCGCGACCGCCCGGCAAGGGCCGGGCGGCCTATTTCAACGCTCTGCCGGTCCTACCAGCGGCCGCGGCTGAAGAAGCCGAGCAGCAAGAGAACGAGCACGACGATCAGGATGATCCAGATAAGACTCACGTGCGGGTCACCCCCTTTCCGAGGTTCCCCTCGTGATTCCACGCGAGCGGCGATCCCAAACGGACGGTAGGCTCGCGCCCGTCACCGAGGAGGAGGCGGAATGGTTAGAGCGTTCGTGGTGTACGAGGCCGAGCCCGACGCGGAGCGGTACGAGCAGCACGCCGAGCTCTGCCGCAAGGTGCCCGGCTCGACGTTTCGGCACGGACCGGTCTTCGGCGCGCCGATGGGCGAGCCGCAGTTCCGTTACTACGCCGAGTGGGAGTTCGCGGACATGGATGCCTTCAAGGCCGCTGCGCGCACCGAGGAGTTCATGGCGACCGGCAAGGACGCAATGGAGATGGGCGTCCCCTTCCACGTCCATTTCGCCGAAATTGACTGAGCCGACCTATCCGAGCCCGCGCCCGCCGGAGGAGCTCGGCTTCGAGAAGATCGTCTACGAGAAGGCTCCCCCGCGGGCGACGATTACGTTCAACCGTCCCGAGATCCTCAACGCGTTCGACTTTCAGATGCTCAGGGAGCTCGCTCGCGCCTGTGAGGATGCCTCCTGGGACGACGAGATCCGCGTCGTCATCCTGACCGGAGCCGGCCGGGCCTTTTGCGTCGGCGCCGATCTCAGCTCCTGGGGCGACGACTACCTCGACAAGCCGAACGAGTACTGGAAGTGGTTCGGCGCCTTCAAGGACGCACACGATCGGCTCCGGGAGATCGGCAAGCCGACCGTCGCGCGCATCAACGGAATCGCGGTCGGCGGCGGGAACGAGTTTCAGATGGCCTGCGACCTCGCGGTCATGGTCGACGACGCCTTTATCCGGCACGTCGGCCCCGAGCACGGGTCGGTTCCCGCCGGCGGCGCGACGCAGTGGCTGACGATCATGGTGGGCGACCGGCGCGCCCGCGAGATCGTCCTCATGTGCGAGGAGATCCCAGCGGCCAAGGCGCAGGAGTGGGGGCTCGTGAACCGCGTCGTCCCGGCCGCCGAGCTCGATGCTGAGGTCGACCGCATGGTCGAGAACCTCGCGCGCAAGCTCCCGCAGACGACGCGCTACGCGAAGCAGCACCTGAACTTCTGGAAAGACTTCGCCTGGCACGAGACGATCAACCACGCCCGGGACTGGCTCGCGCTGTCGATGGCGACCGAGGAGCCGAAGGCCGCGATCCGACGCTTCCTCGACAAGAAGAAATGAGCGAGCTGGTCCTGACGGAGCGGGACGGCCCGGTTGCAGTCGTCCTCCTGAATCGGCCCGACGCGCTGAACGCGCTCTCGGACGATCTGATGGAGCAGCTCGTCGGGACGCTCGAGGAGCTCGACCGTGACGAAGCCGTTCGCTGCATCGTGCTCGGCGGTAACGACAAGGCCTTCGCGGCCGGCGCGGACATCGCGGAGCTCGCCCGTTCGTCCGCGATCGACCTCTACTACCAGCGGCGCATCGAGCGCTGGGATGCGATCCGCGGGCTCTGGACGCCGCTCGTCGCCGCAGTCTCCGGCTACTGCCTTGGCGGCGGCTGCGAGCTGGCGATGGCCTGCGACCTGATCATCGCGTCGGAGAGCGCAAAGTTCGGCCAACCGGAGACAGGAGTCGGCGTCATCCCCGGCGCCGGCGGAACCCAGCGCCTGACGCGTGCCGTCGGGAAGTCGCTCGCGATGGACATGATCCTCAGCGGGCGCTTCCTGTCCGCGCAGGAGGCGCTGGCAGCCGGCCTCGTCGCGAGAGTCGTTGCCGAGGACGCCTGGCTCGACGAGGCCAAGAAGGTGGCGCACGAGATCGCGTCGAAGGCACCGATCGCGACGCGCCTCGCCAAGGAGGGAATCGACCGGTCGTTTGAAGGCCCGCTCCAGTTCGGCCTCGAGTACGAGCGGCGGCTGCTCTATCTCGCCTTCGCGTCCGAGGACACGAAGGAAGGCCTGACCGCCTTTCTCGAGAAGCGCAAGCCGGACTTCAAGGGGCGCTAGACCTCGAGCTCGGCCGGCACGATCTCGACCGAGCGGGCCTCGCCGGCTCGCACGACCTGCATCTTCGCCGTCGTGCCGATCAGCTCGCCGGCCATGAGCCGTTGCAGGTCGTTCACCTGCTCGACCGCAACGCCGTCGACCTCGACGATCAGATCCTCCGCGCGCAGGCCTGCCGTTTGGGCCGGGCTCCCGTCGACGACCTCCACGACCTCTATCGCCGACCGCCTTCCGAGTCGGGTTGCCAGCCGCGGCGGAAGCGGTCTCGATCCGCCGGCGATGCCGATGTAGGCCCGGCGGAAGCGGTCTTCGCTCATGAGTGCGGCGATGATCCGGCGAGTCGCGTCGTCGATGGGGACGGCGAGCCCGAGGCCGAGGCCGGCGACTGCCGTGTTGACCCCGATCACGCGAGCCTGGGCATCCGCGAGCGCGCCGCCCGAGTTGCCGGGGTTGAGAGCCGCGTCGGTCTGGATGACGTTCTCGACGACCCGTCCGGCTGGAACCGGCAGCGAGCGGCCGAGCGCCGAGACGACGCCTGCGGTGACCGTGCCGCCGAACCCGAGGGGGCTCCCGATCGCGACCACGAGCTGCCCGACGCGCAGTCTCTCCGCATCGCCGAGTTGAGCGGCTGTGAGCCCGTTCGAGTCCAGGCGGAGCACGGCCAGGTCGGAGAGCGGGTCGGCGCCGACGAGCTTGAACTCGTGCTCGCTCCCGTCGATGAACGACGCCCGTCCGGAGCCGTCGGTCTGGGCGACAACATGTGCCGAGGTGAGGAGGAACCCGTCGGGCGTGATGACGACGGCGCTCCCGCCTCCGTCGAGCCTTCGGCCTCCGCGCACCCGGCGAGAGACGCGCAGGCTCGCGACTGACGGCGCCAGCCGCTCGGCGACGGAAGTCACCGCATTTGAGTACGCGTCGAGGGCCTCTGCTTCGCTTGGCGGATCGGCGATGAACCTGAGCTCAGGCATGGACTTCGAAGCTAGCAACCCGGTTATAGGCTGCGCGGGATGCCCGAGGTGGAGACGAGCCGCGAGGGAAGCGTGCTGACGATCACGCTCAATCGCCCCGATGTCCTGAACGCGTTCAACGCGGCCATGCACAAGGCGCTCGGCTCGGCGCTGGAGGAGGCCGCCGACCCGGCCGTCCGGGCGGTCGTCCTCACCGGAGCAGGACGCGGCTTCTGCGTCGGCCAGGATCTGACCGAGTTCCGCGAGGCGCCCGGCGACATCGGCAGCCGCCTGCGTGAGAACTACCACCCGAACGTGCTGGCGATCCGCGGGCTCGAGAAGCCGGTGATCGCCGCCGTCAACGGTGCCGCCGCGGGCGCGGGCCTCTCCTTCGCGTGCGCGTGCGACATCCGGATTGCGGCTGACTCGGCGAGCTTCGTGCCCGCTTTCATCAACATCGGGCTGATCCCGGACTCGGGCGGCTCGTACTTCGTTACCCGCTTACTCGGCTACGCCCGCGCCTTCGAGTGGATGACCTCGGGCCGAAAGCTCACGGCCGCCGAGGCCCACGCGTGGGGGCTGGTCTCGGAGGTCGTCGAGGACGATGATCTGGCCGCCCGGACGGCCGATCTCGCCGCGCAGCTCGCCGCGATGCCGACGCGGGGCGCGGGGATGACGAAGCACCTCTTCGATCACGCAGGCTTGAACACGTTGGAGGAGCAGCTCGAGCTCGAAGCCGAGCTCCAGACCGCAGCCACGGAGACGGACGACTTCCGGGAGGGCGTCGCCGCCTTCCTCGAGAAGCGGCCGCCGAAGTTCACCGGCTCTTAGCGGCTCTCGGCTTCAGGTCGACGGCGAGCTCGCAATCGAGCGCCTCCGCGATGCGGAGCAAGGTATCGATACGCGGGGGCCGGCCGCCGGACTCGAGCCGCGCGATCGCGGACTGTGTCGTCCCGGTCAACTCGGCGAGCTCCTTCTGGGAGAGCCCACGCGCCTTGCGCTGCTCGATGACCTGCTCCGCGATGCGCGCGAAGAGCCAGCCCTGATCGGGATCGACGTGAGCGAGCCGCTCGCGGAGCCGTTCGAAAGCATCAGGTTGCATATCTCACCTCTGCTATAATAGCAAACATGAGATACAGAGCGATTGTTGTTGGCGTCTATCTGACAGCAACCTTGATTTGGATCTACGGGCCCGTATCCGACACTGAACCGGCGAGCGTCTGGCTCCTACTTGCTGTTATCGCGCTACAAGTGACGTTCGGGGCAGTGGTTGGCCAGTGGTGGGCTTGTCTAACGCCGCTCATCCTCATTCCCGCTGCTGTTCCCGCGGGCTATGGCGGCGGAGGTGACATTCCGGTCTGGTTTGGTGTGCTTCTGCAGATGCCTCTCGCGGTGGCGCTTGTCGGAATCGGCGATCTTGTTCGGAGAGTTGTCGCCGATCTCATGAGGGAAGGAGCGCGCGAACCTCGTCACTCTCCGGGAAACGGCCCTCCTGCTGCTTAGAGAAGATCAGCTCACCGTCGGCGAGTACGTCGTACTGGCTCTTGACGCCTTCTTCGATCTCGGCCTCGTGCTCGGTCTCGGCGTTTAGCTCGGCCGCGAGACTCGCGGCCCGTGCGTCGTAGCCGTCTCAGACAGGGCAGTACTGGATCAGGACCTTCGCCACGCCGAAAACCTACCGGGTCAAATCGTCTTGAACTGCTCGAAGGGCTGGCGGCAGCTCTCGCAGTAACGAAGCGACCTGCACGGCGTGGGGCCGAAGATGTTCTCGAGGCGCGTCTCCGTGGAGTTGCAGTAGGGGCAGCGGAAGGCCTTGCTCTGGAGCTGGACGAGCTGCGGCCCGGCTGCCTCTCGGGGCGAGGGCGGGGCGAAGCCCGACTCGCGGAGCTTCTCGCGGCCCTCGGGAGTGATCCGGTCTGTCGACCACGAGTCGTCGAGGATCACCTCGACCTCGGGCTCGGCTCCGAGCTCGCGGATTCGCTCGGCCATCTGGTCGCGCATCACCTCGAGCGCGGGGCAGCCGAGGAAGGTCGGCGTGAACTCGACGTGGACGGTGCCGTTCTCGATGGCGACGTCCCGGACGACTCCGAGGTCGACGATCGAGATCGTCGGGATCTCCGGATCGGGAATCTCGGCGAGCGCTGACCAGACTGCTTCTGCCGTTACCACGTCGCTCCCGCAATCGAGCGCCGCACCATCGTCATTTCTTCCCAGAGCCCCGCGAACTCGGGCGTGTGCTCTCCTCGCTCGTCGAGCAGCGGGCGGAGCTCGTCGACGGCCTCGACGAAGCGAGGCTCGTCCTGCAGCCGGTCGAACCACATCTGCGCGTGCATCCGGTGGTAGGCCTCTTCGCGGTCGATCTTCGCCGCGAGGCCGGCCACCTCGGGATCGTCGGACTCCACCAGCGCGCGGATGCGCCGCTCGTCGGCCTGCTCGTAGAGGTAGTGCCGTGCAATGGTCTTCGCCCAGTCCGGCACGAACCGCAGCTCGACGAACTTCGAGCACTGGTACTCCTCGGGCTTCCGGTCGAAGGCGAGCTCGTCGGCTGTCGTTCCCAGCTCTTCCGCGACGAGTTGGTACAGCGCCCGGGCATGTCCGATCTCGTTCTGCGCGATCGACGAGAACGCGACGTCCTCCTCGAGGAACGGCGCGATGCCCGTCCACTCGGAGTTGCGCCAGCCGAGGACGAGCTCGTCGTCAGCGATCGGCAGGAGCAGCTGTGCCCGCTCGCTCACGTGCCTCCTTCAGCTTCTCCTTGAG
>CAZQAG010000049.1:0-17699 GCA_964591295.1 uncultured Gaiellales bacterium | reverse complement strand
CGGCTCTTCCTCGACCACTTCGACGAGGAGGAGCGCGCGGTCGTCGGCGAGCTGCTCGGCCGGCTCACCGGCGACGACGACGGCGAGGCTTGCGCTCCCGAGTAAACTGACCGCGATGCTCGACCTCGGGACGATGCGGGTCAAGACGGGCCTCGCCGAGATGTTCAAGGGCGGGGTGATCATGGACGTCGTGAACGCCGAGCAGGCGCGCGTCGCCGAGGATGCGGGCGCAGTCGCCGTCATGGCGCTCGAGCGTGTCCCCGCCGACATCCGCGTGCAGGGCGGCGTCGCTCGCATGTCGGACCCGGAGATGATCCGCGAGATCCAGGAGGCGATGACGATCCCGGTGATGGCGAAGTGCCGCATCGGCCACTTCGTCGAGGCGCAGATCCTCGAGGCGCTCGAGGTCGACTACATCGACGAGAGCGAGGTGCTAACGCCGGCCGATATCGCGAACCACATCGACAAGTGGAAATTCACCGTCCCGTTCGTCTGCGGTTGCACGAACCTCGGGGAGGCGCTTCGCCGGATCGGCGAAGGCGCGGCCATGATCCGCACCAAGGGCGAGGCCGGCACCGGCGACATCGTCAACGCCGTCACGCACATGCGCTCGGTCTTCGGCGCGATCAAGAAGCTCGGCGCGATGGATCCGGACGAGCTCTACTCGGAGGCGAAGGAGCTCCGCGCGCCGGTCGAGCTCGTGAAGTGGGTCGCGGAGAACGGGAAGCTCCCGGTCGTGACCTTTACCGCGGGCGGGATCGCGACGCCGGCCGATGCGGCCCTCTGCATGCAGCTCGGCGCCGACGGAGTTTTCGTAGGCTCGGGAATCTTCAAGGCGGACAACCCGTCCGAGCGCGCGAAGGCGATCGTCGAGGCGACGACGCACTTCCAGGACGCCGAGGTGCTCGCGCGCGTGTCGCAGGGTCTCGGCGATGCGATGAGCGGCTTGGCCGCCGCGGGCATCCCGCCCGAAGAGCTGCTCGAAACGCGCGGCTGGTAACGGAGGTCTCGGGCCACGGGCCCGGGACTCGCGCAAAGTGCTTCGCACTTTGCGCGACTAAGAGCACGCCTGCCTAGGAACGACGCTTCGACCTGCCCGCCCCTGCCACGGTCGAGCATTCCGTCCCCGAGCTCTCCTTTGAGCCCGGCCAGCTACAACTAACCGTCCGGCGCGGGTGTCACGCTCCCGGGCGGTGACTGCGGCTCAGATGCGTGCCTGGATCCCGGAAAGAGCCTTCTTTGCGATCTGGAGCAGCAGCGCGTTTCTGTTCTACCTCGGAACCCTGGTCGTGTTGTCCGCCACCCTTTGGCTGCTCGAGTCGTTGAACGGCCCAGGAAGCGACCTCGGGCTCGTCGGCTGGGCCTCGCTTGCGCTCGCGGCGCTCGTCGCGGTCGCGTTACTTCTTCGGCGGGCCGAGATGCCGATCCTGGCCGGGCTCGCCGCGGTCGCCGGCCTGATCGTCTTCGCGGTGTGGGTCGGGGCGGTCGAGGACTGGTTCGGCTTCGCCCCGGAAGAGAGCGGCAGCTTCTTCCAGCGAGAGTTCGAGGCCCCGCTTCTGGTGATCGAGGCTCTGATCGTCGCGGCCGGTCTTGCGGCGGTGCGGGTCTTCCGGTTCCCCTTGCTGATGCTGCCTGTCGCGCTGGTCACGTGGTACGGCCTCGTGGACAACGTCTCGCTGCTGGCCGGTGATCCGACCGACGACACCCATGCCGTGTTCGCGATCGTCTTCGGCCTGCTCCTCGTGGCCGCGGGTGTCTGGCTGGATCGCACCGACCGCGCGCCGTACGCGCTTTGGCCGCACGTCGTGGGGAGCGTGGCCGCGGGAGGCGGGATCCTCGAGCTCCTCGGGAGCGACGACTGGGCCTGGGCGCTCGGCGGGCTCATCTCGCTCGTGTACATCGCCTCGGCCCGCGTGTTCGTCCGGTCCAGCTATGCCGTGATCGGAGCGATCGGAATCCTCGCCGTCGGCACCTATTTCATCGAGAAGTGGTACTCGTTCATCTCCATTCCGTTCTTCTTCGAGGGCGAGGGAAGCAGCGAGGCGACGTGGAAGGGCCCGCTCGGCTACATCCTGCTCGGCCTCGTCCTCGTCGTGCTCGGCTTGCTCGTGGATCGAGGGACGCGCTATCGCGCTCGCCGCGTTTCCCCCCGCTCTCCGTAGAATTTCACCTATGAAGATCGGCGTTCTGGCGGTCCAGGGGAACTTTCGCGAGCACGCGGCTATGCTGCGGCGCCTCGGTGCTGACCCCGTCGAGGTGCGGAAGCCCGAGCAGCTCGAAGGGCTCGACGGGCTCGTCATCCCCGGAGGAGAATCGACGACGTTCATGCGGCTGATGCGGCTCTACGGTCTCGAGGACGCAATCCGACAGTTCGAGCGCCCGATCTTCGGCACGTGCGCCGGGCTGATCGTGCTCGACCGCGAGCATCTCGGGCTCCTCGATGTGAAGGTCGTGCGGAATGCTTACGGGCGCCAGGTCGCGAGCTTCGAGGCGGACATCGAGCTGGCAGGCGAGGCGACACCGCTCCGCGGAATCTTCATCCGCGCCCCGCGCGTCGAGTCGGTCGGCGATGCCGAGGTGCTGGCCGAGCTGGACGGCGAACCGGTCCTGTTCCGGCAAGGACGCTTGCTGGCCGCTACCTTCCACCCCGAATTGACCGACGATACGCGCGTGCACGAGCTCTTTCTCGATTCAGTTAGGGAGGCGAGCCTTGTCGGGACACAGTAAGTGGGCGTCGATCAAGCGCAAGAAGGGCGCCACGGACGCGAAGCGCGGCCAGCTCTTCTCCAAGCTCGTGCGGGCGATCATCGTTGCCGCACGCGACGGCGGGCCCGACCCGGCCGGGAACCTCGCGCTCCAGAACGCGATCGAGAAGGCTCGCGAGGCCGCGATGCCGAAGGACAACATCGAGCGCGCGATCGCGAAAGGCTCCGGCACGGGCACCGACGCGGCCGCCTACGAGACGGTCACGTACGAGGGCTACGGCCCCGGCGGCGTCGCGCTCTTCGTCGAGGCGCTGACCGACAACAGAAACCGGACAGCGGCCGACGTCCGCCAGGCGTTCACGAAGAGCGACGGGAACCTCGGCGAGTCGGGCTCGGTCGCGTGGCTCTTCGAGCGGAAGGGCGTGATCCTCGTGGACGGCGGAACCGACGAAGACGAGCTGATGCTGGCCGCAGCCGACGCCGGCGCCGACGATGTCGAGGCGGAGGAGTCGAGCTATGTCGTGACGACCGCGCCCGAGAGCCTGCACGCGGTGCGGTCCGCGCTCGAGCAGGCCGGATTGGCGGTCGAGTCGGCGGAATCGACGATGGTGCCGAAGACGTCAGTGTCGATCGAGGACGAGACCGTCGCGCGCAAGATCGTGCGGCTGATGGACGAGCTCGAGGAGAACGACGACGTCCAGGCCGTCCACTCGAACTTCGACATCCCGGAACGGGTGCTCGAAGCGGTCGCCGGCTAGTCCGCCCCGTTAGTACTCCTTGGCCTCGACGACCTCGAGGATCGAGGCTTGAGGGCCTTCGATGAGCCCCTCTGACTCGATGCGGCTCCACAGGGCGCGGAGCTTTCCGTGAAACTCCTCCGCCTCGTCCAAGCCGTCGAATTCGAGAGCGACGAAGACCATGTTCGGATCGCCGATAGGCCTTGAGATCCGGTAGCGGCGCACGCCCCCTTCCTCCCGGCCGACGGGATCGCTGTCGAAGGCCGCTTTCCAGGCATCGAAGTCGGGGACACGTTGCTCTACCAGCAGGATTGGCATCTCGGCTCCTTTAGGTGGTTAGTGGTTGTCCGAACGCGATGTCGTGGCCGTCCGGATCCTGGACGCCGAACTCACGAAAGCCGTGCGGCGCGTCGTAGATCGTGTAGTCGATCCCAGTGCCGCGCTCTTGCACTTCTGCGTAGACCGCATCGACATCGTCGACGCGGATGTAGGCGTCCCACATGTTGTCGACGAGCTTCCAGTTCGGAACGATGCGCTCGGAGTCAGCGGCGAGCGCGAGCAGGATCGTCGCCGCGTCACGATCTGCGGCGGCGAAGTTTGGCGGATCGCCATAGACCTGACAATCGAACCCGAGGCGCTCCTGGAAGTAATCAACGGTGCGATCGAGATCCGCGACCAGGAGCACGGGCGAGATACCGGTCAACGTCACCATCTGACGAGCATAGACCCCGGCCGCTAACGGCCGGCGCGGATCTCTCGGCTCATCGCCGTGAAGCCGTCCATCCGCACGGTGACCCTGTAGGCGCCGCGCCTTTTCGCGCGCACGGCGTACCGTCCGCGATCGTTCGTCCTTGTCCCGGCTACCTTCGCCCATCTTCCACCCGACCGGCGTTCGAGCGTAACCTGCGCGCCGAGCACGGCATCCAGGAAGCGGTCGACGACCTTGCCCTTCACGAGGCGCCCGCGGTTGTACGGGCGAGCCGCGACTGTCTTCGGCGGCAGGTTTCCCTGGAGCCGCACGCCGGCGAGTGCGAGCAGAATCTGGCCTCTGTTCCACGTCGACGCGACGACCGAGCCGTTGACCACGAACACCTCGCTCGCCGGCTCGAGCGCCTCGAAGTGGGCGACGGCGTGCAGGTTTAGGCCGAGCGGGAATGCGATCACGCCCTCGAAGCGGGCGTCGTCCCCGCCCGGGGTCAGCACCACGAAGTAGCCGAGGATCGTTCCGACGTCGCGCGTGCCCACGAGGTGCGGCACCGAGAGCCCGCCATGCTGATCCCGCCGCCAATCGGTATTTCGGATGTTCGCGAAGGCAATCGCCTGTGTCTCGCCCGGCCGTTCGTCGAACCTCACCGTCCAGTCGAGCAAGGCGAAGCCGGCATTGCCCGGATTGCCCCCCTCTTCGTAGCGAGGGCCCGACCAACGGCCTGAATCGCCGGAGACGGCCTGGCGGTTGTAGTCGAGGGGAGAGGCGAGCTCGACGACGAGCCCTGCCGGCAGGCCGTGCTGTTGCCGGGCAGCGTCAGCGATCCGAATCCGTTCGACGGACCACGCGCCGGCAACCTGGCCCCACACGGCCAGGGCCGCGAGCCCCGAAACCAGGGCGACGAGGAGCAGGCGCCGCCGCATGGCTTAGAGGCTAGCTGAGAAGGCGGTCGTGCCTGGCCGAAGTAGGTCCCGGGCCACGGGCCCGGGACTCGCGGAAAGTGCTGCGCACTTTCCGCGACTAAGAGCACACCTCACCAAGGACCGACACACCGACGGGCTCGCCCTTGCCGCGATCGTTGAAGGTGCGCAGCTGATGACGAGCCCGCGTACCCGAGGTCTGAGCCAAACAGCTAAGAAGGCGGTCGTGCCTGGCCGAAGTAGGTCCCGGGCCACGGGCCCGCGACTCGCGCAAAGTGCTGCGCACTTTCCGCGACTAAGAGCACACCTCACCAAGGAACGACACACCGACGGGCTCGCCCTTGCCGCGATCGATGACGAGCCCGCGTACCCGAGGTCTGAGCCAAACAGCTAAGAAGGCGGTCGTGCCTGGCCGAAGTAGGTCCCGGGCCACGGGCCCGCGACTCGCGCAAAGTGCTGCGCACTTTCCGCGACTAAGAGCACACCTCACCAAGGAACGACACACCGACGGGCTCGCCCTTGCCGCGATCGATGACGAGCCCGCGTGCCCGAGGTCTGAGCCAAACAGCTAAGAAGGCGGTCGTGCCTGGCCGAGCCGGCACGACCGCCTTCTCGTTCGTTAGAAGCGGAGCGTTCGCTTGAAGGTCCGCTTGGAGCCGTCCATCAGCACGAGCCGGACGACGTGACGGCCGGCTCGGCGTGTGCGGAGCCGCTTGACGTTCATGCCCGGGCGGAGCCGTGCGGAGACCCGTGAGACGACCTTCGAGCCGCGCCTGAGCTCGATCCTGGCCTTGACGGCCTTGTCGACGCGGACGGTCACGACCGCCTGGCGGCCCGCCCGTCGCGCCTGGAAGCGGTTGACCTTGGTCTTCCGGGTCGCGCTCTCGGTGACCGTGAACGCGCCTTTCATCATCGTTGCGTGTGGGTCGCAGACGTACTTGTACGTGCCCTTGGAGAGCGCGACCGTCCAGCGCTGCGTTCCGACGAAGCCGACCGTGGAGCTCTTGTTCACGCCCGGGCCACTGAGGTGGAAGTTGTGGTCGTCGGACTGATCGCGGACTTCGATCGTGTACGTGCCCGGCTTCACCGTCTCGACCTTCTGTCCCGCGGGCGTCCTCACGTCGATCGTGTAGTTCGAGCGGACGCTTGCGATGAGGAGGCCGGGAGCGACCGGAGGCCCGGGCGGCGGCGGCGGCGGCGGCGGAGGCGGTGGTGGTGGGGGCGGTGGGCCGGCCGAGACCGTGAACGAGCCCCGCATGAAGTCGTTGTGCGGATCGCAGACGAAGGTGTACGTCCCCGCGGACAGCGTCACCGTCCACGTAACCGTGCCGGTGCCCGAGACCGAAGTGGACTGGTCGACTCCCGGCCCCGTCAGGTGGAAGTTGTGCGACGAGGTCTGGTCGTCGACCTGGATCGTGTACGTGCCGGGGGCAACCTGAGTAACCGGTGCGCCGCTCGCATCCTTCAGCTCGATGCTCGCGTTGTGGCGCACCGTGCCGTAGAGGGTTCCGCCGACGGGAGGCGGTGGCGGAGGCGGTGGCGGAGGTGGCGGGGGCGGAGGCGGAGGCGGTGGTGGTGGGGGTGGTGGGCCGCCGCCGGCGACCGTGAAGGAGCCGCGCATGAACTCGTCGTGCGGGTCACAGACGTAGGTGTAGGTGCCCGGCGAGAAGGTGACCGACCAGGTGGTCGTCCCAGCCCAGGAGACAGCGGTCGACTGGTCGACGCCTGGCCCCGTGAGGTGGAAGTTGTGAGAAGGCGTCTCGTCGTTGACCTGGATCGTGTACGGGCCCGGTGCGATCTGCGTCACCGGTGTGCCGTCCGGGTGCCGGAGATCGATCGTCGCGTTCGCCCGAACTGTGCCGATCAGAGTGCCTCCAGGTGGCGGCGGAGGCGGCGGGGGAGGTGGCGGCGGTGGCGGTGGCGGAGGCGGAGGTGGAGGCGGTGGTGGCGGTGGCGGTGGCGGTGGCGGTGGCGGAGGCGGAGGTGGAGGCGGTGGAGGCGGTCCGCCGGAGCCGCCGACCCAGAACTCGCCGTACATGAAGTCGTGGTGGGGATCACATTCGTACTCGCCCTCGCCCGGCGTGAACGTCGCCGTCCAGACTGTGTGCCCGGTCCATTCGACCTCGGTCTCGTCGTCCCAGTCTTCGGTCTTGAGCTCGAAGTTGTGGATGTTCGAGTAGTCGTAGACATCGATCCTGTACGTGCCAGGGGGGATCGTTCGGCCGTTCAGGTCGACGCCATTCGAGTCTCTCAGGCCGATGTCATAGCCGGGCCCGACGAAGGCGATCAGGTTGTTGCTCGGGGGCGGAGGAGGAGGCGGAGGCGGCGGAGGTGGCGGGGGTCCGGGTGGCGGAGGAGGTCCTGGTGGTGGCGGCGGAGGAGGCGGTGGCGGCGGCCCGCCGGATCCGACCGTGAACGAGCCGCGCATGAAATCGTTGTGCGGGTCGCACACGAACGTGTAGGTGCCGGCCGAGAATGTGACCGACCAGGTGACGGTGCCGACGAACCCGACTGTCGTCGACTGATTGACGCCGGGGCCGCTCAGATGGAAGTTGTGCGACGAGGTCTCGTCACGCACCTCGATGGCGTAGGAACCGGCCGTGAGCTGCGTGACCGGTGTGCCGTTGGCGTGCCGGAGATCGATCGTCGCGTTCGAGCGAACGGTCCCGATCAGTGTCTCGACAGACGGCCGGCCGTTGGATCTGGCTTCCTCGGCGCGCAGAGAGGCCGGCAGGATCGCGACGAGCGCGACCAGGCAGGCAAAAGCTATTAGACGGGCATGCAGCATCGGATTGTTCCCCCTGGATGGTTTTCAGCCGTGGGACTGGTAAATGCGGATGAGACTCGTATGGATCGGGTCTTGACCGCAACTAGACATAGGTCCTAGGACCACGGGCTCTCCTAAGAATGTCCTTATGAACGAAGCTGACGACGAGGTTAACGTCGCGTCGTTAAGGCCCAGGTAAAGCCGGCGGAAAGGTTCGGATCAGGAACGGCCGCGGCTGACTACGAGCTTCACGCGAGTTCCGCGCGCGCGCCTGAGGCCTGCCCTCGGGCTCTGCGAGACCACCCGGCCGCGCGGTCTCGCCGAGCGGGCGCGGCGCACGCGGCCGACCCTGCACCGGGCTCGTGCGATCAGTCGGCGTGCCACCGGCAGCTTCCTGCCCACGACCTTCGGGACCTTGCAGCGGGCGGGGGGCGCGGGAGGAGGAGGTGGCAGTGGCCGGCCCACGCCGAACGAGCCCCGCATCGTGTTCGCGTGCGGGTCGCAGACGAAGGTGTAGATGCCTTCTGCAAGGGTGACGATCCAGGTCGTCTCGCCGACGAACTCGACTTCCGTCGACATGTCGATTCCCGGCCCACGGAGGCGGAAGTTGTGGAACCGCGAGCGGTCGCGCACCCGGACCTCGTAGGTGCCGGCGGGGATCTCGGACACGGCCGCGCCGTCTCTCGTCAGCGTGATGTTGGTGCCGTCGTTGACGCCGACGGTGGCCACGAGAACTCCGGGAGGCGCAGGCGGCGGAGGCGGTGGTGGAGGCGGCGGCGGCGGAGGTGGCGGCGGCGGGCCGGTGCTGACGTTGACCGTGCCGGTCATTCCGGGATGGGGCTCGCAGTGGTATGCGTAGCTCCCTTCCGTCGTGAACGTGAATGAGTAGGTCTCGCCCTCGTTGAGCATGGGTGAGCCGAATGCTCCGGTGTTCGACGTCACTGTGTGGGCGATGGGGTCGCGATTCGTCCAGCACACCGTCGTCCCCGGCGTGACGTTCACGACTGCCGGGCTGAACGCAAAGTTCTGGATGTCGACGAGCGTCGCGCCGGTCGGGCATGAGGGCGGTGGAGGCGGAGGCGGTGGCGGAGGAGGCGGCGGCGGGGGAGGAGGCGGCGGGGGAGGAGGCGGCGGACCCGTGACCATGAAGTCCTTTTGCATCTGTTCGGGGTGGGGGTCGCAGATGTACGTGGCTCCCCCGGGCTGCAAGACGACTGTCCAGGTCTCGTGCCCCTTGTTTCCCACGTCGGTTGCGCAACCAGGTGGATCACATGAGGCGACCGCAGGGCCAAAGAGGCGGAAGTTGTGGAAGGTCGAGTTGTCGTCGACCTCCACCGTGTACGTCCCAGCGGGGAGGGTTCGTCCTTCGAGATCGACGCCCTGCGGATCTCTGAGAAAAATCGTGTAGTCGTCATTGACCTCAGCCGTCAGGACGGGGTTTCCGCCTGCAGGAGATGCCTGCACAGAGACAGGCACGGCTCCGACGAGCGCGCACAAGAGTCCCGCAAGCGTTAGGCGAACGACGTGTTTCACCCGGTAGTCCCCCTCCTCCTTCCCATGAGGGTATTCCATTAGTGCCCTACGCGAAAGGGGGAAACGCGGATTTCCGGGGGAGGAACGTCCGGCCCTGCGCCTAACCTCGACCCGTGAAGGTTCTCGGCATCGATCCGGGCACGGCTGCATGCGGATACGGCATCGTCCAAGAAAACGGCGGGCAGGTGCGAGCCCTCGACTACGGGTGGTGGAAGACGGGCGCGTCCGACCGCCCCGAAGTGCGCCTGAAGACGATCTTCGACGCCGTCACAGCACTCATCGAGCAGGCGGCGCCGGATGCCGTCGCGCTCGAGGAGTCCTTCGTCGGCGTCGACGCCCGCACCGCACTCTCGGTCGGACAGGCCCGCGGCGCCGTCCTCGTGGCGGCCGCGCTCGCCGGAGTGGAGTGCGCTGAGTACGCTCCGTCACGCGTCAAGCAGGCGGTGTGCGGCTACGGACGGGCCGAGAAGGCACAGGTGCAACGGATGGTGCAGGCGATCCTCCACCTCGACGCGCCGCCTACCCCGAATCATGCCGCCGACGCTCTGGCTGTCGGCATTTGCCACGCCCTGGCGCCACCGCTGCTGAAAGCGTTGGCTGGCTAGTGGACCCTCGGGTTCCTGGGGCGCCGCTGGCGGTGGGAGGCAAGCCCGCAGCGCGCAGGACAGTACATCGGGTACGGACAAGCGCTGCGGGCGCAGCATCCTGCCGCCAGCGGCGTCAGGCCTCGGCGGAGCCGAGGCCGGCCAGGGACGCGAGGGCCGCGTGATCGCGCGTTTGACTGGAACCCCCGTCGCGCGGACGCCCGACGGGGTCGTGCTGGACGTGGGCGGAGTGGGATACCTGCTGCGGATGACGTCCCGGGCGCTTCAGAAGGCCAAGGAGGCTCGAGAGGTGACCGTCGACACCTACCTGCACGTCCGCGAGGACGCGCTCCAGCTCTTCGGCTTCGCCGAGCCGGCCGAGCGGGAGCTCTTCGAGCATCTGCTGTCGGTCTCCGGAGTCGGGCCCAAGGTCGCGCTGCTGATCGTCTCGGGCTCGACGCCCGCGGAGCTGCGGCGCGCGATCGTGCTCGAGGACACGGCCCGGTTCATCGCCATTCCGGGAGTCGGCAAGAAGACCGCCGAGCGCGTCGTGCTCGAGCTGAAGGAGAAGCTTGGCCTCGAGGAAGTCGGCTCCGACGGCGCCCCCGACTTCGTGGCGCGTGATGCGCTCCTCGAGCTCGGCTACTCGGTGGTCGAAGCTGACCGCGCGCTTGCGACGACCGATCCCGAAGCTGCGCCCGAGGAGCGGGTGCGCCAGGCCCTGAGGGCTGCGTGACCGAGCCCGAGCAGTTCCTGGCGCCGAGCGTTCGTCCCGACGAGGACGAGCTCGACCGCTCGCTGCGTCCCCGCCGGCTCGACGACTTCGTCGGGCAGGAACGCCTCAAGGAGCAGCTCGACATCGCGCTTCAAGCCTCTCGCGCGCGCGAGGAGGCGCTCGATCACGTGCTGCTCGTCGGGCCGCCGGGGCTGGGCAAGACGAGCCTCGCGTACATCGTGCGCGAGGAGCTCGGCGTTGGCATCCGTTGTGTCGCCGGCCCCGCGCTCGAGCGGAAGGGCGACATGGCGGCGCTCCTGACCGCGCTCGAGCCGCGCGACGTTTTGTTCATCGACGAGATCCACCGCCTGAGCAGCGCGGTCGAGGAGGTGCTCTATCCGGCGCTCGAGGACTTTCGGCTGGACATCATCGTCGGCCAGGGGCACGCGGCGCGAACGCTCACCCTCGAGGTGCCGCCGTTCACGCTCGTCGGCGCGACGACGCGCACGGGCCTCCTGACGACGCCGTTGCGCGACCGCTTCGGGATGACCTACCGGCTCGAGTACTACGCGCCGGCGGAGCTCGGCATCATCGTCCGCCGCTCCGCCGGGATCATCGGCGTCAAGATCGCCGACGACGCGGCCGACCAGATCGCAGCTCGCTCTCGTGGCACGCCTCGCGTGGCGAACCGCATCCTGCGGCGGGTGCGCGACGTCGCCGAGGTGCGTCACGAGGGCGTGATCACCACCGCGATCGCCGCGGAGGCTCTCGAGCTGCTCGAAGTCGACAGCCATGGCCTCGAGCGCACCGACCGTGAGCTCCTGCGAGCGATCGTCGAGCGCTTCGACGGCGGCCCGGTGGGCCTGTCCACGCTGGCCGTGGCCCTTGGCGAGGAGCCGGACACGGTCGAGGACGTCTACGAGCCGTATCTGCTGCAGCTCGGCTTCATCCAGCGCACCCCGCGCGGCCGCGTCGTGACGAAGCGCGGCCGAGCCCACGTCGGCGCCGCGAAGAAGGAAGAAGCCCTTTTCTAGGAGGTCCCGGGCCACGGGCCCGGGACTCGCGCAAAGTGCTTCGCACTTTCCGCGACTAAGAGCACACAAGCCGAGGAACAACGGTTCGATCAGCCCGCCCATGCCACGGTCGAGCTTTGGTGTCCGAGCTCTCGTGAGACCGGCCAGTCACTTAGGGCGATTGATCCCTGTTCCTCGCTACTCTTGTTCATGCTGTTTCGCGGGAAGAAGGGACCCGATGATCGCGCCACAGTTCGTGGTTGCTACGGCGAGCGTGACCGCTTGCGTCCTGGTTTCGCTCGCTGGCGCGGGGCCGCTTGAGCGGCGAGAAGTCGCTCGCCTCGACGGCTCAGGCTCGGTGGTAGGCGCGACATTTTCCGGATCAGAAGTGCTTTACATGACGGATAACGTCGAACGCCCCGCGGTGTACTCCGTCGGGCCAAACGGTCCAGTGCGCATCTACGAGGCTCCGCATGTTCCTCTCCCGCCACGGTTTCAAGACCCAAGCAGCTACGAGTCGAGGGTCTTTCAGAACCTCGATTCCCTCGACGCATCGCCGGGCGTCGTTGCCTTCGTTCGCCGCGTCGGGGTTAGCCGAATACCCAAATGCAGGCCGTCCTGCATGCGTCCTGGTGATCTCGTGTGGCTCTTCTATGAAGTGAGGGCTCGTCTCGGGTCTGGTCGATTTCAGCGCGTGGCGGGCGGCCCGGGCAGGTGTCCCGCCGGGCAGTTCTGGCCTCATGATGTCGCCGTCACGGGAAGACAGGTCGTCTACTCGGGCCGCCTCGACGGCTGCAAGAAACGACGCCTTGAACACCGCGTCGTAGCCGCAACGTTCGTGGGGCAGAGGCCGACCCGCGACGTGGTGACACGCTTCCCTCTGGGCGGATTCACGCAAGTGACGGCATCGCGGCGGTTTCTTGCGTGGAACCGGGATCGAGGCGAGTTGCCGACCAGCGACCTTCGCGATCCCCGGCTCGTCGTCTACGACCAGATCCGCCGGCGGATCGCCTACACGGTTACGTTGCCGAGCCGGCTTCGCGTGGACATGATCGGTTCGCTCGACGTCCAGTCCGACGGAAAAGTGGCCGCTTGGATTTCACGCGAAGGCAACAGGTGTTACATCCTGCAGGTCGTCTGGTCTTCTCCCTCGGAACAGCCGAGGTTGCGGTTCGTCCCAGGGCGATCCTCGGGTTCGTCGCAGGAGGTCAGGCTGGTGGGTGACCGGCTGATGTTCGTACGATCAGCCGGGGGTTGCCAATCGTTCGGCTCCGACCTCGTGGTCGCGTCGCTTGATGGCTCGAACGTACGAGTCCTGGGTCACTACGACCCACGCAACAGCCCACAGAGATTTCCAGGGCCTTCGTTCGATTTCGACGGGAAGCGGAGCGCCTTCCCTGAAAGTGCTCTCTATCGGGATGGCTCAGGACGGGGCTGGACATCGATCTTCGTTGACCAAGCGCGCAACTAGTAGCCCTCGAGTAGTTCCACGGCGCGATCGATCGTTGCGATCACCTCGGCGAGGGTGCGCCCCGCATCGTCGTTCCAGCGCTCGATGCTCGCAGTGCCCGTCACGTCTCCGAGTGCCTGCGTGGCTTTCGCCGAGAGCGAGCGCATCGAATCCGTGCGCCACGAAGTCCAGTTCGACGGTCTCACCGTTCTGGTGATGCCAGCTCGCCAGGAGCGCGCCGAGGACGGACCAAGCCCGAGCGTCTTCGCTCCAGGCGGGCACCACGCTTCCCGTCCGGTCCCGTGCCTGGGCATCGCGAGACCAACCTCTGAGGAGGAGGCCGCGAGCCTCGCTCAGCATCGCCGCAGCCGTATGTTCGGCTGCCTGGGGCACGTCCTTCCTTGCCGAAAGGGTAGCACCATCGGCAAAGGCGAAACCTCCGTCTAACGCCTGAATTGGACCTCGTGCCATGACGGCACGGGCGCCAGTTCGAGGAGCGTCCGGTCGCCGCGCGGGTCGCGGTAGCCGAATTCGGCCTCCACCTCGTCCCAGTCCACGTCCAGCAGGCCCTCCTTGACCCGGTGGTCGAGCCAGGCGCCGCGGAAGACGAGCTTGCGCAGCCAGTAGACGAGGGACTCGCCCTTGACGAGCGAAAGGGCCTCCCAGTGGCGCACGAGGTAGCGCCCGAGCGGGCTGCGCGCCTCCTCGATCCGCCCGTCGGCGGCGAGCTCGACGAGGTCGGCGGTCTCGTCCTCGTCCAGGTCGTTGCTGTCGACGAGCCCGAGCTTGACGGCGGCCCCGGTCACGCGCTGCTCGAAATCTTCTGCGTTGAATGCGAACCGGTACCCGAGGAACTCGACCATGTAGTCCTCGCCGGATGAGTAGTTCGCCTCGATCGTCACGCAGCCAAGGATAGTTGGAGGCTCTGGCGCCGTCCGACTCCCTCCGTACCGTGGCCGGGCTATGCATGAGGGCACCTGGACGATCAGTCCGTGCCCGCAGGGCGAGGCGGGTGCGCTGGCAGAGGCACTCGGCGTCAGCGAAACGACCGCTCGCGTCCTCGTCCGACGCGGGTACGAGAAGGCGGAGGAGGCGAAAGCCTTCCTCGCCGGCGAGCTGCCCGGCCACGACCCCTTCCTGCTCGGCGACATGAGCGGCGCGGTCGAGACGATCAAGGGCGCGATCTCCGCCGGCAAACGGATCTGCGTCCACGGCGACTACGACGCCGACGGGATCTGCGCGACGGCGCTGGCCGTCCTCATCCTGCGCGAGCTCGGTGCCGACGTCGAGTGGCACCTGCCGAGCCGCTTCGAGGAAGGCTACGGCTTGCAGCGAGAGACCCTCGCGCGCCTCGCGGACGAGGGATGCGGGCTCGTCCTGACCGTGGACTGCGGCGTCACCGCGGTCGAGGAGGTCGCCGAAGCGCGTGCGCGCGGCCTCGACGTGGTCGTCACAGACCACCACCGGCCCGGCGAGACGCTCCCGGACTGCCCTGTCGTCGCGACGCGCCCTTCCGACTATCCGTTCCCCGAGCTGTGTGGCACAGGGGTCGTCTACAAGCTCGGAGAGGCGCTGCTCGGCCCGGGAAGCGAGCTGCTCGCCCGGCACCTCGATCTCGTCGCCCTCGCGACGATCTCCGACGTCGTCCCGCTCGTGGACGAGAACCGGGCGCTTGCGCTCGCCGGCCTGCGCGCCCTCGCGCGGACGCAGAAGCCGGGGCTCCGGGCGCTCATGAAGGCCGCCGGCGTCGACCCGGCCCGCGTCGACGAGGGCGCGGTCGGCTTCCGCCTCGCGCCCAGGATCAACGCATCGGGCCGCCTGTGTCGACCCGGTGCGGCGCTCGACCTCCTACTCACCGAGGACTCGGACGAAGCCGGTCGCCTGGCGCACGAGCTCGAGTGGCTGAACCGCGAGCGCCAGGGAGTCGAGAGCCGCATCCTCCGCGAAGCGATCGCGAAGGTCGCCGAATGGCCCGAGGCGAAACAGCGGCACCGGGGCTACGTGCTCGCGGACGAGGGCTGGCACGAGGGCGTGATCGGGATCGTCGCCTCGCGCCTCGTCGAGCGGTTCCACCGGCCTGTGGTGCTGATCGCGGGCGCGGGGGAGGAGTGGAAGGGCTCCGGCCGCTCGCCGGGCGCCTTCGACCTGCACGGAGGGCTCGCGGCCTGCGCCGAGCATCTCGAGCGCTTCGGCGGCCATCGCGCGGCGGCGGGCCTCTCGATCCGGCCCGAGAACGTGAACGCCTTTGCCGATGCCTTCGCTGCGCATGCGGATGCCGCGCTAACCGAAGAAGACCTGCGCTCGGTCACGAAGGTCGACGCCGTCGTCTCCGGCCGAGAGCTGACGCTCGATCTCTGCTCCGAGCTGCGGCAGCTGGCCCCGTTCGGACTGGGGAACCCGGGCATCACGCTGCTCCTGCCCTCATGCGAGCTGGGCGAGCTCGCGCCGGTGGGCGACGGCAAGCACCTCCGCTTCCGCGTCCGCGAGCGCGGCGACGATGCCGGCAGCGCAATCGCGTTCGGCCAGGGCTCCCAGCTCGACCGCTATCGGAGGCCCGGCCGCTACGACGTCGTCTTCCGTTTGGAGGAGAACCACTGGAACGGCACGGTCTCGCCGCAGCTCGTCGTCCGCCGCGTCCTCGACGCGCCCGAGGGGTACGAGGACCTGCGCGAGTGGCTCGCCGGGCAGTGGCGGCTCGACGGTGCGCAGCGCGCCGCTGAGGCCGAAGCCGTGTTCAGCGAGCTCGCCCTCGGCGAGCAGGCCAGCGGCAAGAGGCCGCTACTCGAGTCGGAGGCGTTCCGGGCGCTGCTCGCAGAGCCGGCGCTAGCGCGCGCGGCGTAGGCGCCTGCCGACGAGGATCGCCCAGCCGAGGAACTCGCGGTTCGTCTCGAGGTAGCGGCGCTTGTGGTCCTCGTATTCGCGCTGCAGGTCGGCCGCTTCCGGATCGTTGGGGTGCTCCTGCAGCCAGTCCTCCACGGCCCACCAGTGCAACGACTCGTATCGGTCCCAGTCATCGCGGGAAGCGGCGATCACTCCAACGGTGGCGAGCTGTGCCCGCTCGAATCGCTGCACCGTCTCGGCGAGGGAGAAGTAGCCCATGTCGTCCGTCCCGTCTGGCGGCGGCCGTCTCCAGTAGGGCTCGCCCACGACGACGTGTCCGCTGGGTTTGACGGCCGGCACGAGCGCCGCAAGCGTCCCGTCGAGGTCGTCCCAGATGAAAGTGGCTCCGAGGCAGAGCGCGGCGTCCCAGTTGTCCCTCTCGAGCGGCCAATCGCGCGCATCGCCCTCGATGAGCTCAATGAGGTCGTCCAGCCCGGCGGCCGCGACCCGCTCGCGAGCGACGGCGGCGAACTCAGGAGCCCGCTCGACGCCGGTTATCCGACAGCCAAAGGTCGAGGCCAGGATGAGCGCAGGCCCGCCGCGGCCACAGGCGATGTCGAGCACCCTCGTGTCAGGTCCGAAGCGCAGCCACTCGCCGAGCATGCGGATCTTCTCGCGGCTCGTCGGGTTCTGGATGTCGTGATCGCGCTCGGCGACCGCGTGGTACCACGGCACTACGACCGCCTCGGCTAGCGCGCGCGGCTTAGCGAATGCGTGGCGGAGAGGACGATCAGCAGCCGTGTGAGGCCGGCGAGAGCGCGGCGTTGTCGAAGTCGTCTTTTGAACATGGACGCCATCTCTTCTCTATCGGAACGATGAGTCCTTTCCTGTAGATACGGGCAAAAACGGTGACAGGAGACCCCCTCACTACAATTTGAGCATGGCCCTAGTCGGAGCTCCGGAACGCCACGAAGACCTCTTCGAGGAGCTGCTTGCGCAGATCGCGACGTACAACTCGGACGTCGACCACGAGCTGCTCGCCCGGGCGTTCGACTTCGCGTCCCGCGCGCACGAGGGCCAGGAGCGCCGCTCCGGAGAGCAGTTCATCCACCACCCGTTCGGAGCCGCGAAGATCTGCGCCGAGCTGAGGCTCGACGACGAGTCGATCGCCGCGGCCCTGCTCCACGACGTCGTCGAAGACACAGAGGTGAGCGCCGAAGAGGTGCGGGCCGAGTTCGGCGACGAGATCGCGAACCTCGTCGAGGGCGTGACGAAGCTGACGCGGATCCAGTTCCAGAGCCGCGAGCACGCCGAGGCCGAGAACTACCGCAAGATGATCGTCGCGATGGCCCACGACGTCCGGGTCATCCTGATCAAGCTCGCCGACCGCCTCCACAACATGCGCACGCTCGAGTACCTCGGCCGCCAGAAGCAGGTGCAGAAGGCCCGTGAGACGCTCGAGGTCTATGCGCCGCTTGCCCACCGGCTCGGCATCCACAAGCTGAAGTGGGAGCTCGAAGATCTTTCGTTCCAGACACTGCACCCGCGCAAGTACGCAGAGATCGAGGCGATGGTCGCCGAGCGGCGCGCCGACCGCGAAGAGCACGTGAACGAGGCTGCGGTCGTGCTGACGAAGGAGCTGGAGCGGGGCGACATCCCGGGCGAGATCTCCGGGCGCGCGAAGCACTCGTACGCGATCTACGACAAGATGGCCAAGAAGGGCCGCGAGTTCAACGAGATCTACGACCT
>CAZQAG010000048.1:0-17987 GCA_964591295.1 uncultured Gaiellales bacterium | reverse complement strand
TTCCGACCTTTCATCGAGAACTCCGCCGGCTACGGGCAGAAGAGCTGACTCCGCCGGACCTCCGGCGGGACCCTCTCTCAGGCCGGACCGTCGTCATAGCCCCGGCCCGCGCGCGGCGGCCGGGTGCGAAGCACGGCGCGATCGATGCGCCGACGCCCGAAGAGCTCGAGCAGTGCCCCTTCGACGAAGGCCGGGAGGACCGCACGCCTCCCGAGACCTTCGCCCTCGCACCTCCGGGGCGTGAGCCGAACACCCCCGGCTGGCAGGTGCGCGTCGTCCCGAACCTCTACCCGGCGTTCGAGCACCAGGAGGTGATCGTCCACACGCCGAGGCACGTCCGTTCGGTCGCCGAGCTCACCGAGGCCGAGCTGGCCCCGCTCGCGGCGGCCTGGCATAGGCGGCTCGATGCAGCGCGCGGCGCCGGGTTTTCGTACCCCTATCTGCTGGTCAACGAGGGCAGGGAGGCCGGCGCCAGCCTCCCGCACAGCCACTCCCAGCTCGTCTGGCTCCGAGAGGCGCCCCCGGAGGTGGCCGCAGAGCTCCCCCGGCTGCAGAAGGGCAACTGCGCGCTCTGCGGACTGCTTGAGGACGAGTCGCTGGAGATCGCGGTCGATGGAGGTCTCTCGCTGCGCGCCGCTCCCGCCGGCCGCGTCCCGTACGAGCTATTGATCGCCCCGCGCGCACACGACGCCGATCCGGCAGAGGACGACCTCGCCGCGCTGCTCACTCTTCTCCGGCGCGCTGTCCTCGCCCTGCGCGAGCAGGAAGGGCCCGTGCCGCTGAATGCGTGGCTGCACACCGGCGCGCACTGGCACCTCGAGGTCGTGCCCAGGCTGACCGTCTTTGCCGGGCTCGAGCTCGGAGCCGGCCTCCATGTGAACTGGTTGCCGCCCGAAGAGGCGGCCGCTCGATTGCGGGGCTAGGGCTTCGAGCTGTCCTTCGAGGCGTCCGTCGAGCCGTTGAGCTCGCGGAAGCGCTGGGCGGCCTCGATCGCAGCGCCGAGGTTCAGTCCCTTGTCCTTGGCCTGCTTGATCAGCATCACGGTTTCGAGCGCGTCCATGTCGTAAATCCGTTGCTTGCGACCCTGCGTAGGGATCTGTGCCTTGTTGGTCCAGTAGTCGAGCTGCATCTTCGAGATGCCCGCGATCTGGCACACCTGGCCTAGATACAGCTGGACCTTGTCCAGATGCTCCGCGAGATCGATCGGCTCTAGAAGATCGACTTGTCTGCTGGCGGCCATCACTCTTCTCCCGGAGAAAACGGAACCCCTCGCGCCAAGATATATCGCTCTTGGCCGTTTTTGTGAAGGGTTGCGGCGGAAAACCGCTTGAAATTGCGGCTTTTAGGCGGGCTCGACGACCGGTGCGGCCGGCGGCTCGACGCCCAGCTCGGGGCCATCGTCGTCCTCGGACTCGACCACCGGAGCAAGCGCGGAGACCTGCTCGCCCTTGCGCAAACGCATGACGATCACGCCCTGAGTCGACCGTCCGAGGCGCTTCACGTCCTCGACCGGGATCTTGATCACGGTGCCGCCATTCGAGATCAGCATCACCTGGTAGCCGTCCTGGACGATGCGGGCGCCGACGAGCTGTCCGCGCGCTTCCGTCAGCTGCACGGTCTTCACGCCAAGCCCTCCGCGGCCCTTCCGCGGGTAGTCCGCCAGCTTCGTTCGCTTGCCGTAGCCGTTCTCGGTCACGACGAGCAGGTCGCCCTCGTTGATCCCGACGACGTCCGAGGTGATGACTTCGTCACCCTTCCGGAGGCCCATCCCCTTGACGCCGCCGGTGTCGCGGCCCATTGGTCGCGCCTCGGCCTCGCTGAAGCGAATGGCCTGGCCCTTGCGCGAGACCATCAGGATGTCGTCGTCGCCCGTCGAGTGACGAACCGAGACGAGCTCGTCTTCGCCGCGCATCTTGATCGCGATGATCCCGTCCGCCTTGAGCGGCGTGTTGTACGCGGCGAGCTCGGTCTTCTTGACGATCCCCTGCTTCGTCGCAAAGACGAGGAACTTCGACTCCTCGAAATCGCGGGTCTGGATGACCGCGCGCACCTGCTCGCCCTGACGGAACGGCAGGAGGTTCTGGATCGCGCGGCCCTTGGACTGCCGGGACCCGAGCGGCAGCTCGTGCACCTTCAGCCGGTAGACCTTGCCGACATTCGTGAAGAAAAGGACGTAGTCGTGTGTGGAAGCGACAAAGAGGTGCTCGATGTAGTCGTCCTCTTTCAGGTCCATGCCCATCACGCCCTGGCCGCCCCGGCGCTGCTCGCGGTAAGTCGTCACCGGCAGCCGCTTGATGTAGTTCGAGCGGGTAATCGCGATCACCATGTCCTCCTCCGCGATCATGTCTTCGAGTGAGAACTCGCCTTCGGCCGCGATGATCTCCGTTCGGCGCTCGTCGTTCTTGCCGTAGATCTGCTTGATCTCGAGCAGCTCCTCGCGGATGAGAGCGCCAATCCGGGACTCGTCGCCCAGGATCGTGCGTAGCTCGCCGATCCGCTCCACGAGGTCTGAGTGCTCGTCCTCGACGCGCTTGCGCTCGAGTGCCGTCAGCGCGCGCAGACGGAGCTCGAGGATCGCCTGGGCCTGAATCTCGGAGAGCTTGAACTCCTTCATCAAGCCCTCGCGCGCCGCGTCGGCGTCGTCCGCGCTCCGGATGAGCGCGATCACCGCGTCCAGGTTGTCGAGCGCGATCAGGTAGCCGAGGAGGACGTGGGCCCGTGCCTCGGCCTTGCGCAGCTCGTACTTCAGCCGGCGGGTGACGACCTCGCGCTGGAAATCGAGGTAGTGGCTTAGCAGGTCGCGTAGCGCGAGCGTGCGCGGCACGCCGTCCACGAGCGCGACGGCGTTGTAGCCCCAGGTCGCCTGGAGCGCCGTGTGCTTGTAGAGCTTGTTCAGGACGACCTGCGGGATTGCCTCCCGCTTCAGGTCGATCTGGATGCGCATTCCGGTCTTGTCGGAGAGGTCCTTGACGTCGGAGATCTCGGTCAAGACCTTGTCGTTGACGAGATCGGCGATCTTCTTGATCACCCCGGAGTCGCCGCCCTTCTTCACCCCGTACGGCAGCTCGTTGACGATGATCGCCGTCTTGCCGCCGCGCAACTCCTCGATGTGAGCCCGGGCGCGCATGACGATTCGGCCCCGGCCCGAGCGGTAGGCCTCCCGAATCCCTTCCCGGCCCACGATGATGCCACCGGTCGGGAAGTCGGGGCCTTTGACGTGCTGCGTCAGGCGGTCGACGTCGATCTCGGGGTCGTCGATCAGCGCCACGAGCGCATCGACCACCTCCCCGAGGTTGTGCGGCGGGATGTTCGTCGCCATGCCGACGGCAATCCCCTGCGAGCCGTTCACGAGCAGGTTCGGGTAGCGCGACGGAAGGACGTCCGGCTGTCGACGCGACTCGTCGTAGTTGGGGACGAAGAGCACGGTGTCGGAGTCGATGTCGCGAAGCAGCTCGGTCGCGAGCTTCGTCAGCCGCGCCTCGGTGTTGTGGCTGACGAACCCGTTCGTCAGGAACGAGTGGTCGTCTGTGTCGACGCGAAGCGAGTAGACCGGCTGGACTCCGGCGTCGGTTACCGACTCGACCTCCGCGTAGAAGTAGTCACCGGTGACGAGCGGCTCCACGACGGTACGAACCTCTTCCGAGACCTGCTCGAGCACCGCGGTGCCGCTTCGCTCGAACCGCTCGATGCGATCGAAGTTGGTCCGACGGAGCAGGCGAGAATCGGTCTCGGAGCGAATGTAGTCGGAGACAAAGGGGACGTAGTCGCGTGAGAGCGAGCGGCTCGTCTCCGGAAGCTCCGCGAGCTCACGCTCGAGCTTCGACTGCTTGAGGCCGAGGAACCCGACTCGTCGCGCGAACAGCCTCGCGTCGCGCCGGTTCGAGATCACGACCTTGATCTCGCCCTTCGCGTAGCGGCACAGGCGCGCCGCGACGCCGAACTCGAGCAGGAGCAGCTGCACGTCCTTCGCGAGCTCCTCGCTGTAGGTCGAGTAAGAGATCTGGATTGCCCCGCGCGGCAGCAGCGACGAAGATCCGTCGCCCTCGAAGAGCGCCTGGAGGAAGATCCGCTTGAACGAGGGAGTGCCGCGCCAGACAGCCTCCGGCACGCGCTTCTCCGAGCTCGGCAGGCCTGCGAGCTCGGAGAGAGGACTGTCGAGGAGCGTGACCAGCCGCTGCACGTCTAGCTCATGAATGGTGCTGCCCGACTTGATCTTGCGTTGGTAGACGTAGCGAGGACCGCCCACGACCGCGTCGTACGCTGCGAGCACCTCGTCGAAGTAGCCCTTGTCGACGTTGTTGAACCCGGCGCGCGTCTTGCTCACCCATCCTTCGGCGACGAATGCGCCGAGAAGCAGGGCGGTGCTCCGCTCGGCCGCGGTGACACCGTGATCGACCTGCCTCTGCGTCCTGTTGACGAGAACGCGATCGCCCGCCTTGATCTCGTCGAGCAGCTTCCACATCAGGAGCGGCACGCCGACCATGTCCACGAGGCAGAGCACCGGATGGTTGTGCGTGCCCGTCACCTCGAATCCCTCGCGAGTCCGCAGCCGCAGCGTCGGGTGCTCGCCCGAGTGGAAGACCTTCGAGACTTGCACCGGCCGGCCGAGGCGGTCGAGCACCTCGAAAGCGGCTTCGCGCTCGGAGTTCGGAGTCGTTCGGCCGACGAGATCCTCGATCTTCACCGAGCCGTGCGGCGTAGCCACCCGTGTGCCGGGCGCAATGCAATATCTCATGGCCGCAGCTGGGTAGTCGTCGATGTTCCCGAAGTTGCCCTGGCCGTCGATGAGCGGGTAGCGCATCGAGAACGGCTGCGCCATGCGCACCAGGGTGTCGTAGATCGCGACGTCTCCGTGCGGGTGGTACGAGCCCATTACCTCGCCGACCACGAAGGCGCACTTGCGTCGTGGGCGGTTCGGCTGCAGGCCGGCCTCGTGCATCGCGAAGAGAACCCGGCGGTGCACCGGCTTCAGGCCGTCTCGCACGTCCGGGAGAGCGCGCGAGACGATGACGCTCATCGCGTAGTCGAGGAAGCTCGAGCGCATCTCCTGCTCGAGCTCGCGCGGCTCTATCCGGCCGGGGCCGAGTGGCTCAACCGACGACATACAGAGCGCCCTCCACGATCAGACGTCCAGGAATCGGACGTCCTTCGCGTTCGACTCGATGAACTCACGGCGAGGCTCGACCTGGTCCAGCACGGGGGAACCCAGGGTTCCCCCGTGAGCCCCCTCCTTCACACCTCGCTGCGGTCTGTCATGACCTGGGCTGCGCGCGGGCAAAGCCCGGCTCCGCCTGCCAACTCCTCCCGCTGACACAGCAGCCGTTTGCCTAGACATCAAGGAACCTGACGTCCTTCGCGTTCGACTCGATGAACTCACGGCGAGGCTCGACCTGGTCGCCCATCAGCATCGAGAACATTCGGTCCGCTGCGGCCGCGTCTTCGACCTCGACCTTGATCAGCATCCGCTTCGCAGGATCCATCGTCGTCATCCAGAGCTCCTCGGGGTTCATCTCGCCGAGGCCCTTGAAGCGGCCGATGTTGATCCCTTCCTTCGCGAGCTCGAGCGCCTCGTAGCGAAGCTCCTCGAAGGTCTCGGCGGTGCGCTCCTTCTTGCCGAGCGTGAGCGTGAATGGCGGCATGCCCAAGAACTCGACGAGTCGCGCGTATGAGCGCCTCAGGTTCGCGTAGACCGGCGAAGCGAAAAGGTCGGTCGGAATGGTGACATGGCTCGCGGCGCTCGTCTCGACCTCGACGATCTTGATCGTCGTCGCCTCGTCCGTCTGCTCGAGAATTGAGAGCTCGTGGCCGTCCTCGCCGACGGACTCGAGCGTCTTCGCGAGGTCCTTGCCGGCCGCAGCATCGATGTCGACTTCCACGAGCCGATGCCCGATGACGAAGGTCGCCGCAGGCTGTCCGAAATCAGCGCGCAGGCGCTGGGTCCAGCCCTCGAACTCGTTCAGCGCCTTCGCGAGGCGCCGGTACCGCGCCTCGGTCAGCTTCTGAGGCTCTCCTTCGCGCGCGGCGACGAGGACGTCCTTCACCCGCTCGCGGACGAGAATGTCCTCGAACTGGGACTCCTTCTCGACGTACTGCTCCCGGTTCCCGATCTTCACGCGGTAGAGGGGTGGAACGGCGATGTAGATGTAGCCCCCCTCGACGAGGTCCTGCATCTGCCGGTAGAGGAACGTGAGAATCAGCGTGCGAATGTGCGAGCCGTCGACGTCGGCGTCGGTCATGACGATCACCCGGTGGTAACGGAGCTTCTCGAGGTCGAACTCGTCGCCGATGCCCGTCCCGATCGCGGTGATCATCGACTGGATCTCGAGGTTCGAGAGCACCTTGTTGATCCGGTTCTTCTCCGAGTTGATCACCTTGCCGCGCAGCGGCAGGATCGCCTGGAATGTTCGGTCTCGGGCGTCAATCGCAGAGCCGCCGGCCGAGTTGCCCTCGACCAGGTAGAGCTCGGCCGACTCGGGATCGCTGATCGAGCAGTCGGCCAGCTTGCCGGGCAGCGCCATGCTGTCGAGCGCGCTCTTGCGGCGCGTCAGCTCACGTGCTTTGCGGGCGGCCTGCCGCGCGTTTCGCGCTGCGAGGGCCTTCTGCATGATCTGCTTGGCCTCTGCCGCATTCTCTTCGAGGAACTCGGCGAGCTTCACGTTCACGGTCTGCTCGACGAGCCCTCGCACCCAGGCGTTGCCCAGCTTCGTCTTCGTCTGACCCTCGAACTGCGGGTCCTGCAACTTGACGGAGATCACCGCGGCAAGGCCCTCACGGACGTCCTCGCCCTCGAGGTTGTCGTCGCGCTCCTTGAGAAAGCCGTTGCGGCGCGCGTAGTCGTTGAGCGTGCGGGTCAGTGCCGCCTTGAAGCCGGAGAGGTGCGTGCCGCCTTCGTGGGTGTTGATGTTGTTCGCGAACGAGAACACCGACTCGACGTACGAGGTGTTCCACTGCATCGCGACCTCGACCTGACCGCTTGCCGCCGCATCGCCGTTCGTGGAGCCCTCGAAGTAGACGATGTGCTTGTGGACCGGGTCCTTCGAGTCGTTCACGTAGGAGACGAAGTCCCGGATCCCACCCTCGGCGTAGAACTCGTGCCGCTCCTCGCCCTCGCGCTCGTCGATGAGCACGATTCGCAACCCTTTGGTCAGGAACGCCGTCTCGCGGAGGCGCTGGATGAGGATCTCCTCGGACCACTCGAGCTCGTCGAAGATCTCGAGATCCGGAAGGAACGTGATCGTCGTGCCGGTCTCCTTCGTCGGGCCGGCCTTCTTCAGGTCGGTGGTCGGCTCGCCCCGGGCGAATTCCTGGTGGAAGATCTTGCCGTCGCGCTTCACGTCGACGTGAAGCCACGCCGAGAGCGCGTTGACCACCGAGACGCCGACTCCGTGCAGGCCGCCAGAGACCTTGTAGCCGTCGCCGCCGAACTTGCCGCCGGCGTGAAGCTTCGTCAGCACGACCGTGACCGCCGGGAGCCCCTGCTCTTTCATCATGTCCGTCGGGATGCCCGAGCCGTTGTCTGTGACTGTCACCGAGTTGTCGGGATGAAGGCGGACTTCGACGAGGTCCGCACGGCCCGCCATGGCCTCGTCGACGGAGTTGTCCACCACCTCGAAAACGAGGTGGTGGAGGCCGCGAGGGCCCGTCGAGCCGATGTACATGCCCGGCCGAAGCCGGACCGGCTCGAGACCCTCGAGGACGGTGATGTCTTTTGCGCTGTACGCAGCTTCAGTCATTTAAAAAAGCCCTGCAAATTTCCCCTTTTCGGGCTAGTTGAAGTGTACCAGACGGAGCGGCCGTCAGGACGGCCTCGCGAGGCTCGCCGCGACCGCTTTCGCAACGATTTTGCGAAGAGATTCATCCTCGATCCCGGAGGCCATCGCCGCCGCCAGCTCGCGCTCTTCCGCGGTCGGCTCCCGCAAGCCCTTCGAAGCGCCCGCATCCTCCTCCGGGGAGGACTCCGGAAGCTTTCCGGGAGCGAACCTCAACCCCGGCGGAGCCACGTTCCCAAGTGCCTCGCGAAGGCGCTCGAGCAGCTTCGGCTCGAGCTGCGCCAGCTCGAACGCCCACGCGGACGACGCTGTCGCTACATGCAGCTTGCCGTCCCGGGTGATCCGAGCCGGCCACGCGTTGCGCGCGATCTGCTCACCCATCGCCGCCGGCCACGCGCGGACGATCTCGGTCATTCCTTCTGCCGGGCCGAAGCGCCCCAGCTCACGCTGGACTTCGTCGCCAATTCGTTCGGGCTTCACGATGCAGCCCTCGCAAGCCCGGGCTCGACCTCGACGAGCTGGCTGGGCTGGAAGGGAAGAGCAGACGCGCCCGTCGCGGTGATCAGGGTCTGCCCGCGACCACTGAGCCGCTCGGCAAGCGCACGGCGCCTTCGCTCGTCGAGCTCAGAGAGCACGTCGTCGAGGAGAAGAAGCGGCGGAGCCGGGCCGCGGTCGGTGATCAGCTCCGCCTCGGCGAGCAGCAGCGAGAGCACCGCCAGGCGCTGCTCTCCTTGCGAGCCGTAGCGGCGAAGGTCGCGCGCGCCGGCGACGATCCCGACGTCGTCCAGGTGCGGTCCGAGCCCGGTCGTCCCGCGGTCGAGATCCTCGTCCAGCCGCGCCTCGAGGGCTTCGGAGCTGGGCGGCTCGGCTTCGTACAGCAGCTCGGCGGCGGCAAGCCCGAGCTCGGCGGCCCGCTCGGCGAAGGGCCGCCCCAGCGCCGCGATCGCCTCGTGCCGGGCCGTGACGAGCGCACTTCCGAGCTCTGCCACCCGCTGTGTCCAGGGCGCAACCGCGTCCCGTGACGACGCTCCGACCGTCACGCGCCGCAGCGCGGCGTTTCGCTGCGCGACGGCTGCGCCATACTCGGCCGGAACCGCTGCCCGAGCGGGGAGAAGCCGGCCCAGCACCCGGTCGAAGTACGCCCGTCTGGCAGCCGGCCCGCCCTTGACCACCACGAGCCGGTCCGGGGTGAAGACGAGCGTTGCGACCTCTCCGCGAAGCTGCTCCGCCGCACGCAGGGGCGCGCCGTTCAGCTGGGCCCGCTTCGCCTCGCCGGGCCGGAGAGTGAGCTCGATCTCCAGCTTCCTCCCGCCGAGATCGCCCGTGAGCTCGATCCGCGCCGCGTCAGCGCCGAAGCGCACGAGTTGAGCGTCGTTGCGGCTTCGCGGGGAAAAGCCCTGCGTACCGACGTGCAGCGCCTCGAGCAGGTTCGTCTTCCCCGCTCCGTTCTCGCCGACAGCGAGCACCAGACCGGGCTCGAGACCCAGCTCGAGCGAGGCATAGGAGCGATAGTCGCGGAGCGTGAGTGTCTTGACGATCAGCCCTGAGGCACCGCTTACGGTGCCGCCTTCAGGACGTACGGCTGAGGCATCGCTTGCGATGCCGTTGGAGGCCATGCCGGCTTTGCCGGCGTGGCCATCCGTCTCCCGTGCGTCCGTCTAGTACGCCCTCCTGCACCGATCGAAGTCACAACAGCCAGCTGCATTCAGCCAGCGAGGCGGATCGGCATGATCAAGTACGAGAAGTTGTCGGCTTCTGAGTGGATGAGGCCGGGCCGGAGCGGGCTGATCAGCCGCAGCGCAATCTCATCGCTGTCGACCGACTCGAGGCCGTCGCGTAGGAACTCCGGGTTGAACCCGATCTCGAGCGGCTCGCCCGAGAACTGCGCGGGCAGCGACTCCTTCGCCTCGCCGACGTCCGCAGTCTGTGCGGAGACGGTCAGCTCTCCCTCCGCGAAGCGCAGACGGAGCGGTGAGTTGCGCTGCGCCATCACCGAGGCTCGGCGCACCACCTCGAGGAGCTCTTCGCGGTCCATCTTAACCTCGTGCTCGAACGTCTCGGGCAGCAGCTGCTTGTAGTTCGGGAACTGCCCGTCGATCCGCCGGGTCGTCAGCCAGACCTCGCCCGCTCCGAACACGACGTGGTTCTCTTGCACGCCGATCCGCAGGTCGCCAGCGTCCTGCGCGATCCGCGAGAGCTCGGTGAGCGCGCGCGCCGGGACGATTGCCTCGAGGTCGGCTCCTTCGCCGCCGGCCAGCTCGGTCTCCTTGACCGAGAGCCGGTACGAATCGGTCGCTGCCATCACGAGCTTTCCGGCTTCGAAGCGAACCAGGATCCCGGTAAGCACCGGGCGCGACTCGTCCCGTGAGGCCGAACGGGCGACGCGCGAAACCGTCTCGAGGAACGCACCGCGGTCGACCGTAAACGTCTGCGCGCTCTCGGCGTCCGGAAGCTTCGGGAAATCCTCGGCGCTGTAGGTGTTGAGCTTGTAGCTCGCCGATCCACAAGTCACCTCGAGCGCGCCCTGCTCCGGCCTGTGCTCGAGCACGACGTCGCCCTCCGGCAGCAACCGCGCCAGATCGACGAGTAGGCGGCCCGGCGCGACCACCGCGCCTTCGCCCTCCACCTGGCAGTCAACGGTGAGACGGAGTGAGAGCTCCATGTCCGTCGCGGCGAACTCGACCTGGCCGTCGCCGGCGCGCACCAACACACCGCCGAGCACCTGCACCGAGGCACGCGTCGAGACCGCCCTCCCGACAACCGAGAGAGCGCGGGTGAGCTCGTCTTTCGAGCAGGTGACCTTCACGGCCGCTCCGACTGCAGTTTCTATCTCTGTCATTTAAAAAGAATTTGTAGTAGCAGTAGTAAGGAGTGTGGACTCTGGGGACGATGCCGTGCTGCGGTTACCGGAGCGCGTTTGCCCTGGGGACGCAATGTGTGGGGAAGTAGGCGTTTTGCACATGTTTGAAGTGGTCTTGTTCGACTGTCCCCAGATTTACCGGGTTTGCTTGATGCGCGCGGTCAACTCTTGCACCAGGTTGTACACAGAGCGGTCCTCGCGAATCAGCCGCGCGATCTTCGACGTCGCGTGAATCACCGTCGTGTGGTCTCGCCCGCCGAACTCCCGGCCGATCTTTGGGAGCGATGCGTCCGTGAGCTCGCGGGAGAGGTACATCGCGACCTGGCGTGGGTAGACGATGTTCTGCGACCGGCGCTTGCCGCAGAGCTCCTCCATCGAGAGCCCGAAGCGGTCGGTCACCGTCGACTGGATGCGCTCGATCGAAACCTCGGGAGCCTCTCCTTGTGGAAAGACGTCTTTGAGCACGTCCTGGGAGAGGTCGACGGTCATCGGCCGGCCGGTAAGGCTCGAGAAGGCGACGACCCTTGTGAGTGCACCCTCGAGCTCGCGGATGTTGGTCGAGACGCGGCCGGCGATGAACGTCAGCACTTGCGGGTCGGGGATGTGAATCCCGTCCGTCTTCACCTTCTTGCGGAGAATCGCGATGCGGGTCTCGAGGTCGGGGGGTTGGATGTCGGTGATGAGCCCCCACTCGAATCGCGAGCGGAGCCGCTCCTCGAGGGTCGAGATCTCGCGTGGCGGCCGGTCGGACGAGATCACGATCTGCCGGCCCGCCTCGTAGAGCGAATTGAAGGTGTGGAAGAACTCCTCCTGGATTCGCTCCTTGTGCTCGAGGAACTGGATGTCGTCGATCAGGAGTAGGTCGTAGGTCCGATAGCGCTGCTTGAAGCCCTCGATGCGCTTGTCGCGCAGTGAGTTGATGAAGTCGTTCATGAACGTCTCGCTCGTGATGTAGCGAACGGACAGCTTGCGCGAGTGCGCGCCGACGTACTGGCCGATCGCCTGCAGGAGGTGCGTCTTCCCGAGACCGGTCCCGCCGTAGATGAAGAGCGGGTTGTACGCCTGGGCCGGCGCCTCTGCCACGGCCAGCGCGGCTGCGTGCGCGAAGCGGTTCGACGAGCCGATCACGAACGAGTCGAACGTGTACTTCTGACTCATGTCGAACCCGGTTCTCTCCGGTGTCTCCGGCTCCGGGATTGGCCCTGCGGACTCGACCTCGTGCTGCTCGACCGAGAGCCGGATCCGACGCTCGGCGCCCGTCGCATCGCGAACGGCCGCCCCGATCAGGTCGAGGAAATGCCCCTCGATCCACTCGCGCGTGAAGTCGTTCGGCACGGAGAGGACGAACGCCTCGTCGGTGAGCTCGTGACTCGAGACATCGCCAAACCAGGTACCGAACGTGGTGTCGTTCAGCGCCCCCTTGAGGCGGTCCGAGACTTCGGTCCACAGACTCTCTGCTGTCAGCTCTTGCTGGCGCGCCACGACGCCGGACCAATCTCCTCGGTCGGGGGTGAGCGGCGAGCATAACAGCGTCGTCTCGGGCACTCAATGGGGTACGCCAGTGGGGAAAAAGATCCGGTTTTGCAGGGATTTACCGTCGTTCCACACCTTACTCCACAGGTGTGGAAAGTCGGGTTGAGAAGGGGGCGCGCAGGCGCGGGAGGCACCCCCTCGCAGCGTTTTTTCAAAGCTGTAAACACCCGCTGAGCTGTGGATAACCCAGTCCTGAGGTGCTCGTCTATACTGGCCTCGCGCTCTGGGAAAAGGGCGCTCGTTCCTCTTTTTCTCTCACCTCTTACCGTGAAGCGGACCTACCAGCCAAACGTGCGCCGCAGGAAGCGACGGCACGGCTTTCGCGCTCGCATGGCGACGCGAGCCGGCCGGGCGATTCTGAAGCGACGGAGGGCCCGGGGACGCAAGCGGCTCTCTGCCTGACCTCGGAACAACTCGTGCATCGTCGGCACCGCCTCTCCCGTTCCCGGGACTTTGACGCCGTCTATCGGCACGGCCGCTCCGTGTCGACCCGCTTCCTCGTTCTCTACTGGTTCCCGCGGGAGGACGGGGAGGAGCCGCGACTCGGCATCGCAGTCCCGAAAGGCACCGGCGGCTCGACCGTCCGCTCCAAGATCAAGCGTCAGCTTCGAGAGACGTGGAGCGCCCGGCTCGAGACGCTTCCGCCGGCCTGCGACTACGTGCTGATCGTCCGGCCCGGGCTCGTGGAGGGCGCTGAGTCGAAGGGCTTCGAGTGGCTCGGCGAGCGCGTCGACGAAGTTCTCGGGAAGGCGGCGGCATGATCCTGAAGTTGCCGGGCTATCTCGGGATCGGGCTCGTCTATGCGTACCGCTACACCTTTGGCGTCCTCTTTCCCGGTGGCTGCAAATACCACCCGTCCTGTTCGCAGTACGCGATCGACGCGCTCCGCCAGTACGGCTTGGCTCGAGGCGTGGCCCTCGCCGGCTGGCGGTTGCTCCGCTGCAACCCGTGGAGCCACGGCGGCGTCGACTACGCGGCCGACCAGAGGCTCTTCCGATGATCTTCATCGCGAACCCGCTCACCCCCCTCGAAGACATCCTGCGGGCCATCCTCGAATGGCTGGGCCCGCACGGCACGATCGGGCTGCCCTGGGCCTGGTCGATCGTTGCGCTGACGATCCTCGTCCGGATGCTGCTCGTCCCGCTGACGGTCAAGCAGATCCACTCGATGCAGTCGATGCAGGCGCATATGCCGGAGATGAAGGCGATCCAGCAGCGGTACAAGCACGACAAGGTAAAGCGCAACGAGGAGCTGATGCGCTTCTACCGGGAGAACAGCGTGAACCCGGCGGCTCCGTGCCTTCCGATCCTCTTCCAGCTCCCGGTCTTCTTCGCGCTCTACTTCGTCCTGCGCGACCCGGACGAGCTGCTCCATCCGGGAGACACGATCGGCTGGCTCGGCTTCGTCCCGGACATCACGAGTCACGCAAACGCGCACTGGTCCGGCTACGTGCTGCTCGTGATCTATGTCCTCAGCCAGCTCGCCTCGACCTACTTCATGTCGGCGACGATGGACAAGACGCAGCGGACGCTGATGATGGTGCTGCCGGTCGCGTTCGTCCCCGTTCTCGTCAACTTTCCGGTCGGCCTCGTCCTCTACTGGGTGACCACCAACCTATGGACCGTCGGGCAGGGAGTCGTGACTCGGAGCCTGGTGCCGAAGAAGCCTCCGACGCCGCCGAAGCGCTCGTCGCGGACTCCACCCAAGGGTGAGCCTCCTCCTGCGCCCGACGGGGACGGGAACGCGCCTGCCGTGCCCGACCAGCCCTCCAAGCCCGCCCCTCCAAAGCGCGTGAAGCGCAAGAAGAAAAAGGCGCGCCGGTGACCGAGGATCACCGACAGGTCGAGGCAACCGGCGAGACCGTGGGCGAGGCCAAATGGGCGGCGCTGCGCGAGCTCGAGAAGCTCCATCCCAACCTCGACAAGGCTGCCGTCCAGTTCCAGGTCGTCGCCGAGGGTGAGCGCGGCCTGCTCGGTGTCGGCTATGCGCCGGCGCGGGTGATCGCCTCGGTCGACCAGGACGCGACCTTGGCCGCCGAGCCCGCTGTTGCCGACAGTGACCTGGCGGGACGGGTGCGCGATCTCGTCGAGCGCATCACGGCGGGAATTGGTGTTCGCTGCCGGATCGAGATCGAGGAAGGCGACGAGGTCCTGACCGCGACCTGTTCCGGCTCGAACCTCGGCCTCCTGATCGGCAAGCACGGGCAGACGATCGACGCGATCCAGTACCTCGTAAACGCGATTGTCTGGCGCTCCCGTCCCGACGACCGCAAGGACGTCGTCGTCGATGCAGCGGGCTATCGCGAGCGACGGCGGACGGCTCTGGAGGCGCTCGCCGTCCGAAGTGCGGAGGAGGCGCTTGCGACCCACTCGCGGATCGAGCTCGAGCCGATGACGGCCGTCGAGCGGAAGACCATCCACGTGCGCCTGAAGGAATTCGACGGGGTCGAGACGGGGAGCGAGGGCACAGAGCCCAACCGCTTCGTCGTCATCTTGCCGCTCGCTTGACCGACCCCAGGCTCGAGCGCTGGCTCGATGAGCTGCTGGCCACGCCGGGCCTGACGGCGATTCGCGAGCGGAACGAGGCCTGGGCGATGCTCGCCGAGGACGCGCTACGTGGGGTGGATGTCGTGGGCGAGCTCTCAGGGCCGATCGTGGACGTCGGCTCCGGCGGCGGGTCACCCGGGATCCCGCTCGCCGCCGCTCTTCCTGAGCGGGAAGTGACGCTGCTCGAGGCGAACGCACGGAAGGCGCAGTTCCTCGAGCAAGTGGCGGCCGGTTTCCCGAACGTGACCGTCGTTCGAGGGCGCGCCGAGGAGCAGGAGACGGATCGTTTCGGCGTCGCCGTCGCCAAGGCGCTCGCCGCACCGCCGGTCGCGCTCGAGTGGACGCTGCCGCTTGTCCGGCCGGGCGGCGCGGCGGTTCTCTGGCTCGGCCCGACGGCGGATCTCGAGGAGTTGGCGCGTGTGGCGGAGCAGCTCGGCGGAGGCCCTCCGGAGGATCGGTCGGGCCTGGCCGTCGTGCCCAAGATCGGCCCGACTCCAGCGGGTTTCCCCCGCCGTCCGGGCGTGGCCCGGAAACGTCCTCTCGCCTGACTAGAGTGGCCTTCGTGGCCGGGCGCATCTATGCCGTCGCGAATCAGAAGGGCGGCGTCGGCAAGACGACGACTGCCGTCAATCTCGCGGCATGTCTCGCGCACGCTGGAGAGCGAGTACTGCTGGTCGATCTCGACCCGCAGGCGAACGCGACATCAGGCCTTGGTGAGCGCGCGAACGGCAGCTCGAGCTGTGACCTGCTCGACGGGGTGCCTCCGAGCGAGCTGGCGCGGCCGACGCGCTTCGAGAACCTCGATCTGATCCCGTCCAAGCCCGATCTCGCCGGCACCGCCGCGGAGCTCGCCCGTCGCGGCGACGGGGAGCGATTTCTTGCCGAGACACTGGCGCCGGCCGCCGACACGTACGGCTTCGTCTTCGTCGACTGCCCACCCTCGCTCGGCCCGCTGACCGTGAACGCTCTGGCCGCCGCAAGCCGCGTCCTCGTGCCCGTCCAGGCCGAGTACTACGCGCTCGAGGGGCTCTCTCAGCTCGTGAGCTCGCTGGGCTTGATCCGGACGCGGCTCAACCCCGGGCTCGCGCTGGCCGGGGTCGTCCTGACGATGGTCGATGGACGCACGCGGTTGTCGGCGGACGTCGCCGCAGAGCTCGAGCGGCACTTCGGGTCGCTGCTCTTCCGCGCTCGGGTGCCCCGCTCGGTGCGCATCGCCGAAGCGCCGAGCCACGGCGAGCCGATAATCACCTACGACCCGCGCTCGGCCGGCGCGGAGGCTTACTGGAAGGTGGCGATGGAGCTTGTCGAGCGTCCCTAGCGAGAGGCGAGGCCTCGGCCGCGGCCTCGAGGTCCTGATCGGAGGAGCCGGCACGAGCGACTTGGCGCAGGTTCCCGTCGAGCTGATCCATCCGAACCCGCGCCAGCCGCGGAAGCGCTTCGACCACGAGGCGACCGCCGGCCTGGCCGAGTCGATTCGCGCGCAGGGAATCATCCAGCCGGTGGTTCTGCGGCTCCGGCCCGCAGGTGGCTACGAGCTGATCGCAGGCGAGCGGCGCTGGCGCGCTGCGCGCGAGGCGGGCGTGGAAATGCTTCCTGCGCTTGTTCGGGACGCGGACGACCGTGACTCGCTCCTGCTTGGTCTGATCGAGAACGTGGCGCGCGAGGAGCTCTCACCGGTCGAGGAAGCTCGTGCCTACGCGCTCCTGACCGACGAGTTCGGCCTCTCGCTCGGCGAGATCGCAGAGCGCGTCGGCGGCTCGAAGCCTGCTGTCTCCAACCGCGTGCGGCTCCTGGAGCTCTCCGACGACATCCTTTCGATGGTCGAGCGCGGTGAGCTGACCGAGGGCCATGCGCGCGCTGTCTTGGCCGTTCCGGACAACGAGGGCCGGCGCCGCCTCGCCCGCAAGATCGTCCGCCAGGGGCTTTCGGTTCGCGCGGCGGAGCGCGAGGCGCGCTGGTCCGGCGCGAAAGTGAAGCGCAAGCGCGCCGCGCCGGCCGACCCGGAGCTTGCGGACCGCGTGCGGCGTGCCGCGGAGAGGCTGACCGGGTTCTCGGCGCGTGTCACCGCCCGCGGCCTCGAGATCCCGGTCGAGACGGAGGTCCAGCTCGAGGAGCTCGCCGAGGCCCTCGAGCGGGCAGGTTCCGTAACCAATCGGGGCAGCTCCGCGTTGGAGCACTGATGTTCGGCGAGTGGATGCAGGACCTCGAGTCGCTGGAGGCGATCTCCCAGGACGCGGAAGCGCGCCAGATCTTCCTGCGCATGGCCGCGATGTCCCAGGAGGGCCGGCTGGGGACGTTCTTGGTCGAGCTCGCCGGCACGTCCGAGCTGGACGAGTTCACGAAGGGAACGCTGAGCGAAATCGCGCGGGACGAAGGGTTTCTCCTCGTCGTGGATGACTATCTGCGCCGGACACGCGTCCTGCACTAACCGCGGTGGCCGCTGCGGCGCGCTTTGCCACCGTAGCTCACAGACAAATGTCCCCGAGAAGAATGCCGATTGAAGTCGTCATGGCGGCGCAGCGGCCGGACTCGCGCGGTCCCTTGTCCTGCCGCCTACTACGGCGGCGCCTCGTCCCCTCTCGGGGCACATCTCCGGGTCGGTCTCGGGCGTTGGGCGCGCCCTTTGACATTTCGCGCGTTGGTTTGGGCGCGAAATGGGCGATCGTGGATTCGAACCACGGACCTCCGCCTTATCAGAGCGGCGCTCTAACCAACTGAGCTAATCGCCCGGGGCGCTCGATTCTAGCGACGCCGAGGTACTCCTTGGAGGGACGGAGCCGCCGAGGCACCGCGCTAAGATGAATCGAGGACTGCCATGCAAGAAATGGTCATCTACGGGGTGAGCTTCGACCTGGGCAGCAAGCAGCCCATCGTCTTGCTGAAGACGGCCGACGGCAACCGGTTCCTGCCGATCTGGATCGGTCATCCCGAGGCGGCTGCGATCCTGATGAAGCTCCAGGGCGCCTCGACGCCGCGCCCGATGACCCACGACCTCGTCACCGACATGCTCGATCAGCTCGAAGCACAGGTCGTTCGGATTACGGTCACCGAGCTCAAGGAGAGCACGTTCTACGCTTCGATCACCGTTCAGCAGAACGGCTCGGAGGTCGAGATCGACTCCAGGCCTTCCGACGCGATCGCGCTCGCCGTGCGGGCCGACGCGCCGATCTTCGCTGCTGACGACGTGATCGAGGAGTCGGCAATCGAATTCGAGGGCGAGGAAGTGAACGAGGACGAGATCGTGGACGAGTTCAAGAAGTTCCTGGACAGCGTCTCGCC
>CAZQAG010000047.1:0-18091 GCA_964591295.1 uncultured Gaiellales bacterium | reverse complement strand
CAACTGTTTCGTTGGTCATATGGCGCGCGGAGTATATCCGCGAGCCGCAGACTCGTTTTCGGCGCGCAAAGCCGCCGCTGTCAGTCGCACTCGACGCTCGACGGCGGGCCTGCCTGAATGGTCGTGTCGTTCCGGGGAGGATCACCGTCCAGCGACGCGACTCTCGCCGACCAGAGCCGGTAGCCGCCACCGAGGGAGACCGGGCCTACGTCGAGGCTCACTCCGGAGGCGGTGAAGGTCTTTCGGTACGGGCCCTCGATCCCCGTCCCGGAGGCCATGATCAACGCCGGCGCGCCGATGTACTGATCTGCGTGGTAGTGCGGCTTCCACGTGAAGCGGATGTACATCACGCAGCCCTGGACCTGAACCTTCGGCGCGATCGCCCGCAGGTAGAAGAGGTTGCCGAGGTCCGGGTTGCTCCTGGCCGTCGTCGAGGCCTTCTTCCCCCCTGCGCCCAGGACGACCGCGCCGACGACTCCGGCAGTAACGAGCGCGGCCACCACGAGCGTGACCAAGAGGATCCGCTTGAGACCGACTCTCTCGAGGAACAACCTCAGCCGGATCACGACTTAGCCTCATGCCAGTCGTCGCCGGTCCCGATGTCGACGGCAAGGGGCGGGTCGAGGTCGAACGCGCCGCACATCTCCTCACGCATGATGTCCTTCACCGCGGAGAGCTCCGCATCCGGGACTTCGACCAGCAACTCGTCGTGGACCTGCAGGACGAGTCGGGCGGCTCTCCCCTCTTGCCGCAGCCGGTCATGGATTCGCACCATTGCCACCTTGATGATGTCTGCATTCGAGCCCTGCATGACGAAGTTGACCGCGAGCCGCTCGCCGAGCGATCGGGTTTGCCGGTTCGAGGCCTTCAGCTCCGGCACCGGGCGCCGGCGGCCAAGCAGGCTCGTCGCATAGCCGTCGCGCGCAGAAGCCTCGATCGTCCGGGCGATGAAGTCCTGCACGTGTGGAAAACGGGCGAGATACGCGTCGATGTACGTCTGCGCCTCCTCCCGTGGGATCTCGAGGTTCTCGGAGAGCCCGAACGCCGAGATCCCGTAGACGATCCCGAAGTTGATCATCTTCGCGATCGAGCGCTGGCCGGTCGTGAGCTCTGCGGGATCGACCCCGAGCACCTCGGCTGCGGTCGCCGTGTGGATGTCCTCCCCCCGGGCGAACGCCTCGCGCAGCTTCGGCTCGCCGGAGACGTGCGTCAGGATGCGGAGCTCGATCTGCGAATAGTCGGCTGAGAGCAACTTGTGGCCCTGTTCGGCGACGAAGGCCGAGCGGATCTCGCGACCGAGCTCGGTGCGGATCGGAATCGCCTGCAGGTTCGGGTTCGTCGTCGAGAGCCGGCCCGTCGCGGCGACCGCCTGATTGATCGTCGTGTGCAGGCGGCCGTCCTCGCCGAGCATGCTCGGAAGCGGGCCCAGATACGTGTTGAGGAGCTTCGAGTACTCGCGCCACTCCTCGATCACAGCGACGATCTCGTGCTCGCCGCGGATCGACCGGAGGACGCGCGTGTCCGTCGAGAAGCCGGTCTTCCCCTTGCGGCCCGGTGTGAGCTCGAGCTTCTCGAAGAGGATGCGGCCGACCTGCTGGGTCGAGCCGATCATGAACTCCTCGCCCGCGAGCTCGTAAGCCCGGGCTTCCAGCTCCTCCACCCGCTCACGCAGGCGCGCCGTGATCTCGCCCATCCGGTACTCGTCGATCTTGACGCCCGCGAGCTCCATCGCCGCCAGCACCGGCGAGAGCGGGAGCTCGATTTCCCGGTACAGCGTCTCCATGTCGCGCTCCCGAACCCGATCCACGAGAACGTCGCGGAGCCGGAGCGTCGCGGCTGCATTGCGCACAAGCGCGGCGGTCTCCTCCTCGGTGGCAGGGTCCGGCTCGAGCTCGAGCCCGTACTCCGCGGTTAGGTCCTCGAGTGGGTACGCGGGCCGCGAGGGCTCGATCAGGTAGGCGGCAAGCAGCGTGTCGTCCTCGGCGTCCACCCGCTGCGCTTTTGCGTCGTGGACGACGAAGGCCCGTTCCGTGCGCGCCATCGGGGGGGACACGACGACCCTGTCCTTGTCGGCCAGTGCAACACGCTCTCCGTCGCTTGCATAAGCCACCGACCCAGGACTTTGCAACAGACTGTTGCTCAGTTCCTCGGCCCAGGGAACCGGCGTCTGCTCGAGCTCCATCGGCGCAGCCGGCACCGCGACGTCGAGCTCGTCCACACGGCCCAGCAGGTTGCGAAACTCGAAGCGCCGGAACATCTCCTTCAGCTGCGAGCGGTCGGGCGGGGCGAGGACGAGCTGCGTCACGTCGCAGTCGAGCTCGAGATCCCGCCGCATGGTCGCCAGCTCCTTCGACTCCCGCGCCTGCTCGGCGTGCTCGGTGATGTTCTTGCGGCGCGCCGGCGACAGCTCGTCCGCATGCTCGATCACGTCCTCGAGCGAGCCGTACTGCCCGATCAGCTGCCCGGCGGTCTTGTCGCCGATCCCCGGGACGCCTGGAATGTTGTCCGAGGTGTCGCCCTTGAGACCGATGAAGTCCGGCACCTGCTCCGGTCGGATTCCGTAGCGCGCCTCGACGCGTTCCGGCGTGTACACGTGCACGTCCGAGACCCCGCGCGGCGTCATCATCAGCGTCACGTTGTCGGAGACGAGCTGGAACGCGTCGCGGTCCGTGGACACGACGGTCGTCTTGATGCCCACCTCGTCGGCCTGCGTCGCGAGGGTGGCGATGACGTCATCCGCCTCCCAGCCTTCGAACTCGAGGTTTCGGTAGCCGAACGCCTCGACAATCGGCCGGAAGTGCGGGAACTGCTCGCGAAGCAGATCCGGCATCGGCTTGCGTTCCGACTTGTAGTCCTCGGAGACAGCCGCTCTGTGCACCGGCCGGGTGTCCCAGGCGACGGCGACGCCTTTCGGCTTGTAATCGGCAAGGAGCTTGAAGAGCATGTTCGTGAAGCCGAGCAGCGCATTCGTCGAGAAGCCGTCGCTCGTGGCCAGCTCCTCGGGGAGCGCGAAGAATGCACGGTAGGCGAGATTGTTCCCGTCGACGAGGAAGAGCTCGCTGTCGCGGGACGGCGCGTCGTCGACCTGGAGCTCGGCGCCGGTCAGAGTCTTCGGCATACGCCCCACTTTATGCCCCGGCGAAGAGGTAGCGCCCTCCTGTTCTGAGCGGTCGCTGCCGGTGCGGCGCCGGAGGGGACAGTGCTGCAGAGCACGGCCCCGGAGAGCGACGTGCCGGCAGCGGCCGCAGGCGCCGCTACAGCGCGGCTCCGCCGCGCGGGAGCGGTGCCGGTCAGGACGCGAGGGGTATCGTCCGAGCCCCATGGCCGGTGTCGAGATTCAGCCCTTTTCGGACGAGCACGTCGCTGCCGCCGGCGGCCTCCTGGCCGAGCGGCATGCGAGGCACGTCGAAGCCGAGCCGCTGCTCTCGGCGAACTTCGACTTTCGAGCCGAAGTCGAGGCCGTCTGGAAGGGCGAGGCAGCGTCAGGCGTGGTCGCGACGCGCGGCGGAGCCCTCGTCGGATACCTCCTGGGTGTCCGCCGCGACGATGCGATCTGGGGGCCGAACATCTGGGTGGAGGTCGCTGGGCACGCGGTGAAGGAACGCGAGATCGTCCGCGATCTCTACGGCGTGGCGGCGGCGAGGTGGATCGAGGAGGGTCGGCACCGCCAGTACGCGCTCGTCCCCGCCACCGACCAGCCCCTCGTCGACGCATGGTTCAGGCTCTCGTTCGGAGCCCAGCACGCGGCGGGAATCCAGGAGGCTCCACATCATTCGACCAACTCAGTTCCGGCTGACATCGAGGTTCGCGAGGCCGGACCGGACGACGTCGACGCTGTGATCACCATCGGCGTGGTGCTGCCAGAACACCAAGGGCGCTCGCCGGTCTTCGGCAGCCTGCCGATACCGACCGACGACGAGATCCGCGACGAGTACGCGGAGGAGCTCTCCGATCCGGAGGTCGTGACGTTCCTCGCCGAGCTGGACGGGAGGCCGGTCGGCGCCCTGAGCATGGTTCCTGCCGAGCAGTCGACCATGCACAGCAGCCTCGCCCGGCCGGAGCGCGCGGCGCTGCTCTCCTTTGCGGCCACGCTCCCGGAGGCGCGCGGCTCCGGCGCCGGGCTTGCGCTGACGGGCGCGGGCCTCAATTGGGCGCGCGAGAACGGGTATCCGGTCGTCATCACCGACTGGCGGGAGACGAACCTGCTGTCGTCCAGGTTCTGGCCGGCCCGCGGGTTCCGCCGAACATTCCTCCGGCTGTACCGCTCGATCCCGTAGGGCAAGTGGCGCGACTCCCTCTGCCGTACGACTCGCGGCTCGCAGTGGTGGACGCGGGCGACGACGCCGTCGTTCTCGCCCCGCCGCCGCCGGTCGACCCGATCGCCGACGTCGCCGCAGCCGTTCGCGATGCTCTGCGCTTCCCGCTCGCCGGACAGTCGCTCGAGGCGCTCGTCCCACGGGGCGGTCGCGCGACTGTGGTCGTCGAGCCGCCGGCGCTTCCCATTCCAGGATCGCCCGCCGACCCGCGCCGCACCGCGATCGCCGCGACGATGATGGAGCTCGACCGCGCCGGTGCGCCGCTCGAGAAGCAGACGCTGCTCGTGGCGGGTGGTCTTGCCCGGCGGCCTGGTCACCGGGAGCTAGAGCTGCTCGTTCACCCGGAGTTCGCTCGCCGGTTCCACGGCCGCGTCGAGGTGCACGACGCCGAGAGCCCGGACCTGGTGGAGGTAGGCGGAACCGAAATGCCGCTCCTCGCGCATGCCGCCCTTGCCGAAGCCGACATCGTCGTCCCAGTCAGCGCTGCGGAGACCGTCCTGAGCGGCGGGGCGGCAACGCTGCTGGCCGCGAGTGGCCCGGGGACCCTGCGAGCGGCCGACGCCTACTCCTTGCTCGAGACGTCCGCGTCCGGCGGCTGGAAGCTTGCCGTCGAGCTCGAGCGCGCCCTGGCCTTGCGAGTGCCGTTGCTCGGCGTCTCCCTCACCTTGAACACGCCCGCGCTCGGCGGCGTGCTTCACGGCTACCCCCACGATCGCGAGGCGGTCGACCGGATCGCCAACTTCCCGCTCCGCGGCCTCTTCGGCCTTCTGCCGGGTGCCGTCCGGCGAGGAGTCTTCCGGCGGCTGCCGAGTGAGCTCTCGGCACTCGCGGTCTTCGCGGGACCGCCGTCGGTCGCCCACGCGGAGGCCCTGCTGCGGGGCGTGGACTCGAAGTCTGCGAGGCTCGACGAGCGGCTCGACGCGATCTGCATCGGAATTCCGCAGGTGACGCCACACCTTCCAAGGGAGGCGCCGAACCCCGCGCTTGCCGCCTACCTCGGGCTGGGGCTCGCCCTGCGGCTCTGGCGTGACTCGTTCCCGATCGTCGAAGGCGGAACGGCGATCCTCCTCAGCCGCTTCCGCCGCCGCTTTCCGCACCCGACCCAGCAGCCGTATCGGACCCTCTTCCAGGCTCTCCGGTCGAGCGGCGCGCGCGAGCCGGAGGATCTCATGCAGGCCGAGCGGGAGGCCGCTACGGACAGCAGGGCGCTCGACGCGTATCGCGCGGGGCGCTCATGCCATCCGCTCCTGCCCTTCCTGGAGTGGTCGGCCTGCCAGCCCGCGATCGGGCATTTGGGCGCGGTGCTCGTGGCAGGCTGCCGCGACGCCGCCGCCGCTCGGCAGCTCGGCTTCGTGCCCACGCACGGGATCGGCGCCGCGCTCGCCATGGCGCACGGCCGCGCAGACCGGCCACCGCGGATCGGTTACCTCCTCTCGCCGCCCTACTTCCCCCTCCGAGCCCCGCCCGGCTAGCCCGAAGAACTGCTCCCTTCGAGACTTTGCAACAGTCTGTTGCTAAGTCTCTTAGGGGTTGGCTCCGGGGTTGGCTCCGGCGTTGGTTCCGCCCGACGCTGGGGCTAGTCGACGCCGAGGTAGGTCTTCTTGACCTGCTCGTTCTCGCTCAGGGCCTTCGCGTCGTCGGCTAGGACGATGGTGCCGGTCTCCATGACGTAGCCGCGATCGGCCGTGTGGAGCGCCATGAGCGCGTTCTGCTCGACGAGCAGGATCGGCGTCCCCTGGTCGTTGATCTCACGAATGATCTCGAAGATCTTTTCGACGAAGATCGGCGCGAGCCCCATCGACGGCTCGTCCAGCATGAGCAGCTTCGGCTGTGCCATCAAGGCCCGCCCGATCGCGCACATCTGCTGCTCGCCCCCCGACAGCGTGCCCGCCTTCTGGCTCTTGCGCTCCTCGAGGCGTGGGAAGAGCGTGAAGACGCGGTCGAGATCCTCGCGCAACCCGCCACGGTCGCCGCGCTGAAAGGCACCCATCTGCAGGTTCTCGAGCACGGTCATGCGCGGGAACAGGCGGCGCCCCTCGGGCGACTGGCTGATGCCCATCTTGACCACGTTGTGGGGAGCCTCGTCGGTGATGTCCCGACCCTGGAAGCGGATCGCACCCTTCCGTGGATGGTTGAGGCCGTTGATCGAGCGCAGCGTCGTCGACTTGCCCGCGCCGTTCGCGCCGATCAGCGTGACGATCTCGCCCTCCCGCACGTCGAGCGTGATGCCCTTGAGCGCCTGAATCGACCCGTAGTAGGTGTGGACGTCCTCGAGCTCGAGGATCTTCGCGCGTTCGGGTGCGGGAGAGGTGCTCATCCCTCCGCCACCGCCGCCGTGCCAAGGTACGCCTCGATGACGCGCGGGTCGCCCTGCACTTCCTTCGGCGTTCCCTCGGCGATCTTCTCGCCGTAATCGAGCACTGTCACGCGGTCGGAGACGCCCATCACGACACGCATATCGTGCTCGATCAAGAGCACCGTCAGGTCGCGCTCCGCCCGGAGCTGCGAGACGAAGGCCGTGAAGGCGGCCGTCTCCTGCGGGTTCATCCCGGCCGTCGGCTCGTCGAGCAAGAGCAGCTTCGGCTCCGTTGCGAGCGCGCGCGCCACTTCGAGGCGGCGCTGGTCGCCGTAGGAGAGGTTGCGCGCCATCTCCTCGTCGCGCCCGCGAATGCCGGAGAACTCGAGCAGCTCACGCGCACGCCGACGGGCATCGGCCTCTTCCCTCTTCACCCCGGGCGTGCGCAGCACACTGCGCACGATGCCACCGCTCAGTCGCGCGTGCATGCCGACGAGCGTGTTCTCGAGCGCGGTCATGTCCTGGAACAAGCGGATGTTCTGGAACGTGCGGCCGATTCCCCGTTCGGTGATCGCGTGCGGCGGCTTGCCCGTCACGTCCTCGCCCAAGAGCTCGATGCGCCCGGCCGTGGGCTTGTAGACGCCCGTGAGCATGTTGAAAAAGGTCGTCTTGCCCGCGCCGTTCGGCCCGATCAGGCTGACGATCGCGTGCTCGGGAACCGTGAAGTCGACGTCGTTGACGGCGACCAGGCCCCCGAACTCCTTGCGCAAGCCCTCTGCTGTCAGGAGCTCAGCCATTAGTGCTGGACATCGTAGAGGGGCTCATCGGCGACCCCTTCCTCGAACTCGGCCTTGCGGCGCGAGCTCGGGATCAGCCCCTCCGGCCTGAACAGCATGACGAGCACGAGGATGGCGCCGAAGATGCCGGAGGAGTAGAGCGGCACGTCGATGTTCGAGCCCCAGATCGTGAACCACTTGTCGGCCGAATCGCTCTCCCCGCTGAAGTGGTGGTTGAGCCAGGCGCCGATGTTGCCGAGGCCCTCCTGATTCAGGTACGCGAGGAAGCCGCCGCCGACGATCACCCCCACGATGTTGCCCATGCCACCGAGGATGACCATGCAGAGGATGAAGACGGAGATGTTGAAGAAGAAGTCGTCGGGAAAGGTGCCGCTCTTGAAGGACGCGTAGTACGCCCCGGCGATGCCTCCGAAGAAAGCGCCGGCGGCGTAGGCCCACGTCTTCGTCCTCATCAGCGGAATGCCCATGGCTGCCGCCGCGGTCTCGTCCTCACGGATCGCGATCCAGGCGCGGCCGAGCCGTGAGTCGCGCAGCCGAACAGAGCAGAAGACGGTGAAGAGCACGAGGAGTAGCGCCGTCCAGAAGAAGAGCCGAACGTTGTCGTTGAGCGGCCAGATCGCGTTCGCAGGCGCGAGGTACGACTCCGGCAGCCCGACGGCGCCCTCGAGGGTCTTGCCGAAGCCGGGCGGGTCGATCGGGTTGATCCCCTGCGGGCCGTTGGTCAGATTGAAGCCCGCGAGGTCGTCGCCGTTGCGGGCGATCTGGGGCATGATCTCGCCGAAGCCGAGCGTGACGATCGCCAGGTAGTCGCCGCGCAGTCGCAGCGTCGGCAAGCCGATGAGCACACCGATGGCAGCGGTGAAGATGGCGGCGACGAGGAGGACGACCCAGATCGAGACGTGGAACCCGTCCGCATTCTCGTTGACGCCGACGGCGCCGAAGTGGAACCTCAAGCTCTCGCCAAACTGAGGCGACGCAAACCAGGCCGCCGTGTAGGCGCCCATCGCGTAGAAGGCGACGTAGCCGAGGTCGAGCAGGCCCGCATATCCGACGACGATGTTGAGGCCGAGGGCCATCATCACGTAGATGAGCATCGTCACCGCCGTGTCGACCGATGGGAAGCTGCCGAAGATCGGCAACTCGAACATGTCCGGTTGATAGAAGGGATAGAGGACGACGAGCGCGATGACGGCGGTCAGGACGACAACGCGGCCAAACGGCACGTGCTCCCAGGCCGGCGTGTAGATCGCGAGCCCGAGCAGGAGTGCGAGCACGAGCGTGGCCGTCGGCCCGGACACGAGCGCGATGAAGAGGAAGCCGATCCCGCCGACGAGCAACGCCTTCTTGACTCGCGCCCGCGTGTCGTTCAGGAACGCCTCGCGGTCGAACGGCCTCGGCTTCAGAAGGTCGGGCACTAGCCTCCCTCCGGCGTTCGCTCTCCGAGCAGCCCCTCGGGACGGAAGACGAGGATCAGGATGAGGATGCTGAAGATGATCGACTGCGTCCAGTCGCTTCCGGGCGTGTGCCAACCGAGCCCGTTGTTGAACGACTCGACCATCCCGATCAGGAGCCCGCCGAGCACGGCACCGGGCAGGTTCCCGATACCGCCCAGGACTGCGGCGGTGAAGGCGATGAGGCCCAACCGGAAGCCCTCGTCGAAGCGCACGTTCGTGTGGTACAGCGCATAGAGGAGACCTGCCGTTCCGGCGAGCGCGCCGGCGAGGAGGAACGTGAAGGAGATCGTGCGGTTGACGTTGATGCCCATCATGGCCGAGGCATCCCGGTCCTGGGCCGTCGCGCGCATCGCCTTCCCTTGCCGCGTCTGCTGCACGAGCCAGATCAGCGCAAGCAGCACGGGCACGGTGACGGCCAGAACGATGAACTTGTCCCAGGTGTAGCTGACTCCGCCGATCGTGAACATGTCGCCGCGCGGCAGGATGTCGTCGACCGACCGCGGGCGGGCGCCCCACTTGGCGAGGGCGATGTTCTGGAGGATGAACGACATCCCGATCGCCGTGATCAGCGGCGCGAGCCGCGGGGCGTGCCGGAGGCGGCGATAGGCAACGAGCTCGATCGCGGCGTTGATCGCCGCGCAGGCGGCCATAACGATGACGAGCATGAGCAGGATCGCACCCAAGAGCAGGAGACCCGACTCACCGGCAAGCCCCCAGCTCGCCGTCATCGACGCGACGAACATCCCGCCGAGCATGAACACGTCGCCGTGGGCGAAGTTGATCAGCTCGAGAATGCCGTAGACGAGCGAGTAGCCGAGCGCCACAAGACCGTAGATAGCTCCGTTCGTGAGCCCGAAGAGAAACAACCCATAGAAATCCGCAGGCTCCCTCACCAGGTTGACGACTAGCCAGAGGAACACGAGGACGACGAGGACGACGCCGAGCACCGATAACGGGCTCGGCCGAGAGCCGGCCGGGAGCCTCAACCTTGACGCCTGAGTCACCATGAACGCTCCGTTAACGGCTGGGGGAGGACCTCCGTCCTCCCCCAGCGCTTTCTCCTGTCGTTCTCGCTAGCCCTTCACGAAGCTGAGCTCGGGAGTAATCGTTTTCACGAACGTCTCGGCCTGCCTCTTGATCTGGTAGACGGAAACGACTCCGAGCGTGGTGTCGCCGTTCTCGTCGATCTCGAAGTCGCCGAGGATGCTGTCCGTGAACTCTCCTAGGTTGAACAGTTCCTCCGAGACGGAGGCACGGCTCCCGTCGGACGCTTCGATCGCATCGAGCAAGACCACGGTCGCCTGAGCCGCGTACGCCGTGTACGGGTTCGGAGCCTTCCCGCGCTCTGCCGTGAAGTCGGTGACGAACTGCTGACCCTCGCCCGCCTCGAGCTGGTCCGGGGGAACGCCGGGCTGGGTGATGTACATGCCTTCAGCGGCCTGTCCCGCGAGCTCGATCGTCGCCGAGATCGGCGTGAAGCCGTCCGGCCCCAGGATCTGGATCCCCGGATTGCCTGCCTTCAGGTCCTTGATCAGCTTGCCGCCGTTGTTACAGACGATGCCGCCGAGGAAGACGCCGTCGGCGCCCGTCGCCTTGATCCGGGACGCAATGGCCTCGTAGCTCGACGCGTCCTTGTCCCAGGCCTGCGGGCTGCTCGGCTCGACTGCGATGCCGAGCTTCTCCGCGTACTGGGAAAAGAGCGTTGCGACACCCTCGCCGTAGGTCTCCTTGTCCGACAGCACGTAGACCTTCTTCAGCCCGAGCTCGTCCGCGAGCAGCGCGTTCGCGGCGCCCTGGAACTGGTCGTTCCAGACGATGCGCACGTAGTTGCGCACGCCGGTCGGATAGTAGTTGTCGGGCTCGCCCGACTCCGTTCCGGGACCGCTCAGCGTCAGGCCCGGATACGTGTTCGTCGGGCTGACCATCGCGAGCGGGCCGCCTGGCGCCCGGTTCAGGACCGGGATCTCGAGCTTGGCGCAGCCCGAGTTGAACGTCCCGATGACGCCGATGACCTTGTCGTTGTTGGCATACGACCGCGCGTTCGACGAGCACTTCGCCGAGTCCCAGCTGCCCGCCTGGGCGGTCGAGTCGTCGCAGGACTGGAAGCCTATGTTGTAGTCGCCGGCCTTCCAGTCGCGTTGCTTGAGGATGAATTCGACGGCATCCGCCATCTCGGTCGTCAGCGGACGGTTCGCGCCCTGCAGGGGAAAGTCCGAGGCGATGAGCAAGTCCGGCTCGCCGTCGCCTTCGTACCGAATGTCGCCGCAAGAGGCAGCTGGAAGCGCGGTCACGCCCCCGCCTCCGCCGCCGCCGCCGTCGCCCCCGCAGCCCACGGCTGCGAACGCGAGCACACCGACGCCCGTCGCCACTAGTAGAAGAAATCTAAGTTTGTTCACCAACGCTTCCTCCTCCGTCACCCGGTTGCACGTACGGCGGAGCGACGGCCACCGGAAGAGGCGTCGACCCGCAACGGAGCAAGTATCGAGAGATTTGACGGCGCTTTCAACTTTGACCGGTATTGCCGTCGATGCCGAAGGTGGGAATCGAACCCACACGGGGCGCAAGCCCCACTGGATTTTGAGTCCAGCGCGTCTGCCAATTCCGCCACTTCGGCGCGCCTTTTCATGATAGCCCTGCCGAGAATGAGAGACTTTTCGGCGTGAGCAAGCGGGTCGCACTGCTGACGGGCGGCGGAGATTGCCCCGGGCTGAACGCCGTCATCCGCGCGGTCACGCGCCGCAGTCACGAGCACGGCCACGAGGTCGTCGGCGTGCGGGCCGGCTGGCGCGGCCTAGTGGAGGGGCTGTTCATGCCGCTCGGCCCCCGAGAGATCTCCGGCCTCCTGCCCCGGGGCGGGACGATCCTCGGCACGTCGCGCACGAATCCGTACAAGCTGGACGGGGGCGTCGATCGCGTCCTGGCCAACTTCGAGAGCGAGGAGCTTGGCGCACTCGTTGCCATCGGCGGCGAGGACACGCTCGGCGTCGCGGCGCGGCTCTACGAGGAGCACGAATTCCCTGTCGTCGGCGTGCCGAAGACGATCGACAACGACCTCTCGGCCACCGACTACACGTTCGGCTTTGACACCGCCGTCTCGATCTGCACCGAGGCGATCGACCGCTTGCACACGACCGCGGAGTCGCACAACCGCGTCATGGTTGTCGAGGTCATGGGTCGCCACACAGGGTGGATCGCGGTCATGAGCGGGATCGCCGGCGGCGCGGACGTGATCCTGATCCCGGAGCAACCGATCACCGTCGAGCAGGCCTGCGAAGAGATCCGGCGGCGCCACGAGCGGGGCAAGGACTTCTCGATCGTCGTCGTCAGCGAGGGCTACGAGCTGACGTACGACTCGGGCGAGCGGCGAGAGGTCGCCCAGGAGGTGGCGACCGACGAGTTCGGACATGTGCGGCTCGGCGGTATCGGCCACGAGCTCGCGCGGGACATCGAGGAGCGAACCGGGTTCGAGACGAGGGTGACCGTCCTCGGCCACGTCCAGCGAGGAGGGAGCCCGACAGCGCGGGACCGAGTCCTCGCCACGCGCTACGGCCTGAAGGCCGCGGACCTCGTGCACGAGGGGCGCTTCGGCCAGATGGCCGCACTCCAGGGCGACAACGTCGTGGACGTGTCGCTCGCAGAGGCAACGGCCGAACTGAAGACCGTCCCGGAGGACTGGTACGCCGTCGCGAAGGCCTTCTTCGGGTAATCGCCGGCTAGGTCAAAAGCTCGACGAGCGGAAACGAGCGTCGCCGTCGCGGAGGCACGAGGAAGTTCTGGCGGTGCGTCGCCTGGAGCACGGAGTTCAGGCCCTGGCCGCGCGCCCGGGGCTCGAGTGGGAGCCGCGTCCCGTCCGGCAGCACGCCGTCCATCGCGAGCCGGTTGCGATGGAAGTCGTCGCTCGTCGGGTTGAAGACGACGAAGTGCACCCCGGCCGCGGGCTCCTCCTGCTGTGCGTCGCGCTCCGGGCTCGCGCTCCAGAAGAACGGGTTGTCGAGTGTGTTGAAGTCCGCGCGCTGCGGGATCGCGGTGCCTTTCTTGTAGACGGTGCCGTTCGCCGCGACCACGTCGCTCTGCAGCCGCGAGGTCGTCTGGATCGCAGCGCTGTGCCCGATGGCCCCGAAGCGCGCAAAGTCGCGGACGACCCGACCCGAATCCGCGATGTCGTCGGGATCCTGGGCAACCGTCTGTGTCCCCGGTGGCGCCGTCCGCTCCGGGCTGAAAGTGGTCGTCACCCGCTCGCCGAAGTCGAAGTTCAGGTACCAGGCCTCGAGGTTCTCGAAGATGTGCGAGACGTGCATGCTCGTGCCCGACCGGAAGTAGCCGCGTGGGCCGAGGTCGACGAAGCCGAGAGTCTCGAAGTTGGCGATCCCCGGCGGTCCGAGCCCCGCCTTCTGCGTCGAGGTGAACCCGAGAAAGAGCTCGGCCGTATCCGGGATGAGATCCGCCCCGCGCACGCCCGCGGCGACCGCCATCTTCTTGGGCAGGCTCTGGCCGCCGTCGAAGCCACCTGCCGCGAAGCCCTTTCGGATGCTCGTCGTCTCGAGGATTCCGTCCAGCTCGCCGAAGACGGCGCGGGCGCCTTCGACCACGTGCTCCAGCTCGTCGCTCCGGAAGAGAATCGCGACGTCGTTTTCCTCGAGCACGAGGTCGCTCGGATCGCTCGGAAAGCGAACCGCGTCGATCACGACGCGCACGGGACGCTGTGGCGACGTCGTGGCGCGGCGGTCGACCGGGAGGTGCTGTTCCGCGGCTTTCGGGACGTAGCGGCGGAAGTAGGGCAGCCCCCAGGCAACGGTGACCCCAAGCCCGCGCGCACTCGACTCGAACGAGCCGTCGAGCCCCAGCAGGGCGTTCTCGAGCTCGGCCTGCGCCGTGCGAAGGTCCGCACGCCGTGGCTCGACCCGCAGTCTGGCGGTGACCAGCTGGTGATGGAGCGGCGGAACGACGACCTCGACTCCCTCGTCCTCGATCACGCGCTGGCCGTGCAAGAGGTTCTGCTCGGGAGCCCGGTCGCCGGGCGGCAGGCGACGCTTCGGCGCGCGACCGAGCCGGTCGACGAGCTCGTAGATCCCGGCCGCCCCGAGAGCCGCCGTGGCCGCGCCCCCGGCCAGGAGCTCGCGCCTCGTCAGGCGCATCTCAGGCCTTGGGTTCGATCGGGGCGAGCCCGGCCATCGCCCGGTCGAGATTTCGCACGACCTGGCGGTAGGTAAGAGGCTTGGCGACGTGCGCGCTCAACGTATACAGCGTGCCGGCGCGGCGCCATAGATAGAGCACGTGCCACTGGTCGACGCCCTGGTTGACCGTGTACGGCGTGACGGTCATTCCTCGAATCCGGCGCACCGGCTGCGGATCGCTGAAACAGGGCACCGTGCGTCGGATCTTTCTCCCCGCCACCACGCGGTCGTCGTTGCAGCGCGGTATGCGGGTCCGGCCGGGGTAGCCGCGGAAGTTGACGTGGACGTCCTGGCTCGGCGGCTCGTGCCAGAGGAAGCTGACGAGGTACCTGCGGTCGGGGTGGACCGAGACGCCGTTGTCCCAGTCGCCGCCGATCTTCCCGTCCAGCGGGCTCGGCATCCACGACGGGCAGTAAACGGTCGCCTTGACCCGCGTTGCCAGGCGCTCCCATCCGTCCTTCCACTCCGCGGGACAGGCCGGAGGCTGGGGCGGCGCGGCCGCCGACGGGCCCGAGCCATCCTCGGAGCAGCCGACGAGCAAGGCGGGCAAGAGGAGCATCAGCAAGGCCTTCCGCATTGCAACCAAGATTACAGCCGGTAGATCTCGATCCAAGGGCCTGCGAGCTCGTCCCCGGGACGTATCGCGTAGACACGCTCTTCCTTACGAAGATCGGTCAGGAACCGCGTCTCGCCTGGATAGTCGCGGGCCGCAGCAAGCACCCGGTCCTCGATCGCCCCCGTGACGACCACGTATTGCACCCCGAGCTCCCGGAGCCGAGCCAGGTTCCGAGTCGGATCCGCAGGCTCGCCGGGCCTCGGCAATGCAAGCGGGGTTACGCGAAAGGCCTCGAAGTCTGGCAGCGACGAGTCGGCGGCCAGCGTCGCTCCGCGGGGCAGGTTCTGTTCGACCCAGCCATGGGCGACGATGCGGGCGTCCGTCCGCGTCAGCTCGCGTGCGTCCCGGACTGCCCACGTCAACGGGATGACCAGCATGAGGATCGTCACCGGCGCGAGCTCCCGGAACCGACCGGCGAGCGCGGCGAGCGCGGGGACGACCGGAAGCACATAGCGGTCGAAGTGCGCGTCGATCGTCAGCAGGCTCGCGAAGTAGGCGAGGACGAAGACGGCGAGCACGAGGTCGGCCTGCCGGCGGCGAGCCAGGGCGAGAGCGAGCCCGGCTGCGGCGATCACGAGCACCGGGCCGAGCCCACTCCAGAGGCGCGCGACGAAGGCGACCGGCGCCACATGGTCGTGCTCGAATCCGAGCCAGCCCGCACGCGCCGCCTGCTGCACGCGCCAGACGTCGCCTACGGCCTCGCCGAAGTGGACGAAGAAGTATGGGCTCGTCGCAGCGAACGCGAGGAAGGCCAGGCCACCCGCGATCGCAAGCCGCCGCCAGGCCCCCCAGGACGCGGCCACAAGCGGCGCGAGGAGGAGGATGCCCGGGTACTTGGCACTCGCCGCGAGGCCGACGGCGAGCCCTGCGAGCTCGATCCGGCCCGAGATCATGAGCGCGAGCGCGATGGTCACCGCGAGTGTCAATGGGACGTCCGTGACCGACATTCGGGAGTAGGCGACATGCGTCGTCTCCACCGCCGTCACTGCGGCGGCGACGAAACCCGCGAGCGGCCCGTAGGCGCGTTGTCCGAGCCACCACGCGGCCGCGACCCCGCCCAGAGCGAGCGCGACCATCGTCAACCGCGCGGCGAGGTACGAGGGCTCGTCCTGCCACGCCTGGAACGGCGCGAGCACGTACATGACGAGGCTCGGGTAGTCGAACCAGTCCGGGTCGAGCCCGCCGCCGTGAACCATCGACCACGCGCGGGGGACGATGTTGCGCTCGTCGGGGTTCAGGAGCGGGAACGGAAGGCCGTACTGCACGCCGACGAGGCGAAGCGCCCCGGCGAGCCCCAGGATGGCGGCGAACGCAACCGGCGGGCCTCCCCACCGGCTCTCAGGTCGATCAGACCTCGGGCGGCGCGGCACGAACCAGGCCAGCGATGCTTTGGACGCCGACGATCACGGCATCCACCCCAGCGCGCTCGAGCTCTTCTATCTCCTCCGGGCTCGTGACCTCCACGTCGGCGATTGCGAGCTTGCCGGCCGGCAGGTCCGGCAGCAGGTCGAGCACGTGCTCGAGGGCTTCCTCGTCTCCGCCCCCACGCTGCGGCGAGAGCAGGAAGATCTCCGGATCGAGTCGCTCGAGCGCCTGCTCGAGCTCGTCCGGGTCACGCACCTCGACGACGCAGTCGAGCCCGAGGTCGAGTGCCTCGGCGTAGCGGCGCTCGACCCCCTCGCCGTCGTCGTCGATCGCCTCGGCGGCGACGAGACATGCATCGGCTCCGAGCGAGAGCGCCTCGGCAGGGGTGCCGTCGGCTCGCCAGAGGATCGGCAGGCTCGTCGCCTCGCGCAGACCGGTGAGCTCACGGTCGACGATGACTCCCTCGGCGCCCTGTGCCTCGGAAGTGCGTGCAGCGTCGGCGTCGGCCACGGGGACGATCAGAGAGATCCCGTCGCCCTCGGAGATTGCCTGGCTCAAGCGGCGCTGGCCGGTCATCGACCGCCCATGCTAACCAGTAGTAGGTCCCGGGCCACGGGCCCGGGACTCGCGCAAAGTGCTTCGCACTTTCCGCGACTAAGGGCACTCCTCATCAAGGAACGACGCCCCGACGGGCCCGCCCTTGCCGCGATCGTCGAGGTGCGCTGCTTTTTTTTCGACGCGCACGTACACGAGGTGCCTTCGCCAAGCCCTGCCAGAAGACGTCAGGTCCTCCTAGACGCCGATCGGATGCCAGACCGTCTTCAGCTCGAGGAAGGAGGCGATCTCCCACGGGCTCTGGGCGTCCGCCGCCCCGCGGACGACGCGCTTCACGTTGTCGGCGGCGAGGCGCTCGAGCTCCTCGACCTGCCCATCGGCGCCGGCCAGGTCGATCGCGTTTACGTCCATGTGGCCTGCGAGGACCGGCGCAAGCTCCTCGCGGTAGCCGGTGATCAGGTTGACGACGCCGCCCGGCACATCCGAGGTGGCGAGCACCTCGGCGAGCTCGACAGCGGCGAGCGGTGAGCCCTCGGAGGCGAGGACAACGGCCGTGTTTCCGCCGACGATCACCGGCGCGATCCGCGAGACGAGCCCCGCGAGCGGAGGCTCCTCCGGGACAACGATGCCGACGACCCCCGTCGGCTCCGGCACGGTGAAGTTGAAGTACGGGCCTGCGACCGGGTTCGAGGAGCCGAGCACCTGGGCGAGCTTGTCGGCCCAGCCGGCGTACCAGACGAGTCGATCGATCGAGCGGTCTACTTCCTCGGGCCCCGTCGAGAGCTCCGCAAACTCGGCGCGGCGAGCCTCGAGCATCTCGGCGATCCGGTAGACGACCTGGCCGCGGTTATAGGGCGTGAGCCCGGCCCACGTCGGAAACGCGGAGCGGGCGGCCCGAACCGCGTCGCGGACATCCTTCCTCGACCCCCGCGCGACGTTCGCGCCCTCCGCCTCGTAGGTGCGGCCCGATTCTGAGCGGGGGAACTCGCCCCCAATGTAGAGCTTGTACGTCTTGCGAACGGGCAGCCGGCTCATTCGAGCTCCAGGTAGGCCTCGAGCCCGTGTCGCCCACCTTCGCGGCCGAAGCCCGACTCCTTGTAGCCGCCAAACGGGGAGGCCGGGTCGAAGCGGTTGTAGGTGTTCGCCCAGACCACGCCCGCCCGCAGCTGCTGCGCCATCGCCAGGATCCGTGAGCCTTTCTCCGTCCAGACGCCGGCGGCGAGCCCGTACGGCGTGTTGTTCGCCTTTTCGACCGCCTCGTCGGGGGTGCGAAACGTCAGAACCGAGAGAACCGGGCCGAAGATCTCCTCCTGCGCGATCCGGTAGCTCTGCGCCACGTCCGTGAAGACCGTCGGCACGAACCAGTAGCCCTTCTCGGGCAACCGGCAGGGCGGCTGGTAGATCTCCGCGCCCTCCTCCTCGCCCGCGGCCACGAGCTCCTTGATCTTGTCGAGCTGCTGGCGCGAGTTGATCGCGCCCACGTCGGTGTTCTTGTCGAGCGGGTCGCCGACGCGCAGC
>CAZQAG010000046.1:0-18548 GCA_964591295.1 uncultured Gaiellales bacterium | reverse complement strand
CGCCGCCGAGATCGAGGCGGTCACGTCGCCGTCCTGGATCAGCTTGATGCGCGCGCCCGCAACGCGGATCTCCTCGATCAGGTCGTGGTGGCGCGGCCGGTCGAGCACGATGGTCGTCACGTCCGCGACCCGGCGGCCGAATGCCGCGGCGATCGCCTCGATGTTCTCGGCCACAGGCCGCTTGAGGTCGATCTTGCCTCGCGCCACGGGGCCGACCGCCATCTTCCGCATGTACATGTCCGGCAACGTGGGAAAGGAGCCGCTCGGGCCCGCTGCGATCATCGACATCGCCCCGCCCCCGCCCCGCGCGACGATGCTCCCTCCTTCGAGCGGATCGAGGGCCAGATCGGCGGGATCGCCGCCCGTCCCGATCCGCATGCCGGCGCCGAGCTGCTCCGCGTTCTCCGAGGCGCCGATGACGATGTGCCCGTCGATTGGCAGTTCCTCGAGCGCCCCCTGCATCCCGGAGCACGCGGCCTCCTGAGCGCCCTCCTGGTCGGCGCGCCCGAGCCACCGCGCGCTGGCCAGGGCGGAGCGCTCCGTCACGCGCGCGTAGCTCTCGCAGAGGCAGGGGCGCGCGGCCGCGGCCTCGCTCTTGGTCTCTACTCCGGCCAGTTGGGTCATCCGACCTTCTGCATCCGGTCCGCCGCGCTCAGCACGAGCTCCATCAATTCCGAGGTCGCCCCTTCCCGGTCTCTGTTGTCGATCACGGGTACTCCTTCCTTTTCCGCACGCTCCACGATGTAGTCCTGGAGGTAGCGGATGTCAGAGAGGCGCTCGAGATACCTGTCGAGCGGCCGCAGCCCATCCGAGGTGAGGTCGCGGATCCAGAAGTGGCCCGCGTGCGCCTCCTCGCTCTCGATCGCGAGCACACACTGAACAACGAGGGCGTCCTTGATCGGCGCGAGCATCCCGGGGACGAGGTGCACGCCCTCGAGCACCGTCGACCAGCCCTCGGCAAGCGAGCGATCGATGGCCGCGTCGACGCCGACGAGGACGTTCCGCGTCTGGTCGAGGAAGCCGTGCAGGAGCGGATCGACCTCCTCTTCCTCGGCGCTTTTCAGGCCCTTTCCGGCCTCGAAGCTCGAATGGTGGATCGAGGGCATGAACGCCGGGCTGAAGAACGCGCGGAGGGTCTGACGGACGAAGTCGGTCGACGTGACCCGGGTGATGCCCAGGCGATAGGCGACCTCCGTGGCGACCGTCGACTTGCCGGTGCCGGTCGCCCCGCCGATGAGCACGATGATCGGCAGATCGAGCTCCTCGAGGTCGCGATAGCGACGAAGACGCCCGGCCGCCTTCTCGCCTTCTCCGTCACCGAGCACCTCGACGGCGAGATCCTGCACCCGGTCGAGCTCGATCGAGTCCTTCTTGCCGTCGAGGAGGTCTTTCTCGACCCGTCGCGCAAGCTCGTACGCCCGCACGGCCGAGACCCCGACTCGCATGAGCGCGCGAGCCATCAGTCCCTTCGAGTAGGGCTCGTCGCCGCCGAGGGGAAGCGGATCGGTGCGGCGAGGCTGGGTCATCCGGCCACCGGTTGTCCCGCGACAGCCTCTGCCAGGGCCTGCAGCTCCGCGTCGAGATCCGGTTCGCCCGAGAGGGGCAGGACCTGGTTGTCGACGAAGACGCATTCGACGCCGCGCTCGGCCGCCGTCGCTGCGACGACGTCGATCGCGGCCGCCTTGATCTCGACCAGGTAGACGTCGGCCTTGATCCCCTTCAGCTCGTCGCGCAGCGCGTTGCGGTTGGCGAGGTTCCCCGAAATGTGAACGACGTCAAGGTCGTGCTCGCGGCGCAGATGGTCGGCGAGTCGACTGTGGGCGGACCGCGGGGCCGTCGTGAACAGGGCAACGCTCTTGCCAGTCACTCCAGTCGCGGGGCGCGGCCGCATCACCGTCGCGACGACCGGAACGTCTTTGACGGCCGTGATCGCTTCACGGGCGGCCGTCGGCGTTCCGTCCTCAGCATTCGTCAGCACGACCAGGTCGGAGATGAGGATCCGGTAGGCGTTGAGATAGCCGGTGAGCAGCTCGAGATCGGTAGACGCGTCGACGACGAGAACGCGCCGGCCTGTTGCAATGGGTGGCATCGCGGCGCCGCTCCCCTCGAAGAGAACGAGCTCAGCGCCACGTTTGGCGGCAAGCCGTGCGCCGTCGGAAACGTTCGAGGTCACAACCGCTCCGGCAAGACCGCCGCCGGCGCGCCGGCAGCCGATCGTGTCCACGCCCGCGAGTGCCGCGTCCTCCAGGTAGTCGGAAGCCGCGTGGTGCCCCTCACTCGCGAGCTCGAGGAGCCGGTCGAGGGAGGTGCCGGCTTCGGCGATGACCGGCTTGGCGGGGCCACCTCGGCCCATAGCGACGACGAGCACTCGGCGGTCACGTGCATAGAGTCGCGCCGCGTGGCTCGAGACGGCGGTCTTGCCCACCCGCTTGCCCGTCCCGACGATTCCGATCGAAGGCAGGTCGAACGGCTCGAGCACGGGGGCGTCGAAGCGGAAGTCGGCCCCGACATACGGCACGCCGAGGGCCAGGGCACGGCTTGCGAACCGGAAGCGCTCCCGCGGCCCGAGCACCGGCTCGTCGGAGAGGTCGACGATCGCCTCCGGCTCCAGGTCGCCGATTGCAGCCTCCAGGTCGTCCAGCAACTGAACGCCGTAGTCGTCGTCCCCGTGGAGCTTCTCCATGCCGCCGACGAAGTGCGCGCCGACGAAGTCGTACGGCAGCTCGGCAAGGGCGTCGCGGACGACCTCGGCGTAGTGCTCACCGTCGATCAGCGCGATCGCGCGCGTCATCGCGTCGTCACCTCGTCGTCGATGCGCGCCGTGTACTTCTCGAATGCGAGCGTGTCGGTCGAGAACTGGATGATCTTCTCCTGCCCGTGGAACGGGTACTTACGCCAGACGTCCACGTGCGTTCCGGTGACCTCGACGAGGTTGTAACAGGGCCTCGTATTCCCCCGGAGGCGCAGGGAGGAGACGGTCCCGGTGTTCACGACGAAGAGATCCTCGAGCCGCCACGCGTACGGCACGTGCTTGTGGCCGGAGAGGACGAGATCGACTCCCGCGCGCTGCAGGCACTCGATCGCGTCGCCCGCGTCGTAGACAACGTTCCGCTCGCGCCCGGTCCCCGGGACGGGCAGCAGGTGGTGGTGGAGCACGAAGATCCGCAAGTCGGCGGCCGGCCTGAACTGCTCCTCGATCCAGCGGTACCGTCCGCGGCCGATCTGTCCGTGGTCGAGATCCGGCTCGGTCGAGTCGACGGCGACGACCGTCACGCCGTCCACGTGCAGGACGGAGTTGCGGTCGCCGAACAGCTGCTCGAAGTGGACGTAGCCGACGTTCCGGGAGTCGTGGTTGCCGGGCACGACGACGAGCGACTCGCACTCGATCCGGTCGAGGTAGGACTTGGCCTGGGCGAACTCCTGCTTGAACCCGAACGTCGTCAGGTCGCCGGTGCAGATGACAAGGTCGGGCCCGAGGTCGTTGATCTCGCCGATCGCGCGTTCGATCAGGCTCGGCACGAAATGCGGCCCTCCGCAGTGGATGTCCGAGATGTGCGCGATCTGGAAGACGCGATCAGCCGCCGGCATGGTCGAAGTGTACGCCCGACCCCGCGCACGGGGCCTATCCGAAGCCGTTGCTATCCTGATTGGAGATGGCCTCAGAAGTGCCTGATTTCCAGGCATATTGCGGGCGGGGGGCGCCTCGCTTCGCAAACGACGTAGAGCTCGAGTGCGCGAAGCTGCTCGACTACTACCGCGTCCCCTGGGACTACGAGCCGACGACCTTCGTCCTCGAGCGGGCCGCAGACGGAACTGTCGTCGAGGCGTTCAGACCGGACTTCTATCTCCCCGAGCAGGACCTCTACCTCGAGGTGACGGTGATGAAGCAGTCCCTCGTGACGAGGAAGAACCGGAAGCTGCGCAAGGTTCGGCAGCTCTACCCGGACATCCGGATCAAGCTCTTCTACAAGCGCGACATCCAGCGCCTGGCCGAGCGATACAGACTAGATCTCGCCTCATAGACATCGACGGCCGCGTCGGGGAGGTCTATCTCTCCGCGGAGGAGATCCGAGCGCGGGTGGCGGAGCTCGGGGCGGAGATCGCGCGCGACTACGAGGGCCGCGAGCCGGTGCTCGTCGCCTCGCTGAAGACCAGCGTCTTCTTCCTCGCCGACCTGTCCCGGGCGATTCCCATCCCCCACGCGATCGACTTCATCGCACTTGCCGGCTACGGCGGGAAGACGACGAAGTCGGGCGTGCGGCTCCTCAAGGACCTCGACGTGACGATCGAGGGCCGTGACGTCCTCCTCGTCGAGGACGTCGTCGACACGGGCCTGACGCTCAATCACGTCTGCCGCACGTTCGCGCTCCGCGAGCCGGCCTCGCTCGCCGCCGTGACGTTCCTCGACCGCCCCTATCGACGGCTCGTGGACGACCTACCCGTTCGCTACGTCGGGTTCACGGTGCCCGACGAGTTCTTCGTCGGCTACGGCTTCGATCTCGACGAGCGCTACCGCCACCTGCCGGACCTGCACCTCGCCGAGGGCGCGGGCTAGCTCACCATCTGTACCAGCGGGCGCCTTCGGCCCCGCGGACGACGAAACCGATCAGCCAGATCGCGAGCAGCACGAGCGCGACCACCCAGAGCAGCTTGATCGCGAAGCCCAGCGCGCCCAGGATGATGATCAAAAGCAGCACGGCGAGAACGAGTCCCATCTCTCACTCCTTGTTCGAAAGGTCGTACCGAGGGTTGGGATATCGATTCCCTGACCCGGCGCAGGAGAAACGCGCTCGCGAGGGGTTGTCGCGCCGGGCGGCTTGACCGCCAAAGATCAGCGCCCGTCGGGAGCGAGGTCGGACGGCAGGAGCGAGTAGAGCACCATGTCTCGCCGCCCTTCGCGGGTTGCCTCGTGGGCGCGCAGGAGTCCTTCCTCAACGAACCCGGCGCGCCGTGCGACACCGCGCGACGGGCTGTTATCCGGCTCGATGTAGAGCTCGATCCGCGCTACGTCAAGATGAGCGAAGGCCCATTCGCAGAGAAGCTGCACTCCCCGACATGCCAAGCCGCGGCCACGGAACGGGGGGAACACCCAGTAGGACACCTCGGCGCGTTCGCTTTCGCGCAGACGGACCTCGCAGCCTCCGGCCAGCACTCCGGTCGTGGCTTCGCGGAGGGCAAATGCCCGCGTATCGCCCTCCGAACGCCATTGCTCCTGCCACCGCTCGATTGCCGTACGCACGCCCTCTTCCGTCGAACGGGCTGGATACCAGCCGAATCGTCGCGCCTGTTCTTCATCCTCGCCAGCCAGGTGTGCCGACACGTCGGCGAGCGTGTGCGCGTCGAGAACGATGATGCCGTCGGTGAGCGTGGGTGGTGTCACGTCACCCCTCGCGGTCAAGGCCGACTAGAGGTAGCCGAGTGGGTCGACCGCAGACCCGTTGACGCGTACCTCGAAGTGGAGGTGCGCGCCGAAGGAGTATCCCGTCGAGCCCACGTACCCGATCACTTGACCTTGCGAGACGCTTCCTCCGCCCACAGCGATGCTCGACTGATGCGCATAGGCCGTCGCCAGTCCGCCTCCGTGGTCGATGATCACGAAGTTCCCGTACCCGCCCATCCAGCCGGCAAAGATGACGGTCCCACTGGCCGCGGCGTAGATGGGAGCTCCGTAGGCGGCCGCAATGTCGATTCCCGCATGCAGTCGGCCCCAGCGCATTCCGTAGCCACTGGTAATGGTCCCGGAACACGGCCAGACAAGGCCCTGCGCAGAGGGAGTCGAGCTGTAGCTGGATGACGCCTGGATCGTCGCCGTTACCTGCGCACTCGATGCTGCGAGCGCTGCTACCTCATTCAGGAACTGCTCCTTCTCCTCTCGTACCGAGACGAGCGACTTCGCCTTTTGCGAGCGGGAGGTCGACAGTCCGCGTTGGCTGACGAGTAGCCGCTCCTTCTCGCTCCTCACCTGCGCGGTGCGGACGGCGATCGTCCGCGTCACCGTCGCTACCTTGTCGCGCGTCACCCTCGTCTTCTCGCGCGCATCGTGCACACGGACTTTCGCGCCGTTCACCTGGGTCGTGATCCGAGCGTCCTGCTCGCCGAGGTCACGCACGAAGTCGATCTGGTCGAGAAAGTCGCTCAGGCTTTCGGTCGAGAGCAGGACGTCGAGCGTCGTCGGGTCATCCGACTGGTAGAGCTCGATCAGCCGCCGGTTGAGCCGGTCGACCGAGATCCCGTACTGGCGGTTGAGAAAGTCGAGGTGCTCGGTCTGGGCGCGGAAGAGGGTCTGAATGCGGTTGAGCTTCTCCTGCTGGAGCGCGAGATCGTGCTCGAGGGTACTGAGCTGCGCGGAGACGCCGCCGACCTGTCGCTCCAGGGTACGGATGCGCCCCTCGATGGAACCGATCTCCGATGAGAGCGCCGCCTCCCTTGCCTCGGCCGCCGCGATCCTCGCCTGGAGCGAGGAGAGGCGGTCGCTAGAGGATTGAGCGCGCGCCTGCTGGCCCAGCGCGGCCGGGAGGGCGACGGTGAGCGTGAGGAGAAGGCCTAGGGCGAGCCGGCGAGCCATCAGGAAGCGGTTTCGGGGCAGCGACAGGCGTCCCTGCCTGCCGGAAAAGTTGCTGCATTCTAGCGATTCCTGCGGACGAAGGCTATTGCGGGCCCGGCTCGGGGATCTTCGGCTGTTGCGGCCGGTCGCCCTCGTCGGGCGGCGGGAATGGCTCTGGAACCCGGGCCGGCTCAGGCGGCTGGCCCTCGTCGGGCGGCGGGAATGGCTCCGGCACCGGTTCGGGCCCCGGCACCGGGTTGGGCGCCTCTTCCCCGCCCGGCAGGATCCCGGTGGACTGAACCTGGAGCTGGGCCCGGCCGATTCGCTCCTTCGCATCCATCGTCACGGTTGCCATCTGTGCCTCCTTTTCCTTGATCGCGTCGTCGAGGTCCTGGATCCGCTGCTTCAGCTCCTTCGTCGCCGATCGGTTTCCTTCGTAAACCGCCTCGCCGAGCTCACGGAGGTGCCCGCCTCGCTCCGCGGCGAGCTCACGGACCTGGCGCCGCAACCGAGAGAGGTCGATCCTCGCGCTGCTGTGAGCCGCAACCGTCTCGACCGCAGCCCCGGTCCTGGCGCGAACGGACTCGAGTGCAGCGAGCGAGGCCCGTGCGACGCCCGAGGCCTCGCCCGGTAGCCGCCGCGTCTGTGAGATGAAGCCGGTGAGCACGAAGATCGCTACGCCGAGGAGGATCAGTCCCCAGGGCCAGCGACCCGTCGCGAAGAGGCCGATCGCAGAGCCGAGGGCAGCGCCGCCGACGACGATCAGGATCGTCGACGGCGGGACACCGAAGAGTTTCCTCTCGGCGACCTGAGGCTGAACCGGCACCGGCCCGGTCTCGTTCGGCGGCACCTCCTGCACCGCCGTCTCGCCGGACGCTGCCTCGGTCCGGGAGCCACACTCTGGGCAGAACCGGGCCTTCGCCGACAGCTTGGCGCCACAGCTCGAGCACTCAGCCTTTCGCATGGACACGTCCTTCGTTCGACTCCGCGCGGAGCTCCAGGGCGCGCAGCGCCTCGGCGACGCTCTGCCGCAGGGGCCCCACGAGCTCGCGGTAATCCTCGTCCGAGACCTTCCCCGTCCTGTGATCGAACTCGAGCTCCTTCAGCGCGGCCAGCGCACGGTCGCGATTCTCTGCCAGCTCGAGCGCACGCCGCTCGAGTGGCCCAAGCTCGTCGAGCACGTCGCTCTTCGGGGCGGGCTCGCGGAGAAAGGGAAGAGCCACGTAGACGACGCAGGCACCAGCGAGCAGCCCACCCACGACGAACGCGAGCGCGGTCATGCCCGTGCGAGCGCCCGGAACTCGCGGTACCTGGCCGCGAGGCGCCGCTGCTCGGCCGCGCTCGGCCAGAGCGCCACGAGCGAGCCCGCCAGGAAGAGGAAGCCCGAGAACCAGATCAGGTTCACGAGGGGTTTCACGAGCACCTTGAACACGACACTCCCGTTGGGGTTGATGTCGTCCGCGATCACGAACAGGTCCTCGGCCGTGAGGCGGTCGCTGCGGATCCCGACCTCGTTCGTAGTCTGCTCTTCCGCGCGATAGCTGTTCTTCCCCGCTGAGATCGTGCCAAGCGAGCTGCCGCCGCGCTGGACGTCCAGCAGCGCGCGAAACTCGGTCGCGTTCGGCCCCTCGCGCTTGACGAGCCTCTGGTACGTCAGGCGATAGTCGCCGATCGCCATCGTCTGGCCGGGGCTCAGCGTCTGCTCTTTCACCTTGTCGTATGCGCTCGAGCCGACGACGCCGATCGCAAGCAGGACGATCGAGGCGTGCACGACGTACCCGCCGTAGCGCCGGCGATTGCGCGCGACGAGCTCCGCGAACGCCGAGAGCCAGGAGCCGCCGGCGAGCGCACGCCTGGCCCGGGTGCCGCGCACGAACTCGTAGCCGATCGAGGCGAGCACGAACGCCGAGAACGTGTACGCGACGAGGCCGATCCGGGACGAGCCCGCGCCGAGGAGTAACAGGACGGCCCCGGCCGCGAGAGCGATTCCGGCGGGCCACGCGAAGCTCCGGCCGAGCGAGCGAAGAGACGCCCGCCGCCACGCGACGAGCGGCCCGATCCCCATCAGCAGGAGCAGCGGTATCCCGAAGATCCGCAGGAAGAAGTTGTAGTAGGGCGAGCTGACTGTGATCGGCTCGCCCCGAACCGCTTCGGAGAGAATCGGGAACAAGACTCCCCAGAGGATCGTGAGCGAGAGTGCGACGAGCAGCAGGTTGTTGTAGAGGAACGTCGCCTCGCGCGAGGCCAGTGACTCCATCCTGGTCTTCGAGCGAAGAAGCGATAGGCGGGAGGCAATGAGCACGATCGAGCCCAGCGTCACGAGGCAGATGAAGCCGAGGAACCAGGGTCCGAGCGGGCTCTGGGTGAAGGAGTGGATCGAGCTGAGGATGCCCGAACGCGTGAGAAATGTCCCGAAGAGCGCGAGGCAGAACGCGAGCACGACGAGCAGCACGTTCCAGAGCTTCAGCATGCCGCGCTTTTCCTGGATCATCACGGAATGGAGGAACGCGGTTGCCACGAGCCAAGGCATGAGCGCGGCGTTCTCGACAGGGTCCCAGGCGAAGTAGCCGCCCCACCCGACCTCGACGTAGGCCCAGTGGGCGCCGAGCAGCTGGCCAAACCCGAGCGACGTCCAGGCGACAAGCGTCCAGCGGCGCGTGGCGACGATCCAGAGCTCGTCCGTTCGCCGCGCCAGCAACGCGCCCATGGCGAAGGCGAAGGGGATCGTCAGCCCGACATAGCCGAGATAGAGAAACAGCGGGTGGGCCAGCATGTATGGGTTCTGCAGACTCGGGTTGAGCCCCGCCCCGTCGGCCGGGGCCACCTGCGTGTCGAATGGGCTCGACACGACGGCGAGCATGAAGGCGAAAAACGTCGTCACGAGACCGAGCACGGGCACGACCCAGGCGAGCAGCTCCGAGCCCACGCGGCGGCCGAGCGCAACCGAAGCACCGCCGATCCCAGTCAGGATGAGGAGCCAGAGAAGCAGCGAGCCTTCCTGCCCGCCCCAGAAGGCGGAGATCGTGTACGGCGTGGGCAGCTCGATGCTCGTCGAGGATGCGACGTAGACAAAGGAGAAGTCGTTGCGAAGGAGCGCGGCCAGCAGGACCGCCGAGGCCACCGCCGCCGCACCGAACGCGGCGAGCAGCGCGTTCTGTGCAGAACGGGCCAGGCGCCTACGGCGAGTCGCAGCCGCGTATGCCCCGGCGACGAGCGCGTACAGCGCCAGACCGAGGCAGAGTGCCAGCGCCGCGCGCCCGAGCTCCGGCATTAGTGCTCCTTCCGGTGATCCTGCCGAGTCTCTGGGTCGCGAGCACCAAGCCAGAGGCCGCACTCGACCGCGGCCAAGGCTCGCAGCCTTGGCAAGGGCGAGGGTGGGCTCTGGCGCCGCGTGATCGCGGGCCAGAGGCCGGCGCGGATTGCCGGGAGGGGCACTAGGCGCTCTTCTCAGGCGTGTACTTCGACGGGCACTTCGTCTGCAGGGAGTCGCGCTTCGCCACGAACACGCCGCTCTGGAGCCGCCCCTCCATCCTCACCTCACGGCCGACCTTGAACTGGTCGGGAACCGAGCCGCGGTAGACGACGGGAACGCTCGCCGCTCCGCCCTCGACGTCCTGGAGCCGGAAGCGGAGCCCCTGCGCATCGTGACCGCCGCCCGTGCTCGGCCCGACCACCTTGCCGACGAGCGCGACTTCGCCCGTGCGGCCTTTTAGCTGGCTGGGCTGGATCGAGGGCGTCCCGCCCGCAACGGAGACGTAGAGCAGGAAGATCGCGAGCGCCGCGGCTACGGAGAGCGCGACGACGAGTCGTACCGGACTTCCGGAGGGCCGAGCCACTCCGAAAGTGTAGCCCTGCTTCTTAAGCGGCTCGACGCATGGCAGGCGTGGCGCGGCGCGGCGGAATCCGGTAGCCGTGGTCCTCGCACAGGCTGCCGGGCTGCTCCTCGGTCAAGGCGTCGCAGTAACCCTTGCCGTATGCCGCGCGCATGAAGGCGGCGACGACGTCGAGGTTCCACTCCTGGACATCGGCGGCCTCACGCCAGAGATCGGTGAGGCGAAGGTCGATGTCCAGCTCGAGCAAGTCGATGCGGGTCGGGCGCTTTGGCATCTCTCGACAAGCGTAGGACCACCGTCGGACAACACTGCGGCAGCCTTTTTGTGCTGCGCCGCACAAGCTCTACCGGTCGCACAAAGCGCTATGTGGCCCCCAGCGAATGTCCCACCAGTCGACGAGCCAGCGATCGCGACCATGCCGCTTGAGCCCCATTTGCACGTGCGCTGGCCTGCCCGAGGTCCGTCGTATGACGACATCGAGGGAAATGCCCTCGGGGAACCGGTGCGATATGGAGAGGGATACGTCTCTCGTGCGGAACGGCCCGACGGGAACGAGCCGCAACTGTCCGCTTTTCCAGGCGTGCTTCGCGTCGCCCTCCATGCAGGGAAAGTCCGGATCGAGAAGTCTCCAAGCGCCGGGATCCCGGCGAGCGACGGCCGTCGCGATAAGCCTGTTCGCAACCCGTCGCGCTGCCGGCGTGAAGGTCGCGGGTACCGGAGTTGCCGTCGGCCGAGGCGTCTCGTTAGCCCGACCGTTGTAGAACAACGCTGCGAGTGCGACGGTGACCACGAGTGCGAGGAGTAGGGGGCCTACCCGCTTCAACACTCGCTCAGACGATCCCTCGGGGGCGAAGTTGGTCGTGAGTTAGCGTGTTCGGCCGTGGGAGAGCTTCGGTACGGACCGGCGCGCGTGCCTTCGCGCGAGTCGCCGGAAGCGGCGATCGCGCTTCTCCGCGAGCGCGGATACTCAGCCTGCGAGATCGACTTCGCGAGCGGCTTCTGGATGGACTACCCGTGGGCCGAGGAGTTCGGCAAGCTCGCGCGCCGGAGACGGATCGCCCTCTCCGTGCACGCGCCGATCGCGGGGTTCATGGGTCACGTCGAGCGCGACAAAAAGCACGCGATGGCGGTCGGGATGCTCGACCACTCCGCCGGGATCGCGAAGGTGGCCGGAGCTGAGCCGGTCGTCTTCCACCCGGGCTTCCTGCTCGGCCGCACCCGCAAGCGCGCCCTTGCCCAGGTGGTCGAGCAACTAGCCGATCTGCGGAAGCGTCTCGAAGGGAAAGGTCGTGGGGTCCCGTTCGGGGTCGAGGTCATGGGCCGCGTCCGCGAGATCGGGAGCCTCGATGACATCGTCCACATCGCGACCAAGCAAACGTGGGTTCGGCCCGTCGTCGACTTCGCGCACCTGCATGCGGTCACCGACGGCGCCTTCACTACCGTCAAGGCGTTCCACGACGTCCTCTCGGCCGTCAACAAGGTGCTGCCGCGCGGCGCGGCGTTCCACATCCACTTCTCGGACATCGCCTACGCCAACCGGAACGAGACGAAGCACCTGCCCTACGGCGAGGGAACGCTGCGGGCGGAGCCGCTCGGGAAGGCGCTCGCCCGCTTCGCCCGTCCGGCGACCGTGATCACCGAGTCTCCGGACGAGGAGTCGAATCAGGCGATTCGGGCCGAGCTCTTCGCCGTGGGGAAGAGCTCCTCGCGGCGCTCTTCGAAGGGCACCGCTTCATCAACGCGCCCTCGTTCGCGCAGGAACTGAGCCAAGGGCTTCAGTACCTCGTACTGGACTTCGACGAAGTCGATGCCTGTCACATGGTCGACCGCGCCGCGCAATAGCTCCTCGGCCTCGTCGTCACGGCCCTGAGCGGCGCGCACGAGGCCGAGCGCAGACATCGTCGTCGCGATCGAGGTGACGTCCTGCGGGCCGACCGTCTCGCGGGCCTCGAGCGCAAGGCGCTCCGCCTCGTCGATGCGACCCCGCGCCAGCATGAGCTCGGCCAGGCCTCGCTGACTCTCGCACAGCGCCGCGCGGTCGCCGAGCGGCTTGAGCAGACGGATCGACTCGCGAAAGCGCTTCTCCCCTTTCTCGATGTCGCCGCTCCACCACGCTGCCCAGGCTCCGAGGTTCAGAGCGCGCGCGACGGCCCAGACGGCACCGGCCTCCGACGACAGCCGCTTCGCCTCCTCGGCGGCCCCTTCGGCGGCCTCCAGGTTTCCTTCCAGGAGATGGATCCGCGCCCACGTGAGGAAGATCCAGCCGCGGCTCGCGATCGCGCCGCTCTCCTCGGCCAGCTCGAGCGCCTGCGTGAGAAGAGCTCGAGCCTCGGGCAGCTCGAGCTTGGAGCGGTGCGCGTCCGCCTGGCCCCGGAGCGCGATCGCCTCGAGATCCTTCCGGCCGGCCGCCCGCGCCACGTCCAGCTGCTCCTTCAAGTAACGGTCGGCATCGGTGAGGTCAGCGCCCCACCAGGCGGCATTCGTCCGGATCTGAAGAGCGTCGAACCGAGCCACGAGGTCGGCCGGGTCAACGACGGCAAGCGCCTGGTCCGCGAGCTCGGCTGCACGCTCGCAATCCGCCTCGCGCAAGAGGGTGACGTCGGCGAGCGCCGTCAACGCGCGAGCCTCGAGCCGGCCGTCGCCCGCCAGCTGGGCCTCCTCCCTGACAGCCTCCATCTCGCGGCCGACAGCCGGCAGGTCTTCGAGGCGCCAGGCAGCCTTCGCCGCCAGATACCGGCGCTCGAGGGTCGACTCGAGCTCCACTGCACGCAGGAAGCTGTGCCGGGCGGCCTCATTTGCCTCTCGGGCGAGTGCCCGGCGGCCGGCCTCTTCGAGCGCCTCAGCCGCCTCGCGGGCCAGCTCGGCCGGAGGCGCGCCGTCGAGCTCGGCAAGCAGCGAGGCCGCCTGGTCGAGATGGTACGCCCGGATCTCGAGCAACTCCTCGCCCGCCTTCTCCCGGAGCCAGTCGGCGAATCGCGCGTGGTAAGCCGCGCGTGCCGATTTCGAGAGCACGGTGTACGCGACGTCGCGGATCAGGACATGCTTGAAGCGGTAGGCGGTCTCGCCCGAGAGCGAGGATCGCGACTCCGTCTCGATGAAGTCACGAAGCTGAAGGTCGTCGAGGGCGTCTTCGACGGACTCGAGGTCGGGGACGAGGTGGGCGATCGCGCCGCCCCAGAAGTTTCGGCCGATCACCGAGGCGCGCTGCAAAACGGTCTTCGAGTCGGGCGGAAGCCGATCGACTCGCGCGGCGATGAGCGCCTGGAGGGTGTCGGGAATCCGCCCAGCGTCCTCCTCTCCCCACTCGGCGACCATCCGCATCGTCTCCTCGAGGAAGAGCGGGTTGCCGCCGGTCTTGTCGAGCAGCGTCCGGCGAGTCTCAGCTGAGAGCGGGCCGTCCGTCGCGAGTGCGGTCACGAGCTGATCGCTTTCCTCGAGGCCGAGCGGCTCGAGCTCGATCGAGGTCGCTCGAACTCGCCCTCCGCCCCAGTTCGAGCGCACGTCGAGCAACTCGGGCCGAGCGAGGCACAGGATCATGAGCGGCCCTTCGCGCACCCAGTCGGTGAGGTGCTCGATCAGGTCGAGCAACGGCTCTTCAGCCCAGTGGATGTCTTCGAAGACGAGCACGAGCGGCTGGGTCTGCGACATCAGCTGCGCCCACTCGCGCGCTGCCCAGGCGATTTCCTTCTGGCTTCGCTCGCCGTGGACGGCCTCGAGCACGCCTGTGGCAAGTCCCAGGAGATCGGCAACGGCGTCGGCGGGGCAGCACTCCCGGAGCTTCTCGAGCGCGACGTCGAGCGGGTCGTCGTCGGCGATGCCGGCGACGCCCTTGACCATCTCTGCGAGCGGCCAGTACGTGATGCTCTCGCCGTAGGGCAGGCTGCGGCCGACGAGCACGGTCGTGCCCTCGATCGAATCCAGGAACTCGCGGGCGAGCCGGGTCTTCCCCACTCCGGGCTCGCCGTAGATCGTGAAGAGGTGGGCACGCTCGTCGCGCAGAGCTCGTGCGAACGTGTTCTGGAGAAGCTCGACCTCGGCCTCGCGGCCGATGAACGGGGAGTCGGCCGACCGCTGGATCGGCGCTCCGTCGGCCGACAGCGCTGCCCAGGACCAGACGGCCTCCTCGCGACCCCGGATCTCGACCGGGCCCACGTCGTCGACCTCGATCCGTCCGAGCGTGAGGCTGTGCGCGGCAGGGCCGATCAGGATCTGACCCGGCTCGGCGACCTGCTGCAGGCGGGCAGCCAGGTTGACGGCCTCGCCGGTGGCGAAGGTCGAGTCACCCGTCCCGGTCACCACTTCGCCGGACTCGATTCCGATCCGCGCCTGGAGCTCGAGGTCATGCACCGACTCGAGAATCCCGAGCGCCGCGCGGACGGCCCGCTCTGCGTCGTCCTCGTGCGCCTGCGGGATGCCGAAGGCGGCCATGACGGCGTCGCCTGCGAACTTCTCGACCTTCCCGCCGTGCGTCTCGATGCAGTGCGAGACCTGGTCGAAGAACCGTGTCACGCGCCGGCGCACGATCTCGGGATCGCTCGCAGAGACGAGCGACGTCGAGTCGACGAGGTCGACGAAGAGGACCGTTGCGAGTTTTCGTTCCATAAGGGTCTAAGTGTAGGAACGAATCCGGGGGCTCGATCCTTCCTCCGAAAACGACTGATTCGTCAATCGGGTTTCAGTAGTTTCGGCTCGGGGATGCGCCGCGTGAGGGGTCAGGTCCAAGAGGGGAGAGAGATGAAAAGGTTGCTCATCGCGTTGCTCAGCGCGGCTACTGCAGCACTTGCGCTAGGAGGCGGCCAGGCCGTCGCCGATCCGGATTCGAACCACGGCACCTCGGGGTTCACCGACCCGCTTGTCTCAGCACTGATCGGCGACGACAACTTGTTCGCCACAGCTGACCTGACGGTTCTGCTCTCGTCGGGAGGCATGAACCGGACCCAGCATTACGGGCCGTACCCGAGTGGATCTCCTGATTCGGGAACCTGCGGTAACGACTGGGCCGAGGACACCTTTGACCGCCATTTCACGGTGCGCTCGAACCACGACGGCACGTACACCGTCGTCCAGCAGTTCAAGAACGGCAGTTTCGTCACGAACGCCGGGTTCAGCCCGGGATCGTGCGACACAACCGACGGCAGCCCTCCCGGAACGGTGAATGCTGGAATCACGGGCAACATGCACGGGTACTTCATCATCTCCACGGGCACATTCGGCCAGAGCTCGACCGATCCGTCCTGTGTGGCGGGCATGCCTCTGGCCCCGTGCACGACTGCCGGCTTCATCGACAGCCATTTCGCAGGCTGTGCCTACTCGGCGCCGCCGTGCTCGGTGACCACGTACTCCTTCCATTACGCCGCCGGGAACCAGGGTCTCGTCGAGCACCAGTGGAAGAACGCTTCAGAGGATCGCGGCGGCAACAACGGAGACATCCGCAGCACGAACGTTCCGTAGACACCCCACAGCCCATCTTCGCGAAAGGCGGCCGAGACCCGGCCGCCTTTCGCTTAGCATCAGGCGATGCTCGATCCGAAGGTCTTCAAGGCCTACGACATCCGGGGCATCTACCCCGCCGAGCTCGACGAGGATGGTGCCTATGCAATCGGCCGCGGATACGTCGAGCAGTTCGAGCCGAAAAAGATCGCTGTCGGGCGCGACATGCGGCTTTCGTCGCCCTCGATGGCGAAGGCTGTGATCGAGGGCGCCGCCGACGGGGGCGCGGAAGTGATCGACATCGGGCTCGTCGGTACCGAGATGGTCTATTGCGCCGTCGGCGAGCAAGGCCTCGACGGCGGGATCCAGGTCACCGCCTCGCACAATCCGAAGGAGTACACGGGCATGAAGATCGTCCGCCGCGGCGCGCTGCCCGTGGGCGGCGACTCCGGTCTGCTGGAGATCCGGGACCGGGCCGTGGCCATAACCGAGGAGTCCGGGGGTCAGACCCCTGGACAGGTTCGGGAGGTAGATGTCTTTTCGAGCTACGTGGAGAAGGTCATGTCCTTCATCGACGCGTCTGCGGTGCAGCCGCTGCGGGTCGTGATCGATGCCGCGAACGGGATGGCCGGCGCGATGCTGCCGCCCGTCCTCGAGCGGCTACCGATCGACGCCGTCCCCTACTTCTTCGAGCTCGACGGGAGCTTTCCCAACCACGAGCCGAATCCCCTGCTGCCCGAAAACCGCGAGTTCGTGATCGGCAAGGTTCTCGAGGAGAAAGCCCAGCTAGCCGCGGCTTTCGACGGCGATGCCGACCGCTGCTTCTTCATCGACGGCACGGGCGAATTCGTTCCGGGGGACTTCGTGACCGCGTTGCTCGCCGAGCTCATGCTCGAGAAGCATCCGGGCGCGAAGATCATCTACGACGTCCGGGCCAGCTGGGCAGTCCCCGAGGCGATCGAGCGCGCCGGGGGCACACCCCTGATCAACCGAGTCGGCCACGCTTTCATCAAGCACCGCATGCGCGAGCAGGACGCTGTCTTCGCGGGCGAGGTCTCGGGCCACTACTACTTCCGCGACTTCTACCAGGCCGATTCCGGCGTCATCCCGTTCCTGCTCATTCTGGAGCTGATCTCCAAGCGGGGCAAGCCGCTCTCTGAGCTCCTCCAGCCCTTCCGCGAGAAGTACTTCCTCACAGGCGAGATCAACGTCCCCGTCGCCGACGTGGCCGTGAAGCTCCAGGAGCTCAAGGAGCGCTTCGGCAAGGAGGGCAAGGTCTCGCACCTCGACGGCATCTCGATCGAAGCCGAGGACTGGCACATGAACGTGCGGCCGTCGAACACCGAGCCGCTCCTGCGGCTGAATCTCGAGGCGCGCTCGCAGGAGGTGATGGAGCGCAAGCGGGACGCGGTCCTGGAGGTGATCGGTGCGGCTACTTTATGAGCGATGAGGGTCATCGTCATCGCCGTGCTGGCCGCGTGCCTCGCTGCACTTTCAGTCGCGGGCTCGGCAAGCGCGCGACGGCTGGCGCCCTCCGACCGCAAGGCGATCAACGAGACGCTGGACACGCTCGTCAACCACGCGGTCAAGAGAAAGGACGTGGCCGCTTCGTACGACGTCGTCACCGCCGAGCTTCGGGGTGGCATGAGCCGGAAGGCGTGGTCGCGGGGGTCGATTCCCGTCTACCCCTATCCGGCCGCAGGAACCCGGTTCCACGATTGGACGATCCGGTACTACAACGCCGAGGAGATCGGGATCGAGCTCCTGCTCAACCCACACCCCGACAGCGAGCTCGGGCAGTTCGTGTTTCACGTCTACTTGAAGCCGCGCAACGGCCGCTGGCTCGTCGATTCGTTCATGCCCGCGGCAACGTTCACGCCGATCGGCGAGCCGGCCAAGGTGCAGGCTCAGGCCGATTTCATGGCCTCGTCGGGCGAATCGACCCGGCCCATCGGGGCTGGGCGAATCGGCGCCGTCTTCGCCTGGGTCCCCTTCGCAGTCATCGGTCTCCTCCTGCTCGGGCTGGTTGCCTGGGGGGTCGTCGCCAAGCTCCGCTTCCGCCGGCTCGTCGGCCACCGCCGCGGAGAGCTCCCGCCGAGCCCCGCGCGATTCTCCGTCAAGCGTTAGGAGGGTCTGGCGAAATATGGCTGAGCAACATTCCGCCAACCCCTCCGACGCTTAGCATCCCCGCGATGGTGCTCAACCTCGGCAGCGTCACGGACCGCAAACCGCCGTTCAAGTTCGCGTCTTTCACGCGGGTCGGCTTCTCCGACACGGATGCGCAGGGCATCGTCTACTACGGGCGCTACCTCCCCTACTTCGACGCCGCGCGTGTCGAGTACCACCGTTACCTCGACATGCTGCGGATGGAGCTCGAGGGCGAATTCGTCATGCGCGCGTCGAACATCGAGTACCACGCGCCGGCTCACTTCGACGACTTGCTCGAGGTGTTCCTCCGCGTCTCGCGGATCGGCCGCACGAGCGCGACCTACGAGATGGCCGCTTACCGGGTCGAGGACGACCTCCTGATGGTGACCGCGAATCAGACGCTCGTGCTCGTCGACCTCGCCGAGCGCAAGGCGTGCCCGATTCCGGACGTCGTTCGCGAGCGCATCCAGACATTCGAAGGCGCCGACGTCGAGCTGTAGCCCTACCGCGCGGGACTGCCCCTCTCGGGTCCCGGCCAAAGAGAGGTGTCCTCGGTTTCCTGACGCGTCGCTGGGCGTGCGTAGGCCGGTGGG
>CAZQAG010000045.1:0-18803 GCA_964591295.1 uncultured Gaiellales bacterium | reverse complement strand
AACCTCCCGATCACGATCTACTACGGGATGAAGATCGGCCAGCTCTCGTTCGTGCAGCTCACCGAGCCGGCGCGAACCCCGTACGGCTCCGGGGAGCTCGGCTCGAAGTACCAGGGCCAGCAGGGGCCGACTCCGAGCCGCTACTGGCAGAACTTCGAGCGAGAGCCCGCGAAGTGATCCTGGTTACCGGCGGTACCGGCTTCGTCGGGGGGCATGTCGTGCACGCGCTTCGCCAGGCGAACCGGCCCGTCAGGTGCCTGGTGCGCGCGCGGCGAAAGTCGACCCGGCTGGAAACCCTCGGATGCGAGCTCGTCGAGGGCGACATGACCGACGCCACGAGCCTGCGGCGCGCGGTCGAAGGCGTCGACACGGTCCTCCACCTCGTCGCCATACGCCAGGGGAAGCAGGAGCAGTTCCAGCGAATCATGGTCGAGGGAACGCGCGACCTCCTCGAAGTGGCGACGGAGGGCGGTGTCAAGCGCTTCGTCCACATGAGCGCGCTGGGCACGAACGACGAGACGAAGGACCTCGTCCCCTACTACGGCGCGAAATGGCAGCAGGAGCAGGACGTGCAGCGGTCCGGCATCCCTTATGTGATCTTCCGGCCCAGCTTCGTCTTCGGACGCGACGGCGGGATCCTCCCGACCTTCCGGAGGCTCGCGAAGCTGGCGCCGGTGACGCCGATCATCGGCGCCGGTGAGCAGCGGATCCAGCCGATCTGGATTGACGATGTCGCCGCGTACTTCGACAACGCGATCGGCCTCGAGGCGGCGGTGAACCGCACGTTCGAGCTCGGCGGGCCGGACGTCGTCATGTGGAACGAGTTCTGGAAGCGACTGAAGCGCGCGCTGGGCGTTCGGCGGCCGAGCGTTCACGTCCCCGTCGCCCTGATGAGGATGAACGCCATCGTCACCGAACGACTCCCGGGGAACATTCCCCTCACTCGCGACCTACTCAAGATGCTCGAGCTCGGCGACAACGTCGTCTCGAACGACGAAGCGGTGCAGACCTTCCAGCTCCCCCTCGTCCCGCTGGACGAGCAGCTACGCCGGGCTGCCTGATGCCGGAGCGGCAGATCGTGGCGATGGGCGGCCTCGGCGAGGACGACGAGGCGGGCGCGCTGATCCGATTCGTGCTCGGGCTCACCGGCAGGGAACGGCCCCGGGTTTGCCTGATCCCGACCGCAAGCGCGGAGAAGCCGGAGCACATCGTGCGGTTCTACGAGGAGTTCAACCGCTTCGCCGATTGCTCCCACGTCACGTTCTTTCCCTGGCCGCCGGAGAACCTGCGCGAGGTCGTGCTCTCACAGGATGTCCTCTTCGTGAGCGGAGGCAACACCGCGAACATGCTGGCCGTCTGGCGGGCCCACGGATTCGACGAGATCGTTCGCGGTGCCTGGGAGCAGGGGATCGTGCTGGCCGGTTCGAGCGCGGGAATGATCTGCTGGTACGAAGCCGGCGTCACCGACTCGTTCGGCCCGCAACTCGAGGGCATACGCGATGGGCTTGGCTTTCTCTCGGGAAGCGCCTGCCCGCACTACGACGGCGAGGAGCGGCGGCGTCCCGTCTACCAGGAGCTGGTCGCGAACGGCTTTCCTGCGGGCATCGCCGCCGACGATGCGGTCGGTCTGCACTACGTGGGAACGGAGCTGCGAGAAGTTGTCGCCGCGCGAGACGATGGCTGCGCGTACCGGGTCGAGCCCGGCAACGAGACGCCGGTCAAGCCCAGGATCCTCGGAAAAGAGTAGGGGCCACCCGAAGGCGGCCCCCAGTCCGGTTACCAACGTTGGATTAGTAGAGGCGCTTCCGGCCGACTCGCTAGCAGTCGGCGGCGCGAAACGCGAATCCCCTACGCTGGCTAGACGATTCCCCGTAGGTCCCGGGGACACGCCTCTACCCGCTGGTACCTCCACTGCCCGTACTGGAATCTGTCAAGCCGGACCACCTCCTTTCCGCGGTTAGCCAAACTCTAGCCGTTCGGAAAGGACGTCCGCCACCTTGGCCATGTCCAGCGTCTGACACCCGGACCGGTCCGAAACGGACACAGCAGCACGAGGGTCCGGACAAACGATGCGGAGTAGCGGGACGCGTCCCAAAGCGACATGTCTGGTGTCAGACACCGGACATGTCTAGGTGCCTGGCACCTGGACCTGTCTAGTTGGCTACGTGAGGTCGGTCAAGGCGACCGAGAGCTCAAGGCCCCGGTCGAGCGGGACGGTGACGCTCTCGAGCGTTGGGTCGGCCTGGCGTGCCTGGGAGTACGCACCGAGGGTCTCCTGGTGGGAGATGACGTTGTCGGCGACAAAGAGAGCGCCCGGCTCGACCTTGTCCCGCGCGAGCTCGAACAGGCGCTCGTAGTCCTCCTTCTCCGCGTCGATGAAGACCACGTCGAAGACGTCGTTGATCTGCGGCAGCGTCGCGAAGGCGTCGCCCTCGACGAGCTCCGCCCAATCCTCGAGCCCCGCCTCGGCCACGTTGCGGCGCCAAGCCTCGCACTTCACCGGATCCGCCTCGAGCGAGAGCACGCGACCACCGAGGTGTCGCACACCGGCGCCAAACCAGATCGACGAGTAGCCGCGCGAGCCGCCGATCTCGAGCACCTCGCAGTCCCACTGCGGAGCCACGAGAGCGAACAGGAACTGCCCCGTCGAAGGCGCTACCTGACGGGCTCGCTGCTCGCGCGAAACGCCCAGCTCACGCTCCCTGGCGTCCTCCGCTTCGAGTCGGGCAAGCACGGCTCTGACCTTGTCGTCGAGCATTACCGGATATCGACTTTCACGACGCCATCCTCCACGGTCACCGGGAACGTCTCGACCGGAAAGACGGCGGGAAGCGACAGCGGCTTCCCGGTGCAGATCTCGATCCGGGCACCGTGGCGCGGACAGACGGCGACGCCTTCCTCGGCATCGAACTCGCCTTCGCAGAGCGGCCCGTTGTCATGCGAGCAGCGATCCTCGAGCGCGCACAGCTTCCCACCCAGGTTGTAGACCCCGACCGAGATCTCACCTGCGTGAACGATCTTCACCGAGCCCGGCGGAAACTCGTCCAGTGGTGCGACCGTGACGAGCGCCAAGACGACTACGAGATCTCGAGCTCGTTGGCGAGCCCCGCCCATTCCTCGGGCAACGGCGTTCCCTTGGCCCGATGAAGAGCAACCTTGAGCACACCGAGGCCCAGCAGGGCGCACTTGAGCCGAATCGGCGTCAGCGGGATCCCGATCTCCTCGAGCAGCTCGTCCTTGTTGAGGGCGGCCACCTCGGCAGCCGAGCGGCCCTGAACCAGCTCGGTCAGCATCGAAGTCGCCGCCTGGCTGATCGCGCAGCCGCGGCCCTCGAACTTGACCTCTTCGATCGTCTCGCCGTCCATGCCGAGCGCGACCGAGATCGTGACCTCGTCACCGCAGAGCGGGTTCAGCCCCTCCGCGGTTGCATCCGGGGACTCCATCGCCCCGTGCCCGCGCGGGTTCTTGTAGTGGTCGAGGATGACCTCGCGGTAGAAATCACTCACAGCACTGAGGGTACCCGCTGAGGCTTATCATCGACCCTCGCTCCGCGGGAGCCGGAGCGAGCTTGAATGACTGAAATGAGCCACGACACCGATCGGCCGGAGTACTCGATCGTCATCCCCGTCTACAACGAGGAGGAGACGATTCCGGAGCTGGCCCGCCGGCTCGTGGAGCTGCTCGAGCGCCTGGATGGCCCCGCCGAGGTGATCCTCGTCGACGACGGAAGCAGCGACGGCGGCTACGAGCTGATGCTTGCGGAACGGGAGCGCGATTCGCGCTTCAAGATTCTCCGCTTCTCGCGGAACTTCGGGCATGAGATCGCAACCACGGCCGGCCTGGATGTCGCAGCCGGCAACGCCATCATCATCATGGACGCTGATCTTCAGGACCCGCCGGAGGTCGTTCTGGAGATGTCGGCCCGCTGGCGCGAAGGATTCGACGTGATCTACGGCATCCGCGAAGAGCGCCCGGGAGAAACACGTTTCAAGCGAGTCACGTCAACGGCCTTCTACCGTCTCTTTCACCGAATTGCCGACATCGACGTACCTCTCGACGTCGGCGACTTTCGTCTCGTCGACAGACGGGCGCTTGAGGCATTCAAGGCCATGCGCGAGACGAACCGCTACGTCCGAGGAATGTGGGGCTGGATCGGCTTCAGCCAGGTGGGCGTCCGCTTCCAGCGAGACGAGCGCTTCGCGGGCGACACGAAGTACCCCCTGACGAAGTTGCTGAAGATCGCTACCGACGGAGTCGTGAGCTTTTCGGCTGCTCCACTTCGGCTTGCCTTGAACCTGGGGTTTCTCTTCGCCGGTTTTTCCTTTTTCCTCGGAACCGTGGCTTTGATCTTCAAGTTCGCCGGTCTCTATTCCATCCCCGGTCTTGCCTCGGTCGCAGTATTCGTCGCCTTCCTCGGTGGGATGCAGCTGCTCGTTCTCGGACTGATGGGCGAGTACATCGCCCGGATCCACGACGAGGTGAAGAATCGTCCGCTCTACCTCGTGCGGGATGCACACGGGCTCGCGGACGTGCCCGGGCCCCTCGATGCACCGCGAAAGCCTCGCCACACGGCGAGATGAGCTCCCTGAATCGGCGGTTCATACTGTGGTCGTGGACCTTGTCGAGCAGACGAGCACGTTTGCGAAGAGGCACCCATGGGAGGTTGCGAGAGCCGAGTTCTTCCTGAGATTCCTTCGTCGGCGCGGTTTGCTCGAGTCTGGTCAGGACTGGCTCGACGTCGGCGCAGGCGATGCCTGGTTCGCTAGACAGCTACGACGGCTCCTGCCGTCAACGGCGAACCTGACTTGTTGGGACATCAATTACTCGCCGGCGGATCTCGCCTCCAAGAAGGCGGGCGAGGACATCAGCCTCGTTGCCGACCGACCGTCCAGACGCTTCGATCGGGTGCTCATGCTGGACGTCATCGAGCATGTTGAAGACGATGCCGCGTTCATAGGCACGATCGCGGACGATTTGCTCGCAGAGGATGCGGTAGTTCTGGTCTCGGTTCCGGCCTATCAGGCCCTGTTCTCCTCACACGACAAAACGCTCCGCCACTTCCGACGCTATTCGCCTGGCGAGGCTCGACGGCTCCTCGAGGGGTCAGGGCTCGTCGTGCTCGCCGAAGGCGGCCTGTTTCATTCGCTGCTCCCCGTCCGTCTTGGACAAGCCCTCATGGAGCGGGTTCGGCCGGTCAAGTCGCCGTCCAGCGGGATCGGTGGCTGGCGGGCCGGTACCGCGACGACGAAGGCCGTCACGCGAGCGCTCATCACAGACGCGAAGCTGTCGCTCCTGCTCAGCGCGCGAGGCCTTTCTCTCCCGGGACTCAGCTACTGGGCCCTTTGCGGCACCAAGAGCGCCTGATCGCGCTCGCCGACGAAACCGCAAGCGGCGCCTAAGCGAAGACCTTGCGGGCCTTGTGCAGGCCGTCCACGAGCCGATCGACCTCTTCGGGCAGCGTGTAGAGGTAGAAGCTGGCCCGATTCGTGGCCGCGACACCGAGCTTTTGCATCAGCGGCTGACAGCAGTGATGCCCGGCGCGGATCGCCACCCCCTCCAGGTCGAGCACCTGCGCGACGTCGTGCGGGTGAATGCCGCCGAGGTTGAAGGAGACGATGCCCGCGCGACGCTCGGGTGGCGGGCCGTAGAGCTTGAGCTCCGGGATATCGGCGAGCCGTTCGAGCGCGTAGGTGACGAGCTCGTGCTCGTGCTGCTCGATCGCCTCGAGCCCCGCCGCCGAGATGTACTCGACGGCCGCGCCGAAGCCCACTGCCTCGGCGATCGGCTGCGTTCCCGCTTCGAACTTCGCAGGCACCTCGCCCCAAGTCGTCGACTCGGCGCCCACGGCCCGGATCATGTGCCCGCCGAGGTTGAACGGCTCCATCGCGTCGAGCAGGTCCTTCTTCCCCCAGAGCGCACCGACGCTCGTCGGCCCGCACAGCTTGTGCGAGGAGAAGGCCAGGAAGTCGCAGCCGAGCGCCTGTACGTCGAGCGCTCGGTGCGGTGCGGCCTGGGCCGCGTCGACGACCATGATCGCGCCCTGTTCGTGCGCCCAGCCGGCCAGCCGCTCGACGGGATTCACGGTACCGAGCGAGTTCGAGACGAGGTTCGCCGCGACGACCCGGACCGTGCCGCCGGCTCCGATGCTGTCGAGATCGCCGAGATCGAGCTCGCCGTTGTCGTCGAGCGTGATCATCCGGAACTCGGCGCCGGCCCGCTTCGCGATGTACTGCCAGGGAACGAAGTTCGAATGATGCTCGAGCTCGGTCACGACCACGATGTCGCCCGGCCCGAGGTTGTGGAGGCCCCACGCGTAGGCGACGAGGTTCAGGCTCTCGGTCGCGTTGCGCGTGAAGATGACCTCCTTCGGGGAGGGCGCGTTGACGAACTCCCCCAGAGTCTGCCGGGCTCCTTCGTACGCCGCAGTCGCCCGCTCGGAGAGCTCGTAGACGCCTCGGTGGACGTTGGCGTAGGAGGTCTCGTAGAAGTGACGCAGGGCATCGAGCACCTGGCGGGGCTTCTGAGCCGTCGCTGCCGAGTCGAGGTAGGCGAGCGGCTTCCCGTGGATCTGCTGCTCGAAGATCGGAAAGTCGGCGCGAAGCTTTCGCGCATCGAGCTTCGGCGGGCTCGTCACGGCCACGTGCCTATCGTACTCGTGGCGGCTCGAGCCCTTGCGCGTCTCTGACGAGATAGAGGGGTCGCCCCTTGACCTCGTCGTGGATCCGCGCGATGTACTCGCCGGCGATCCCGAGTAGAAACAGCTGGATACCGCCGAGGAACGCCACGAAGACGGCGATCGACGCGAGACCCGGCACGGAGTAAAACCCGAGGATCTTGGAGACCAGGAACACCGCTCCCATCAGGAACGCGAGGCCGGCGACCGCGAACCCGAGCTTCAGGGCCAGTCGGAGCGGGGCCGCGGAAAAGCTCGCGATCCCGTCAGTGGCGAACTTCACCATCTTGCCGAGCGGGTACTTCGTTTCCCCGGCGAAGCGCTCCTCGCGGCGGAAGGGGACGCCTGTCTGCCGAAATCCGATCCAGCTGAACATGCCGCGCACGTAACGGTTCGACTCGCGCATCGACTTGAACGCGTCGAGCGCGCGCCGGTCGACGAGCCTGAAATCGCCGAAACGTCCTGTAGAACAGCTTCGCGGTCGCCCGCTTGAAGGGGCTCTCACCGCGCCGCTCCTCGCGAATGGCGTAGACGACGTCGAATCCTTCGCGCCAGCGCGCCGCCAGGTCGAGCGCGACCTCGGGCGGGTCCTGGAGGTCCGCGTCCATGACGATCATGGCGTTGCCCGAGGCTGCGTCGAGACCCGCTGTGACGGCGATCTGATGCCCGAAGTTCCGTGACAGGCGGAGCAGCTTGAAGCGAGGATCCGTCTCGCGCGTCGCCGCCATGAGCTCGTAGCCGCGGTCGCTGCTGCCGTCGTCCACGAGGATGACCTCGCACTCGCCGTCCATTTTCTCGAGCAGGAGGGCGAGCCGGCGCAGCAACTCGGGGAGCGTCTCTTCTTCGTTGTAGACCGGGACGACGAGCGAATACTCGGGGGGTTTCTCGCGGTCCATGCAGCTCATATTGAAGCTGCGGGCCGTCAAACCTCCCAGAGAGTCGGTAACCGCTTCGCTCCGGCGGGGCTTTGCGCTTCAATGTTTGCATGCATCGCCTCGCGCCGATCGTCCTCGCGCTCACCTTCCTCGCGCTGGCCACTTCCGGCTGCGGCGGCGGCAAGAGCTCCGACAGCGATGGCGAGGGCGGCGGATCGGCGGGCGCCAAGATCTTCGCCGATGCCGGGTGCGGCAACTGCCACACGATGGCGACCGCCGGCGCGACCGGCACCGTGGGACCGAGCCTCGACGAGCTGCAGCCCAACCAGCAGCGGGTCGAGCAGCAGGTGCGAAACGGGGGCAACGGAATGCCCGCGTTCGCCGACAAGCTGAGCGACGAGGAGATCAAGCAGGTCGCGGCCTTCGTCGCGACCTCCGCCGGCACGGGAAAGGCGGGGAAGATCTCCTTCGAGCCAGACGACAAGAAGGTCGAGGACTGCCAGGACGGCGGCTGCTTCGAGCAGGCGTTCGGCAACCTGGCCTACGACGAGGGCCCGAAGGAGGCGCTCGACCAACTCGCGGCGCTCTCGAGTACCAACCCACTCGTCCAGGGACACTGCCACCCCATCTCGCACAAGATCGGAGCGGGCGGCCTCCTCAAGTACGAAGGCGACGTCGGCAAGGCGTTCGTCGACGGCAACGGCACGTGCGGCTCCGGCTACTACCACGGCCTGCTGCAATGGAAGCTCGCCGGCGTCAAGGCCGAAGAGGTCGCGGGCGTCGCATCGACGGCGTGCGAGGACGAGGAGATCAAGTCGAACGCGTTCAACTACTACCAGTGCGACCACGGCCTCGGTCACGGGTTGATGCTGTACACGAGCCTGGACCTGCCGAAGGCCCTGGACTACTGCCACCAGCTGAACACCGAGTTCGACAAGGTCGCCTGCAGCGGCGGCGTCTTCATGGAGAACCAGAGCTCGTCGTTCGGCCTGCGCACGACGTGGTTGAGCAACAAGAAACTGCTCTACCCCTGCAACACCAAGCTCGTCCAGCGGCGCGACAAGCTCTACTGCTACCTGCTGGTGACCTCCCACATCCTCCCGAACGTCGGGGGCGACTGGGTGAAGACGGCGGACTGGTGCCGCAAGAGCGAGCCCGCATGGGTGGAGACGTGCTTCGAGTCCTACGGACGCGACGTCTCGGGGAATGCCGTGCAGAACCCCGATCGAATCCGCGAGCTCTGCGCCAACGCGGGAAGCGGAGAGGAGTCGTGCCTGTACGGCGCGGTACGCGACATCCTGAACAACAACTCCCGGGACTTCGGGGCAAAGGAGCTCTGCGAGGCCGTGCAGAAGCGGTTCCGGTCACGCTGCTTCTTCGGGGTCGGCTCGATTCTCGGGACACAGCATGCGGACATCCCCGGTAAGACCGCCGCCTGCGAGGAGTTCGCGAAGGGCCGCGATCTCCAGGACTGTCTCGACGGCGCCGGCGCCCGGTTCTAGCCGGGGACCTCGAGGACGACGCGCGTGCCGTCCGGCGTGACGTTGCGCAGGCGGCCCTGCGGATACCTGTCGGCGAGATCGACCTCCCCGAGCCTCCATGCGCCGCGCCTCATGAAGAGCGCGAACGGCGGTGTCGCGTCGAAAGCCGAAAGGCTCGCCGGGTCGATCGTGCCGCCTAACTGAGAGCGATCGCGGACGAACAGCGCAATTCGGTAGTCGGTCTCGCCCCAGACGTAGTACCTGAAAATCTCGCTGGTGTCCTGGTTGACGAAGTAGAAGCGCTGACCTGGGACGTCTCGATGGGCGTCCACGTAGCGCGCCGTACTCCCGATCGGCTCTCCGTGCTTGCGCCCTTCCTGGATGAAGTCCCAGGCGATCACGGCGTTCCAAGCGACAATCGCGGACAGGAGCCCGGCCGTCACCAGAGCAGAACCGAAGCGGACCGTGCGCCACCTGCCGGCCAGCCAGCGAGCACCTTCCGCGACCAGGTAGGCGACGAAGGGGAGGATGATCAGCATCCTGGTGTACGCAGGCGCCTTGTTGACCAGGAATGCAAACGAGAGCCAGAGGACGACGAAGCTGCTCAGGGCGAGCAGCGAAGCGAGATCTTTTCGCCGTTGCCGCACGAGGCCGACCGTCACGACTCCGACCCCGAGCCAGAGCAGGATCCCGGTCAGCGGGTCGACGAAGCTATGGCCAGAGTTCTCGTAGATCCAGGAGTTGTCGGGCTCGTTGTTGTTGAAAGCTCCGAGGCCGTGAGAGACGTTCGTCTTGTAGCCCTCCCAAACGCTGTCCGCGGAGACCCATCCCCTCTGGAACTCTCGTGCCTCCGCGTGGATCAACAGGACGTCGCTCTGTGGATTGTCGGTGGCTGGGACCTTCGACTCGGCGATCAGGAGCGGGCCTGCCATCAGGACGAACCCCGCCACCGCGATCGCCCCCAGCCGCACGAGTTGCCGCAGCGGGAACCGGTCCCGCAGGAGGAAGGCGCAGAGAACCAGGAACAGCACCCAGAGCGGAAAGACCGCTCGGCCCGGCATGTAGACGTACAGACCGAGCGCGGCCACGAATCCGCCGGCAAATGTCGCCAGCTCATGGTCATTTCGCAGCCCCCAGAGAAGCAGCGCGAGCGCGACGACCTCGACGAGAACGGCCGTGTTGTCGTGGATCGCCATCCGGCTGATCATCCAGAACGCGTGGTTGATGCCGACGAGCGCCGTGGCAAAGACCGCCCAGCCGCGTGGGAGCAAGAGGCGAAGCAGCGCGTACGCCGCGACGATCGTGAGCAGGCCGAAGAGGCCGTGCAGCACTCGCACGTTGTAGAGGTCGACGCCGCCCATGAGCTCGCCCAGGTTCCCCCAGAGCACGAAGAGACCCGACGGGCGCGCGAGATAGTTGCTGACCCCGAACGGGTCGACACCGGAGGCCGCGCCGTACTCCTTGATCACAGACGTGATCACCACCTCGTCCGAGTCCACCTGCACGGGCCACCTGAAGAGCGCCAGGAGGTACAGCGGCGAGAAGAGGAGAGCCAGCCCACCGGATATCACGAGGTCGAGTCGAGCGATCCGAGGCACTAATCTGGATCTCGACCAGAAGAACAGGCTCAGCAACGCGAGAGCGGCCAGCCACAGCAGGAGCATTCCCCGGCCGTAGCCCGAGACGCCGTAGCGCAGGAGCGCCCCCGCTCCGACCGCGAGCCCGGTTCCGAGAGCTGCGTTCGGCAAGAGACGGGTCCGCGGACGGCTTCGTAGGCTGCCAATCGCCTCTCGAGCGCTGTTTACGCTTCTGACCCCCACGCCACGACTAAGGGTAATCGCTCATTGGAGACTCCTCCCGCGCGCCGGCGGACCGGTCAAGACCCCCGACCGCTACTCGCCGCGCGGAACTTCGAGCACCACGTGCGTTCCCGCGGGGATGATGTTGCGCAGCCGCCCCTGCGGATATCTGGCGGCGAGATCGGTCGCCACCGTCGTCCACAGATTTCGCCGCACTAAGAGGGCAAACGGCGGCTGCGCGTTGAGGTTGCGAAGGTCGAACGGGTTGATCTGATCTCCAATCAGGGCGTCGTTGGCCACGAACATGCGGAGCCTGTCCTGACTGACCGACCCGCCGTTGCCCCAGTCGTAGTACTTGTTGCCGCCGTCGTCTGCCGACATGTAGAAGCGAATTCCGGGTGTCTCAGCATGCGACGTCACGTAGCGGCCGGTGCTCCCGATCAAATCTCCGGTTCGCCTGCCGTCCTGGATGAAGTCCCAGGCAATGGCGAGATTCCAGACTGCGACACCGCCGACGAGCGCGACCACGAGAGCCGCCGAGGCGCGCGGAACGGATCGCCACCTGCCGGCCAGCCATCGCAGCGCTTCCGTGACGAGGTAAGCGGTAAACGGGAGCGTGATGAGCAAGCGTGTGTAGTTCGGCGCCTTGTTGACCACGAAGGCGAACGAGAGCCACAGCACGATGAAGCTTCCCAGCAGGAGAAGCGACTCCGGGCCCGCACGACGACGAGCGAGCGCAATGCCGACCACGCCGACGCCAAGCCAGAGCAAAACCCCGGTCAGCGGATCCACGAAGCCATGCCCGGGATTCTGGTAGATCCAGGCGTGGTCGACGACCTTGTTGTTGAACGTTCCGAGGCCGAACTCCACATTCGTCCGAAAGCCGCTCCATTCGTCCTTGGCGAAGACCCAGTCCTTCTGCTGGGCTCGGCCTTCCTTGTAGATAAGAAGCGCCTCCCGTTGGGGGGCGGTTATCGCGTGTGGCGCGTTGCGTTCTGAGATGACGATCGGGCCCGCCACCAACACGAACCCTGTGATGCAGACCAGGCCGAGCCTCACCAGCCTCCGGAGAGGAAAGCTTTGTCGATAGAAGACGCCGAGACCGATCAAGAACAAGATCCAGAGGGGAAAGGTCGCGCGCCCGGGGTAGTAGACATAGAAACCCAGGCCCGCAACGAGCCCGCCGGCGAAGGTCGCAAGCTCGTGGTTGCGTCGCAGCCCCCACAGCAACAGCGCGAGCGCAGTGACCTCCATGAGGACTGCCGTGTTCTCTCGCATCGCCAGGCGGCTGATCATGAAAAAAGAGTGACTGAAGCCGAGCAGGAGAGAGGCGCAGATCGCCCAAGGGCGGGCGAGAAGCTGCCGGAAGAGCGCGTACGAACCTGCGATTACAACGAGCCCAAGCGCAGCCTGGAGAAAGCGCATGTTGGCGAGCTCGACCCCGCCGAGCAGGTCTCCGAGCTTTCCCCATGCTACGAAGAGGGCAGCGGGGAACGCACGGTAGTCGCTGATGCCAAAGAGGTCGACATGCGACATGGAGCCGTAGTGCTCCGAGTACGTCATGACTCCAATCTCGTCCGAACTGACTTGCACCGGCCAGCGATAGAGCGCCAGGAGGTACAGCGGCGAGAAGAGGAGAGCCAGCCCACCAGATATCGCGAGGTCGAGCCGCGCGATCCGCGGCAGCGATTTCGATCTCGACCAGAAGAACAGGCTCAGGAACGCGAGAGCGGCCAGCCACAGCAGGCGCATCGCGCTGCCGTCGCCCGATCGGTCGTAGCGCAGGAGCGCACCCACTCCAAGCACAAGCCCGATTCCGAGAGTTGCGTTCGGCAGAAACCGCACGAGCGGATGGCTCCGTAAGCCCCCGATAGCCTCTCGAGCGGTGTTTACGCCTCTGACCCCCACGCCACGACAAAGGGTAGTCAGTGTTTGGGGAAACGCCTAGCCGAATCGGCTCCCGCTCGACTCCGAGGAGACCTTCGGCTTCAATGTGGGGCGAGTGCGAGACAAAGCCACCATCATGAAACTGGTGCTCGCAGGCATCGCGGCGTGCGTCCTGGCGTCATGCGGAGGCGGGGGCAAGAGCTCCTCCGGCCCCGGCTCCGCCGACTCTCCCGGCGCAAAGGTCTTCGCCGATGCGGGCTGCGGAGGCTGCCACACACTCTCCGCTGTCGACGCGAAGGGGACTGTGGGGCCGAATCTCGATCAGGCCAAGCCCGAGAAGGACCGAGTCGCCCGGCAGGTGCAGAATGGCGGCGTCGGGATGCCCTCGTTCTCGGACAAGCTGAGCGCCGAGGAGATCGATGACGTTGCGGTGTTCGTCGCCGACGCCACTCGAAAGGCAACTGGCGGCGGCTCCGTCGCCGCTGGGTTCAAGCCTGACGACACGACGCTGGAGGACTGTGCGGCGGGCGACAACCGCTGCTACGAGCAGGCTTTTGCCAACATCTCGTACTACGACGGGCCTAAGGACGCGCTCGATCTCTTCGACGAGAAGATCGCACAGCCCGGCCCGATCGAGGCGGATTGCCATCGGATCGTCCACGCGATCGGCGGCGGCGCCCTCAAGCACTACGACGGCGAGGTCGGCCAGGCGTTCGTCGCAGGCAGGCCGAGCTGTACCTCGGGCTACTACCACGGCATTCTCGAACGAGCTTTCCTCGGCATCCCTCAGGACGAGCTCGGGCAGGCGGCGAGGACGTTCTGCGCCGACCCGGAGATCCGGAAGACCGACTTCATCGCCTACCAGTGCGTTCACGGCCTCGGGCACGGCCTGATGATCTACACGGGCTACGACCTGCCGGGCTCGCTGAAGACCTGTGACGAGCTCCAGAACGGGTCGGATGGGCTCTCGTGCACCGGCGGCGTCTTCATGGAGAACTACCAGTCCTCCTATGGGGTGAAGTCGAGGTGGCTCAAGGACGACGACCTGCTCTACCCGTGTAACTCCGTAGCCGAGCGGCACAAGTTCTTCTGCTACGACTTAGTAACCGCTCGAATCCTCCCGGAGGTGAACTACAACTGGAGCAGGGCGGCCAAGGTCTGCCGAAGGGCCGAGCGAAACTGGGTGAGAATCTGCTTCCAGTCGCTCGGGCGCGACGCCTCCGGCTTCACGCGCCTGGACGCAGCCCGGATCCTCGACATCTGCAAGGTCGGAAAGGAACTGGCGACCGAGTGCATCTACGCGGCGTCCAAGGACATGACCTACACGGATGTGAACGCGAAGCGTGCGAAGGGGCTCTGCAACACCGCTCCGCCAAGTACGCGCGACTACTGCTGGCAGGGAATCGGCGAGATCCTCGGCTCTCTGGATCCCGATCCGAACAAGCGCAAGGCACTCTGCGACGAAGCGACGCGCAAGCCGGCGTACCTCCAGGCGTGCTACCGCGGCGCCGTGGTCACGTAGCCGCTAGCGGCGTCTGACGCGCTCGCAGTCGAGGCCCACGAGGTCGCGACGATCGGCGACGACCGAGTCCTGGCCCGGCCCGCAGCCGACGACGTCGAACGAACCGTCGCGCGCGAGGATTCGATCGTTGCCCTGCTCGCCGAAGAGCCTGTCGCGGCCCTGCCCTCCCAGGATTTGATCGTTTCCCTGGAGGCCGCAGAGTAGATCTGCGCGAGCAGTGCCGCGAAGAAGATCGGCCCGGCGTGTTCCCCTCCGGGTGCACGTCGGCTGCCAGTCCGGAGGAGACTCGGACGCAGTTCCCGAGAGGGCTATCGATGTCCGGCGAGCGACATCGAACAGAGTGACTTCCCCTCGGGTGTACGCGAGGAACCGGCCATCCGGCGACCAGCCCGCGAACCCACCCATCGTCAGGCGGTCCTTCCCGTGCCCGGTCGGCGAAACCGTGGTGATCCAGCCGGGGCCGTAACACTCATCATCTTGGCAATTCTCGAACTCCGAGAACGCAATACGGTCGCCGCGCGGCGACCATCGCGGCCAGTCGACGCGGGTCCTCGGAAGGGCGCGGAGTATGCGCCTCTGGTCTCCGCCGTCTACCGCCCGAACCGTGTAGAGAGCCCGCCCCGTGGCGTTTGCGAACACGAGGCGCCGACCGTCGGGGGACCACGAGACGCTGCCGTAGGCGACTTGCCCGGCAATGACCTTCCCGATGCCGGCGCCGACACGCGCACGCGTGATCCGGAGCTTGTGGACAGGCGAGACGTAGGCGATCCGGCTTCCGTCGGGTGACCAGGCACCACCGAGAAGTGCGTTCCCGGCACCGAGCTCCCTCCGCCCCCGGCCGTCGGGACGAGCCGTGTAGAGCCGTCCGGCGTCGAACCCGTTCGAGAAAAGGACGCGCTCTCCGTCGGGAGAGAAGCTGGGCCAAACCTCGCGTGCCGTCGCGGCGCCGAGCATCGGCTTCACAGCGCCCGTCCGTGCGTCGAGCCCGATCACGTCCTCGTCGTCCCGCACGCCGACCGTGACGATCGTGCTGCCGTCTGGCGACCAGGCCGGCATCTCCTCCGGGTCGCCTCGGCCGATCATAGGCCCGATCCTTCTGCCCCCGCCCGAAGCGTCCGCGATCAGGAGGCGCCGGTCGACCCGAAAGGCGAGCCTGGTTCCGTCCGGGGACCAGCCGGGGATGCTCTCCCCGTTCTGCGCGATCACGGCGAGCTCGCTCCCGTCTGCGCGCAGAACGACGATTGGAGCCGGCCAGTTGACGCCCCGGTAGATCGCGAGGCGGGTGCCGTCGGGCGACCATGCGCCGCTGAACCCGGGCGTGAGCCGCCACTCGTCCGAGCCGTCCGGGCGAATCGTCCAGATGAAGCCGTCAGTGGCGGCGAACGCAATGACCCCAGCGACCGACCAGCCGAGGATGCGCACAGGAGGTTTTGTGGTCGCAAGCGTACGCTCGCCTGAGCCGTCCGCCCGCTGAATCGTGAGCTGGAGAGTCCAGACGCCGGCAATCTCGGTTTCGTCGGGCGACCACTCGGCCGATTGCGCTCTCGCGAGCTTTCTGTCGGTACCCGCATTCAGGTCGACAACGTGCACGGCACTCGTCGCGTCGACGTAGAGCAGCCTACGGCCGAAAGGCGCCCACCGCGGGTGCCAGACTGGCCCTGGGATGACGGTGCGCTGGCCGGATCCGTCAGGCCTCATGATCGCGATCCCGGCACTCGGATCCTCTCGCTTGAGAAACGCGATCTCGCCCTCGCGCGACCAGACGGGCCGCGCGTTACAGGCGAGATTCCGGCTGACGTTCCGCTTCGAGGCGCCGGTCGACGGGATGGCCACGAGCTGCTCGCAACGCGTCACCGTCACCGCGATCAAGCCGCTTGGGCCCGAAACCCGTGCGGGCTCCGACCGAGCCGAGCCCGCAGCGCCTGCGACCGCGAGGACCGCGAGCGGAGCGAAGGTGGCCAGAGCGAGGCGAGGCGCCACGAAGCCGAGCATAGGAGCTCTTTGTTAAGGCGGGGTACCGATTTCGAAAGAACTTCCTGCTAGCCCTGGGGAATGCGGGCTTCGATCGCCTCGCCTAGGGCTTCGCGAACCGGTTCGAGCTCGATCCGGTCGAGCACGTCCTGGAAGAAGCCGCGCAGGATGAGACGTTCGGCATCGGCCTGCGTCAGCCCGCGCGCCATCGCGTAGAAGAGCTGGTCGCGATCGACCTGGCTCACCGTCGCTCCGTGCGTGCAGCGGACGTCGTTCGCCTGGATCTCGAGCCCCGGGATCGAGTCGGCATGCGCTTTCGGCGAGAGGAGGAGGTTGCGGTTCTCCTGGTACGCGTTCGTCTTCTGCGCGTCCGGCTCGACCTTGATCATGCCCCGCCAGACCGCGGTCGCCCGGTCTCGCAGCGCGCCCTTGAAGGCGAAGTCCGAGGTCGTGTTCGGCGCGATGTGCTTCTGGAGCGTGTCGTAGTCGAGGTGCTGGTCGCCGTCTGCGAGGTAGGCGCCCGTGACGCGCGAGGTTGCGCCCTGGCCATCGAGGTCGTTCTCGATCCGCACCTTGCCCTTCTTCGACCCGAAGCCGCCCGCGACCCAGTCGAGCTCGGCGTCACGTCCGACGCGCGCGCGATGCGAGGCGAAGTGCCACGTCTCACGAGCGAGGTTCTGAATCGAGACGTACTCGACTTTCGCGCCCTGCCCCACGAAGAGCTCGACAACGGCGTTCGAATAGCCGGCGAGATCGGGGTCGGCGCAGGCGAGCTCCTCGATCAGGCTGAAGCGGCTCTCGGGCTCGGCGATCACGAGCAGGCGCCAGAAGAGGGCGCCTCCGTCCGGCGGGTTCGCGATCCGCACGTAGAGCGGCCGCTCCACGACCACGCCCTTCGGGACATGGACGAGCAGGCCGTGCTGCCAGCTGGCCGCGTTCTGGGCGGCGAACTTCTCGTCGGGCCCGACGAGCTCCCCCAACTGCGGATGCGAATCGTCGAGCGCCTCGAAGCGAATTCCTTCGGGCATGCCTTCGATCTCGATGCTGCCGGCGCCAACAGTGGCCAGAGCAGCCACGTCGATGTCCAGCATGGATTTCTTGGCAACCGTCTGTTGAGAGGTCTTGCCGTTCGCGGTATAGGCGTCCGGATCGAAGCCTTTGAGATCCGTGAAGCGCCAAGACTCCTCAGTCGTGTTCGGGAGCGGCATCCCGCGGTACCGCTCCAGCAGCTCAGCTCTCGCCACGCTTCTCCTTTGGTGCATAGCGCCGGTGCAGGATGAGCACGTTGCCGTCGAGATCCTTCACGAAGCCCATGTGGCAGACGCCGCTGTCCTCGATGCCCATGACCTCGCCTCCGGCGGTTCGAAACTCCTCCACGGCGGCCTCCACGTCGGCAACGCGAAGCGCGATGCCGTTCTCGTTCGCCACGAACCGCTCACCCTGGCTCTCCGGGCTCCAGAACGAGAGCGTGACATTCGGGGTCTCGATCTCGGCCTCGCTGAACTCGCTCTCGGGAAGCCCGAACACGTCGCGATAGAACCCCACGGCCCGGGTCGAATCCCGAGTCGGCACCGACACGAAGTCGACCTGCTCGATCTCGATCATTCCGAGGCGGCGTAGCGGCGATGCAACATCAACGCGTTTCCCTCGCTGTCCGAGAAGAACGCCATGTGGCACACGCCTGTGTCGAGGATGTCCCCCTGGAACTCGACGCCGGCCTCCTCGAGCTCCGCGCGCGCAGCCGCGACGTCGGGGACGCGCAGCGCGATGTGAGATCCGTGAGGCTTGAACTCCGCGCCAATCTGCGTCGGGTCCACGAGGTAGAGGCTCACGCTCCCCGTCTCGAACTCGGGCCAGCGTTCGTCGAGGTTCGGGCTCGAGATCCCGAGCGTCTCGCTGTAGAAGCGCTTGGCCCGCTCCATGTCCTGCACCGGAACGGAAACGAAATCCGCCCGTTCGACGGTGATCAACCGACGGAACCTTCCATCTGGAGCTGGATCAGGCGGTTCATCTCGACGGCGTACTCGAGGGGGAGCTCCTTCGTGATCGGCTCGACGAAGCCGGATACGACCATCGCGGACGCCTCGGCCTCGGACAAGCCACGCGACATGAGGTAAAAGAGCTGCTCATCGCCGATTTTCGAGACGGTCGCCTCGTGGCCGATGTCCACGTTCGACTCGTCGATGCTGATGTAGGGATACGTGTCCGAGCGCGAGTCCTCGTCGAGGATGAGCGCGTCGCAGACGACCTTCGACTTCGAGCCCTCGGCGCCCTTCGCCACCTCGAGCAGGCCGCGATAGCTCGCCCGCCCGCCTCCCCGCGAGATCGACTTCGACGTGATGATCGAGGACGTGTTCGGCGCAATGTGGATGACCTTGCCGCCCGCGTCGAGGTGCTGATCCTGGCCCGCGAACGCGATCGAGAGCACCTCGCCGTGGGCGCCCTCGCCCATCAGCCAGATGGCGGGATATTTCATCGTCAGCTTCGAGCCGAGATTTGCATCGACCCACTCCATCGTCGCGTTCTCGTAGGCGACCGCGCGCTTGGTGACGAGGTTGTAGACGTTGTTCGACCAGTTCTGGATCGTCGTGTAGC
>CAZQAG010000044.1:0-18886 GCA_964591295.1 uncultured Gaiellales bacterium | reverse complement strand
AGGCAGACGCGTTCGTAACCCTGGACGCGGAACTGGCGCGCAGCGTCGAAGGGATTGTCGCGACCGCATCGATCGACGCGCTGCACTAGGTCAGAGAAGCTGTCGTGTGATGCGATCGATGAGCAGGGCGAGCGTGGGAGTCGCCGCCGTCGCCGCCGCGGCGGGATTGTGGGGCACCGACGCGCTGCTCCGGCGCCCGCTCGCGCAGTCGACCCAGGCGGCGACGATTGTCCTGGGCGAGCACATCGTCCTCGTCGTCGTCCTCCTCCCCGTCATCGCGGTCGCCCTTCCGGCACTCTGGCGCGCCGGCCCGCGCTTCGTAGCCGCGGGTATCGTCATCGGCGCGGGATCGTCTGCGCTCGCGACGATCCTGTTCACGGAGGCGTTCGTGCATGGCGATCCGGTGACGCCGGTCGTCCTGCAGAAGGTTCAGCCGCTCGTCGCCGTCTCGCTGGCCGCAGCGCTCCTCGGCGAGCGTCCGCGCCGCGGCTTCGGCCTCTTCCTCCTCGGCGGCCTGGCCGGGGCGTGGCTGATGGCATTCCCGAGCCCGTTCGACGTCTCGCTGCACGGGCGAACGCCTGCGCTCTTCGCGCTCGCGGCCGCCGCCCTGTGGGCGCTCGGCACGGTCCTCGGGCGCTTCCTCGCCCTCAGGCTGCCGTTCGAGCAGGTCACGGCCGTGCGCTTTGCCTTCGGTCTTCCGGCGGCGCTCGTGGCGGTGCTGGTGCTCGGCGCTCCCGCTACGGCATCCTGGCACGACGAGGTGTTTATCGCCATCCTCGCGCTCGTCACCGGCCTCGTCGCCCTCCTGCTCTACTACTACGGCCTGCAGCGCACGACGGCGTCGGTCGCTTCGGTTGCGGAGCTCACGCTCCCCGTCGTGGCGATCGCAGTGGGCTACCTGGCCTTCGACGCGACCCTGACGAGCTCCCAGTTCGCCGGCCTCGTTCTCACGAGTCTCGTCGTCCTACTGCTCCCGGTCCGGGGGCCGACGCTCGTCGCCGACCCGAAAGCACGTCCTGTCGTCGCCGACACGACGTACGCAGGTCCCTAGCGCGGAGGACCTGCGTTCCGCGAGGTTGCCGAGTATTCCGCCGACCTGGCGCGAGGTGCCCGACCGACACTGGGGAGGAAGCGCGGGCGGGTCTTTGATCTCGCCTATTCCCGCGACGCTCCCCTGTCCTGCGCAAAAATGGGGACGTGCGACCCCCCACGCACGAAGTCGGCCTCGGAGTCGGCGCGGTCCTCTTTGATGACGCGGGCCGTGTGCTTCTCGTCCAGCAAAACTATGGCGACCGCCGCTACAGCCTCCCCGGCGGCGAGGTGGATCCTGGCGAAGATCCCCATACGGCGGTTGTGCGCGAGGTGCTAGAGGAGACGGGTCTTGAGGTCACCGTGTCGTACCTCGTGTCGGTCCGATGGCTCCACCGACGCGATCTCACCTGTCCTTACGTGCTATTCGGGTTTCGTTGCGAGGCTGTCAGCAAGACGCCGCGCTCCCAGCCAGACCTGGCGGAGATAGCCGAGGTTGGATGGTTTCCGCCTGACCCGTTTCCACAGCCGTCGGTGGAAGGCGCTTCGATGATCCTTGCCGACGCTCTCGCCGGACTCCGGGGCGGTTTCCTTACAGCGTCCCTACGCGACCTTTAGCCAACCGAGGACGCAGGAGGTGCTGCGGAGCGTCAGCGGCCGGCGGCAAGCCCGAGCTGCTCGACGGCGGTCTCGAGCTGCTCGTCCGAGTGGTACGGCGCAGGCCCGAGACGAAGGTAGCGGCCGCGGCTGTCCGTGACGACCCCGGCGTCCAGCAGCCGGCGGCTCACCTCCTCCGCACGCTCCGATTCGAGGGCGAGGAAGCCGCCGAAGGCATCCAGCGGGGTCTCGCGGTCGCGTGTGACATCCGAGAGGCCGAGCTCGTCGAAGCGCTCGCCGAGCAGCGTCGTCTGGTGGAGGTAGCTCTGCCGTAGACGGTCGGGGGTGAGCCCCTGCTCGTCGAAGAAGTCGAAGACGCGAGCGGCGCGGTAATGGCTCGTCGGGTCGTAGGTCGAGCCGGCGAAGCGCATGCTGCCGCGTGGGTACGGCGTCTCGCCCGGCTCGTGCGCCGCGTGCATGTCTTCGAACTCGGCGAACCAGCCTGTGATCGCGGGCCGAAGCTCGTCGGCCTGCGGCGGCAGCCGTAGGAAGCAGTTGCCCTCCCCGAGCTGGAGGTACTTGTAGCCGCCGCCCACGATCCACGCCCGCTCGAGGCCTGCAACCGTGAACGGCAGGCAGCCGAGGGCGTGGTAGGCGTCGACGAGGAGCTCGGCGCCCGCGTCCGTGCACGCCGCCGCCAGCGCAGGCAGCTCGGGGACGATGCGCGAGTCTTCGAAGAGAACGGCCGAGACGAGCACCGCGCTCGCACCCGGAGCCTCGGCCGCGAGCCGCTCCGCGAGCGTCTCCACCGGCCGGGCGGGGAGCCGGACGACCGCGAGCCCCTCCTCGGCCAGCCGGCCGAGCTGGCGTCGCAGTGTGTGGAACTCGCCGTCGGTCGAGACGAGCTTCGGCCGCTCGCGCAGCGGCAGCGCCGACAGAAAGCGGAGCACGAGGTCGTGCGTGTTCGGCGCGAGCGCAACCGGCGCGCCGGGGTCGGCGAGCAGCCGACGCACTCCTTCGCGCACCCGCTCCGCCTTCGCGAACGCGCGCTCCCACTTGAGGTCCGCGTGGTCGGCCGCGTCCTGCCACGCCTCCAGTTGCCCCTCACGGGCTACATCCGGCCACGCCTGGTGCGAATGCCCCGTCAGGAGCAGGCGCTCGGACACGCGAAAGGCCGAGTAGTGCTCGGCGAGCCCCTCGATCAAAGCTCGCCGCGGATCGTCCAGAGGTCGGGGAAGAACGGCTTGTGGAGCGTCGTCCGGAGGTACTCCGCGCCGTACCCGCCGGTGCCTGTCCGCGAGCCGATCGTCCGCTCGACCATCTTCACGTGGTGGTAGCGCCACTCCATGAAGCCCTCGTCGAAGTCGACGAGGCGCTCGGCCACCTGCGCGGGCTCGCCGTCGTCGCGGTACGCCTGGATGAGGGCGGCCTGGACCCCCTCCGATTCCTGCACCGGCTGCGTGACGTCCCGCTCGAGGATCTCCGCGGGAATCTCGTAGCCCCTGTCGGCCAGGTAGCGAAGGAACGAGTCGTAGACGGACGGCCGTGCCATCGCCGCCTCGACCTTCTCGTAGTCGACGCTGCCTTCGTGGTAGGCGGTCAGGACGCCCGGGTCGCGGCGGCCGAGGATCGCCTCGAGCTCGCGGAACTGGCCGGACTGGAAGCCGGACGAGGACTCGAGCAGGTCACGGAAGGCAAGGAACTGGACGGGCGTTATCGTCTCGATCACGTCGAGCTGCGCCACGACGAGCTTGAGGATCGTCAGGAGGCGCTTGAACGTGGCGAACGCGCGCGCGTCGTTCCCTTCCTCGAGCATCCGCTGGAGGTAGCGGAGCTCGTGGATCAGCTGCTTGAACCAGAGCTCGTAGACCTGGTGTACGACGATGAAGAGGACCTCGTCGTGCTCGTCCGAGCTCGGCCGCTGCGCGCCGAGGATCTCCTCCAGCGCCAGGTACGACGTGTACGTCAGCGACTTGTCCTGGCTCACTGCGCCTCCTTGAACAGCTCGCGGGCGATGATCTCGCGCTGAACCTCAGACGCGCCTTCGTAGATGCGCGGCGCGCGCACCTCACGATAGAGGTGCTCGAGCAGGTGGCCCTTCTCGAGCGCGCGGGCGCCGTGCACCTGGATCGCGACGTCGACCGCTCGCTGCGCCGACTCGGTGGCGAAGAGCTTGGCCATCGCCGAGGCCTTGCGCACCGGCCGCACGCCGGCGTCGTACTGCTCGGCCGCATCGCGGATCAGCAGCCGAGCGGCCTGCACGTTCATCGCGACCTCCGCTAGCTGGTGCGAGACCGCCTGGAACCCCGCCAGCGGTCGACCGAACGCGTGTCGTTCCTGGACATATGCGACGGCGGCATCGAGCGCCGCCTGCGCCATGCCGACCGCGAAGGCGCCGACGCTCGGCCGAAAGAGGTCGAGCGTGTCCATCGCAACGGCGAAGCCACCGTCGACGTCGCCGAGCACCTGCTCGGCTGCGACCGGCACGCCGTCGAAGTCGAGGCGGCCGATCGGATGTGGCGCGAGCAGCTCGAGGCGCTCGCCCGAGAGCCCCTCGCTCTCGCGGGGGACGACGAACGCCGTGATCCCCTTCGCGCCGCCCGCCGAGGTGCGGGCGAAGACGCTGTAGACGTCGGCGTCGGGCGCATTCGAGATCCAGATCTTCGTGCCGGTCAGGCGGAAGCCGTTGCGCTCGCGCTTGGCACGCAGGCCGAGGTTCGCCGCATCCGAGCCGGCCTCGGGCTCGCTGAGCGCGAAGGCGGCGACGGCTTCGCCGCGCGCGAGCCGCGGGATCCACTCGTCGCGCACTTGGGCCTGTCCCCGGCTGAGGATCGGGTATCCGCCGAGGCCCTGTAGCGCGAGCGCCGTCTCGGCCTCGGTGCACCCGTGCGCGAGGCCCTCACGAAGCTCGCAGAGCTCGACCGCGGAGCCGGCGAAGACCAGCTCGAGCAGGCCGTGCTCGCCGATGGCCTGTACGAGCGGGCGGTTCAGCCTTCCCGGCTCTCCCTTCGCGGCGATCGGAGCGAACACCTCGTGCCCGAGGCGGCGGGCACGTTCGAGGACGTCAGCCATCGAGAACCGCGACGCCCATCAGCTCGACCCGCGCTTTGGGCTCGAAGAGAGCCGACACGCCGATCAGCGCCATTGCCGGGTAGCGCTGCCCGAAGTGCCGGCGCCAGACCTCGCCCAACGCGCGGGTCGACGCACGGTACTCCTCGATGTCCGTCGTGTAGACGACGAGCGAGACGAGTTGATCCGGCTCGCCGCCGGCCGCGCGCAGCGCGGTGACGAGCTTCGTCGCGGCCGAGTCGAACTGCTCGACGAGCGTGGCGCCGTCGCCGGTTTGGCCGCCGAGGTAGACGGCGCCACCCGCGACGACGGCGTGAGCGAAGCCCACCGGCTCGGGCAGCTCGGGAGGATTGACGATCAGCGGCCGCGCCACACTGGGCTCCGTCCCTCGGTCCAGGCGGCGTAGAACTCGCCGAAGTCGTCGCTCTTCATGAGGAGCGCTTGAGCGAGCGCCTCCATCTCGACGGCATCGCCGAGCGCCATGTCCAGCTCTCGCGTCAGCAGTATCTTCGTGGTCGAGTGCGCGAGCGCGGGGCCGTCGGCGAGGCGCCGGGCGAGCTCGGCTGCCGCAGCCGGCAGCTCCTCGTCGTCGACGACGCGCGTCGCCAGGCCGATCGTGGCGGCGCCTTCGGCGTCGACCTCCTCGCCTAGGACGAGCAGCTCGGTCGCGCGGCCGAGGCCGACGAGGCGCGGGAGCAGGTATGCAGCGCCCATGTCCGCGCCGGCCAGGCCGACGCGCGTGAAGAGGAACGAGAACTTCGCCGAGCGCGCGACGAGCCGCAGGTCGGCGGCGAGCGCGAGAACGGCGCCCGCTCCCGCCGCGACGCCGTTGACGGCCGCGATGATCGGGAGCGGCGACTCCCGCATCGCCTTGACGACCGCACCGCTCATGCGCGTGAACTCGAGGAGCTCGCCCGCGCCCATCCCCTGCAGCTCGCCGATGATCTCTTCGACGTCGCCGCCGGAGCAGAAGCCGCGGCCTTGTCCCGTGACGACGAGGACGCGGGCATCGCCGCGGTGCGGGAGCTCGCCCAGCAGGTCGCGGAGATCGGCATAGACGTCGAAGGTGAGCGCGTTCAGCTTCTCTGGGCGCGAGAACGTGACCGTAGCGACGCCGTCTTCGAGCGAGAAGTCGAAGTTCTGCCAGCGGTCGGTGAACCCGGCCGAGGCGCGGAACGGGCTCATGCCTGTAGGCCTCCGCCGTCGAGGACGAGCGCCTGCCCGTTGATCGCCGCCGCCTCCGGCGAGGCGAGGAAGACGACCGCGGCCGCCACTTCGTCTGGCTCGAGCAGCCGGCCGAGCTGGGTCATAGCCGCGAGCGCAGCTTCCGCGTCTTCGGCCGTGCGTCCCGTCTTCTCGACGATGTTCGCGATCGTGCGGCTTGTCATGTCCGTGTCCACGTACGCCGGGCAGACGGCATTCGCGGTGACGCCGGTTCCGGCGACCTCGGCCGCGGTTGCGCGCATCAGCCCGACCGCGGCGTGCTTGGACGCAGCGTACGCCGCGGTGTAGGGGGCGCCGGTAAGCCCTGCGACGGAGGCTACGGTGACGATGCGGCCATCTCCGCGCTCGATCATGCCGCCGACGACGGCGCGCGTGCAGAGGAAAGGGCCGGTGGCGTTCACGTCGAGGTGCGCGCGCCACTCGTCGAGGGTCGTGCGCGCGAGCGGCGCGCCGGACGCGACGCCCGCGTTGTTGACGAGCACGTCGACGCGGCCGAGGCGCTCGAAGAACGCCGTCACCTGGCTCTCGTCGGTGACGTCGAGCTCGTCGCGGCCGACCGCTTCGACGCGCTCGCCCGCGGCCGCGAACCGCTCGGCCACCGCCTTCCCGATGCCCTTGGTCCCACCCGTGACGACGACGACACGGCTCATCTCAGTGCCTTGCGGTCGATCTTGCCGGACGGCGTCTTCGGCAGGTCGTCGACGAAGCGCACCTCGCGCGGGTACTTGTGCGGGGAGAGCCGCTCGCGGACGAAGTCCTGCAATGCCTGCTCCTCGAGCGGCGCGCGTGTGACCACATAAGCGCGCGGCACGGTCAGGCCGTTCTGATGGGCGCCGACGACCGCGCACTCGACAACGTCCGGATGGCCGACGAGGCAGTGCTCGATCTCGGCCGGTGCGACCCACATCCCGCCCACCTTGATCAGGTCGTCGACGCGGCCGCGGTACCAGAAGAATCCGTCCTCGTCGCGCTCGAAGAGGTCGCCGGTCCGGACCGTGTCGCCGCTGAACGTGTGCTTCGTCTTCTCGTCGTCGCCCCAGTAGAGAAGCGCGGCCGTGTCGCCGGTCACCAAGAGCTCACCGTTCTCCGCAAGCTCGGCCTCGTAGCCCGGCACGAGCTGCCCAGTGCTCCCCGGCCGCACCTGGCCGGGCCGGTTCGAGATGTAGATGTGGTACAGCTCGGAGGAGCCGATCCCGTCCAGCACCTCGACGCCGAACGTGTCGAGCCAGCGGTCGTGCAGCTCGCGCGACAGCGCCTCGCCGGCGGAGGTGCACAGGCGCAAACAGGACATGTCCGGTGTCTGACACCGGACATGTCTGACCGAGTCGACCATCTGGGCCATCATCGTCGGCACGTTGACGAGGATCGTCGGGCGCTGCTCGGCGATCAGCTCGAAGATCCTTTCCGGCGTCGTCCGCTCGGGAAAGACGATCCCCGCGGCGCCGACGCCAAACGGGTAAAGCGCAGCTAGGTCGCGCGCGTAGCCGAAGAAGAGCTTCGGCACGGGTAGCACGAGGTCGTCCTCGCGGATGTCGAGTACTCCCCGTGCGTACCAGTCGTGGCTGAGCACGGGGCTGTGCACGGGGTGGACGGCGCCCTTCGGCTCGCCCGTGCTCCCGGTCGTGAACTTCCAGAGGGCGATGTCGTCCTTTGTCGTCGGGGCGGGATCGAGCTCGTCGGAGACGCCGGCAAGTCGGTCCCGGAACGACTTGTCGACGACGAGCACCTCGCGCAGCCAGGGGCTCGACCCGGCGGCCTCGTGGATCGCCTGCTCCGTCGTCTCGTCGGCGACGACGATGCCCGCGCGCGTGTAGTCGAGGTAGTACGCGTAGTCCTTTGCTTGCAGGAACGTGTAGGCCTCGGCCGTGACCGCGCCGATCTTCTGTGCGCCGTACCAGAGCGCGACGAGCTCGACCGAGTCGCCGAGGACGAGCAGCAGGCGCTCCTCGGCACGGACGCCGAGCTCGCGCAGCAGGTTGCCGCAGCGGTTGACGAGGGCGGCCAGCTCGGCGTACGAAGTCGCGCCGGCCGGGCCGATCAGCGCTGTCCGCCCGCCCCGCCCCTCCTCGACGTTCCGGTCGACGAAGTAGCTCGCCAGGTTCAGCTCGCGGGGCAAATCGTCATACGTGAGCACCTAGCGCGGCACCTCCCGGATCAGCTCGACCAGCATCTCGGTCAGGATCTCGAACGTCTGGCGGCCCTCCTCCGCGGACGCGTCGGCCGGCGAGCCGCAGTACGCCCTATCCATGCCCATCGCGACGAAGTCGGTCTGACCGGCGCGGATGGCGGCGGGCATGTCGACGTGCCGCTCCTCGAGCGCCGGCATCCGGTCGCTGTGGACGAGGTCCGGGCGGTCGGCGAGCACGAGCGAGGTCTCGTAGCGTCCGGCGTGGCAGGAGCCCGAGCGGAACTCCTCGGTCAGCCGCTCGGCGTTGGCGCGGCGCGTGAGGTCAAGGAGCGGGATCCGTGTGGCGCGCAGCGTCTCGACTTGCTCGGGCTCGAAGTGGCTGTTGACGAGCACGAGCGGCCCGACCGTCTCGGCGATCTCGGTGACGAGCAAGCGCAGCGTCTCTTCACCGATCGACACCGCCCCGGGGAAGGCCGACCCGTAGCGGGTCACGCCATACGGCATCGCCGGGAGGACGAGCACGCGGATCTCGCCCTCGAGCCGCTCGGCGGCGCGGTCGCAGATCCCGACCGAGATCAACGTGTCGGTCGAGAGCGGCGCGTGCGGCCCGTGCGGCTCGGTCGCGCCGAGCGGCAGCAGGTGCACCGCAGCCGTCGGCACGTCCGGATACGCCAGCTCCCCGAAATTCACGCCCCTACCTCGCCAAGTAACACGGTGTTACTTGACCGGATCGGACGCTCGATTTGCGTCTCCGGGAGGTCGAGCAAAACGAGGTCGGCGCGGCCGGCGCCGACGATCGTGTTTGCCTCGTCGAGTGTCGTCAGGTAGCCGCCGACGATCGTCGGGATACGTGCCTCGTTGCGCACCCGGTCGCTGAGCGCGGTCAGGAACCCGCGGCGGTACTCCGGCCGGTCGTCGTGCACCGTCTGGCCCGCCTCCACGTGGATCAGGTCGCAGCCGTGCTTGCTGAGCGCGCGTGCGATTGCGATCCCGTCGTCAACCGTATTGCCGCGCGGATGCCAGTCGGTGACGGAGAGGCGGACGGCAAGCACGCGCGGCCACGACTGGCGCACGGCGTCGAGGACGCTGAGCGGGAAGCGAAGGCGGTCGTCCTCGCCGTTCGTGAGCGGCGAGAGGTAGCTCCCGAGTAGATAGCCGTGGGCCATGTCGAGCTCGAGCACGTCGACGCCGAGCGCCGCCGCCCGTCGCGCCGCGGCGACGAACTGCTCGCGCACCTCCTTCTCGTCCGGCCGCCCGGGGACCGCGCCGAACGGCCCGTACGCTTTCGGCGCCGGAGCGACGACCGGCCAGCCGTCCGTGAGCGGCAGGTCGATCCCGACCTCGCGCGGCCGCGTCGCGCCGCGGCGCCCGGCGTGTCCGAGCTGGAGGAGGACATGCTCGCCCGGCGGTTCCCAGGCCTCGATGACGGGCGTCTCCGGCGTCACCCGCCCCTCCTCGGACACGGCGACGAAGCCACTTGGCACAAGCCCGAACCGGTTCGGCAACTCGACGCCGCGCAGCGCGAAGGGCGCGAAGGCCGGAGGCGGCGAGACGAGGCGGCCGCCGAACCAGGCGTCGAGCGCGCGTGTGAACTGTGGGTCGCGCACGCCCAGCGTCGCATGGGTGATCCGGCCGCTCCGCGTCAGCAGGTTGAAGCCGAACTGGATCGGCTCGAGGTGCGAGTAGCTCGCGATCCGCCCGAAGTACGCGGCGCTCTCGCTGGCCGCCTCCTGGGTGCGCTCGACGTAGGGCGCGCGGTCCAGCTCGTAGTCGACGAACGCCGCGGACAAGTCCCAGCGCCGTCGCGCGAGGGCTGCCGCGAGTGCAATCGAGTCATCCAGCGCAAGCTTCGTCCCGGAGCCGATCGAGAAGTGCGCCGTGTGCACGGCGTCGCCGAGTAGGACGATGTTTCCGTCGTACCACCTCTTGTTCGTGATCTTCGGGAAGTCGAGCCAGAGCGAACGGTTCGAGAAGAGCTCGCGCCCGCGCAGCTCGTTCGCGAACAGCTGCTCGCAGAACGTGAGGCTCTCCTGCTCGTCCATCTCGTCGAGGCCCGAGGCGCGCCACACCATCTCCGGGCACTCGACGATGAACGTCGACATGCGCTCGTCATACGGGTACGCGTGCGCGTTGAAAAGCCCGTGCTCGGTCTCGCGGAAGGCGAACGTGAACGCGTCGAACACGTGGTCGGTCCCAAACCAGACGTACTTACTGCCCTCCGTCCGCACCTTGGTGCCGAAGTCGCGGAGGCCGCGCACGAAGCTGTTCGCGCCGTCCGCGCCGACGACGAGGTCGGCTTCTGGAAGCTCCTCGACCTCGGCGCCGAACTCCAGCGTGACGCCCAGCTCGTGGCACCGCTGCTGAAGGATCTCGAGGAGCCGCCGTCGCGCGATCGCGGAGAACGAGTGGCCGCGTGACGACAGCTCCCGCCCCCGGTAGCGGATGTCGATGCGATCCCAGCGCGCGAACGTGTCCGTGATCTCGAGGTGCGTCTCCGGATCGGCGTCCCGGAGGGCCCCGAGCGTCTCCTCGCTGAAGACGACGCCGAATCCGAACGTTGCGTCGGGGGCGTTCCGCTCGAGGACACGGACGTCGACGCCGCGGTCGAGCTTCTTCAACAGGATCGCGAGATAGAGGCCCGCTGGGCCGGCGCCGACGATCTCGACGTTCACGCGAGCGCCTCTTGCAGTCGTTCGAGCTCGTCGATCTCGGCGACGGTGGGGAAGAGGACGAGCTCGTCGCAGCCCGCCTCCTCGTAGCCGCGGACGAAGTCCTTCACGGCCCTCGCGGTCGTCAGGTTGCCGGCGGCGATCTTCTCCACGAACGGGCCGGTGAACCCGTAGTAGTCGCGGAGGTACGTCTCACCGCGGGCCGCGTCCCCGAGCGCGAAATACCCTTGACCCCAGAGCTCCGGCTTCCCCGGACGGCCGAAGTCGCTCCAGGCAGCGAGCGCGCGCCCGGCGGCTGCGGCGAACGCCCGCGGCGGCCCGCCACCGTGCGCGTAGCCGTCCGCGTAGCGGGCCATGCGCGCGTAGGCCTGTCCGCTCATCCCGCCGACCAGGATCTCGATGCCTTCGCGCGAGGGCCCGACGCGGTCGCCGTCGACGTTGCCCCGGATGTAGGCCAGCTGCTCGCCGAGCCGCTTCCCGCGGCCCTTGTGCTCGACGCCCGCCGCGTCGAAGTCCTCGGTCCGGGCGCCGACCGCGAGCCCGAGCGTCAGCCGGCCGCCGGATAGCCCGTGCACGGACGCCGCCTGCTTTGCGAGCATCGCCGTCGAGCGGAGCGGGCCGATCGCGATCATCGTCGCGAGGCGAATGCGCGAGGTAGCCGCGGCAGCCCCGGCCAGCGTTGCGAACGGCTCGTAGCTGTCGTAGACGACGCGGTCGAGCACGGCGACCGATGAGAACGGCCCATCGTCGGCGCGCCGGGCCCAGTCGAGCAGCAGCTCGCCCGTCACGCCCGGCACCGTCGTGGGGAGTCCGACTCCGATGTTCACTTCCGCCCTAAGCTTCACACTTCGCGACGCGATGCGAGAAATCCAGCCGTCCCCCTTCGACCGCCATTACGGGCTCGAGATCGACGAGGCGACCGACAAGCTCGTGCGCGGACACGTTCCGGTCCGCGAGCACGTGCTGCAGCCGGTCGGGCTCGTGCACGGCGGCGTCCATGCGTCGATCGCGGAGGCGCTCGCCTCGGTCGGGACGAACGTCGGCGTCGTGCCCGACGGCAGCATCGGCCTCGGGATGTCGAACAACTCGACGTTCCTGCGCTCGATCCGTGAGGGCACGATCCACGCGACCGCGCGCCGCGTCCACCGGGGGCGGACGACCTGGGTTTGGGACGTCGAGTTGACGGACGACGACGGCCGGCTCTGCGCCGTCAGCCGCGTGACGGTCGCGGTGCGGACGCTTCCCACGTGATCCGGGTTGTCATCCCGCACGCGGGCTCGCGCGGCAAGACGCGCCTGGAGCTCACCCAGAGCGCGCGCGAGAAGCTGTCGCTTGCAATGCTCGGGGACGTGCTCGCTGCAGCGGCCGGCGTCGGCAAAACCTGGGTCGTGACGCCGGATCCGGCGGCCGCTTCGCGGGAGGCGCAGGCGACGTGGGTTCCGGATCCGGGTGGCGGGCAAGGAGCAGCCGTCGAGGCGGCATTGTCGAAGATCGGCGAGGGGCCTGTCCTCGTCGTCAACTCGGACCTGCCGTCCGTGACGCTTGCGGACCTGCTGGCGCTCGCCGCGGCGACGCCTGCGTCGGGGATCGCGATCGCCGCAGCGGAGGACGGAACGACGAACGCGCTCGGGCTCTCGGAGCCGGCGGTGTTCGAACCGCTCTACGGCGAGGACAGCGCGGCTCGGTTCCGCGCGCACGCCGAGCGCCGCGGCCTGGCCGCGGTCTTCGCGCCGATCGTAGGCCTCCGCGACGACGTCGACACACTCGTCGACCTCGCGCGCATCGCGCCTCGCACCGGTCCTGGCACGCGGGCCTGCCTGGCGAGGCTCGACCTCGTGCCCGTGGTGCAGGCATGAAGGTCGTCGTTCTCTCGGGCGGCGTCGGTGGTGCGCGCTTCGTCCAGGGCATCGTCGAGGTCACCGAGCCGCGCGACGTGACGGTGGTCGGGAACGTCGGCGACGACCTCGAGGTGCTCGGGCTCCACGTCTCGCCCGATCTCGACTCGATCCTGTACGCGCTCGCCGGGCTGAACGACGAGGAGCGCGGCTGGGGGCGCGCCGGCGAGACCTGGAAGGCGCTCGAAACCGTGCGCTCGCTCGGCGGCGAGGCCTGGTTCCAGCTCGGAGATCTCGACCTGGGGCTCCACCTCGTGCGCACGCAGGCCTTGCGCGCCGGGGAGCCGCTCGCTCGCATCACGCTTCGGCTCGCTCGCGCGCTCGGAGTCGAGGCGCGCGTGCTGCCCGCGACCGACGATCGGCTGCGCACGTGGATCCGGACGCCAACGGGCGAGCTCCCGTTTCAGGAGTGGTTCGTCGCCCGCGCGCACCGGGACGAGGTCGAGGCAGTCAGATTCGAAGGGGGAGACGCGGCCACACCTGCGCCCGGCGTCCTCGATGCGATCGACCAGGCGGAGCTGCTGCTCGTCGCACCGAGCAACCCCTACGTTTCGATCGGCCCGATCCTCGCCGTTGGCGCGATTCGCGAGGCGCTCGCGGCGCGCCGCGTGCCGGCCGTCGCCGTCAGCCCGCTGATCGGCGGCCGCGCGGTCAAGGGGCCGGCCGATCGGATGCTGACGAGCCTCGCCGGAGGGACGTCGCCCGCCCATGTGGCCGGTGCGTACTCGGGCCTCATCGACGCGCTCGTCGTGGACGAGGCGGACGCGCACAACCTCGAAGGGCTCGCCGAAGTGCGGCCGATTGTCACGCGGACCCTGATGACCGATTTGGAGGCGCGGAAACGGCTCGCCGAGGCCGCGCTCGGAGCAGTCGCCGTATGAAGGTCGCGGTGGTCGGCGGCACCGGCCCCTTCGGGTCGGCGCTCGCGCAGCGGCTGGTGGAGGCGGGAACGGACGTGATCATCGGGTCGCGCGACCCCGACCGGGCCGCGGCCACGGCAACGGAGATCGGGACGGCCCTCGGGCTCGCGAACGCAGAAGCCGTCGGCGGCGCCGATCTCGTCGTGCTTGCGGTGGCCGCACCGGCCGCGCTGCGAACCACGGCTGAGCTCGCCGACGCCCTCGGCGAGACGCCCGTCCTCAGCGTCGCGAGCCCCCTCCGGATCGCGGACGGTGCCGCCTTCCCGGATGACGACGCGCAGTCGCTGGCCGAGCGGATGCAGCAGCTGCTTCGCGGCCCCGTCGTGGCAGGGCTTCACTCCCTCGCGGCCGGGTCGCTGGCAGCCGGCAAGGTGGAGGGCGACGCGCTCGTCTGCGGTGACGATGACGACGCCAAAGCGGCCGTGCTCGAGCTCGCGGCGACGCTGGTCACCGGCCGCGCTCTCGACGCGGGCCCGCTCGCGAGCGCCCGCGCGCTCGAGGGCATGACCGCGGTGATCGTCAACCTCAACCGCCGCTACCGTGGTCACGCCGGCCTTCGGGTCGTCGGGCTGTGACCGACCTGAGGATCTCTCCCGTTCGCGGACTGCCTGAGCTCCGCGAAGGGGACGACCTGGCGCGCCTCGTCGTCGAGCGTGCCGAGCTGCAGGACCAGGACATCCTCGTCGTCGCGCAGAAGGCGATCTCGAAGATCGAGGGCCGGGTCGTGCGGCTGGACGACGTCGAGCCCTCGACCAACGCGCGCGAGCTGGCTGGAGACGGAGACCCACGCCGGATCGAGGTGATCCTCCGCGAGGCGAAGCGCATCGTCCGCACCCGGGACTCGCTCCTCATCACAGAGACGCACCACGGTTTCGTCTGCGCCTCGAGCGGCGTCGACGCTTCGAACGCGCCGGAGCCCGGCACCGTCGTCCTCCTCCCCGTCGACCCCGACGCCTCCGCGGAGCGCTTGAGGTCTGGGCTGAGAGAGCTGACCGGCCGCGCCCTCGGCGTCATCGTGAGCGATTCCTTCGGGCGCCCGTGGCGCCGGGGGACGACCGACGTCGCCATCGGTGCCGCCGGCCTCGACGTCCTGCTGGACTTGAGGGGCGAGCGCGATCCGAGCGGCTACGAGCTGACGTCGACCGTCATCGCGATCGCGGACGAGATCGCCGGGGCGGCCCAGCTCGTCATGGGGAAGCTCGACCGGACGCCGGTGGCGATCGTGCGAGGGCTCGAAGCGGGCGCCGACGGCAGGGCGCGGGACCTCGTCATGCCGGCCGAGCGCAACCTTTTTCCCTAACACCCCCAGCTTCGTACCAAGGTTCCTAACCCGCGTGCGCAACTCGACGGGTAGCGAAGTCGACCTGTTCGATTTTTGCGACGCTTGAGTGGGTCAAATTCACGCACGCTTGTAGCGGGTGTCCTTGTAGTCCTGGGCCCACTGCCTCGTCGAGTACCACTGATCCGTCCGGCGAATGGCACGCAGCCGGCCGCGCTTGGCCGCGACGGCGAGCGCGTTGCCCGAGAGCTCGGAGTCGGCCAGCGAGCGAAGCGGGACGAGCCGATGCGGGCCGGCCAGGCCCGGAAGCAGAAAGCGGTAGATGCCGTCGGTGACCGCCCACGCAAAGATCTCCGCGAGCGGCCCCGCGTCACCCCGGTCCGCCCGACGCAACGCGTTCAGATATCGCGTCCGATCCCGCTTGTAAATGACCGCAGGCGGATATCCGTGCCGGACAAGCAGGAGGTTCGTCGCCAGCCGGCCCACTCTGCCGTTCCCGTCGCGGAACGGATGGACTCGCTCGAAGCGAGCATGGAGGTCGGCAACGAACAGCATCGGATGCTGACCGCCGGCCGGCCCTCGACTCGCGTCGCCCAGCAGGTCGGTGACGAGCGCCGGCACCTCCGGAAACGGCGGCGGTGTCATCCCGCCGGTGAATGGGCGGATGTCATGCTGACGGAACGAGCCGGGGCCTTCGCGCTGGTCCAGGCCCTCCGGCGGCGAATGCAGCCACGCCGGCTCGACGACGAGCCGATGGATCTGGCGCAACTCGGTCAGGTTGATCCGCTCTCCGGCCGACCAGTCACGAGATTGCTCGACTGCCTGTGCGTACACCCACTGCGCCGCCCTCGCGTAGCCCTCGACTTCGAGGTACTCAGCGAGCTCCTTGCTGCCAACGGCTTTCCCTTCCCGGAGGAGCCGCTCGACCTCCTTCAGAACGAGAGTGTTGCCCTCGATCGCCGTCGAGTGGTGTGCCTCCTCGTACCAAATGCCCTCCCAGATCGCGTCCGCCTCGACCGGAAGCGGCAACCCGCCGACGCTGCGGAGGTCCTCGATCGCCCGGTCAAGAGTGCGCAGAACCTCCGCGCGGCTCGGGCGGCCACGCCCTCTAGGAGACATTTGACCTATCTTCGTGCGAGAGCATGATCTCGGTCCAAATCTAGCACTTTGGACCTGTTCGACTTCCTGACCCTCGTAGTAGGTCAAGTTTCGAGCTGACCGTCGCCCGAACCGGGCGCACACAGATCGCCGGGGCGGCCCAGCTCGTCATGGGGAAGCTCGACCGGACGCCGGTGGCGATCGTGCGAGGGCTCGACGCGGGCGCCAACGGCAGGCGTCGGGACCTCGTCATGCCGGCCGAACGAAACCTCTTTCCCTAGCGCGCCCCACGGCTGCCGAGGGACCTTTCAGGTGCCGAGCGGTGTATTAGAAACGTGGTGAGACGTTTGCTCGCAGGCCTCGTCGCTGGCTCGGCGCTTCTCGTCCTGCCCTCGGCGAACGCGAAGGATTTCGGCCCTGGCGATGTGGGCGTGTGCAACAAGACGCGCTGCGTACCGATCGTGAACCCTTCCGTTCTGCCCCGGCTCGACTCCTTCTATGGCGCCGGCCCACGCCCCACGCGCAGCCGCAGACCGAAGCTCGGAGTGCCGTACTACGAGCTGCGCTTTCGGAATGGCTACGTGACTGGCATCGTCGCCACCCGGCGGCTCGACCGCTTCCTTACCTACGGGGTTCACCTTCAATGGTTCATCCGCGACAAGTGGTACGCGGTCCCGAACCACCTGTCGCGTGAGCTCCGCCGGCTGACGGTCGACCTGCGCCCGCTCCGCCTCACCACCGCAGCTCTCGCCAAGTCGCGCTGACGGGCGTCATTCCACGAACAGCAGTGCGTCTGTCGGCGCGTAGTCGTCGGTCAGGACCGGCACGTCGCGCGTGGCCACTTCTCCCTCGTACCGGTCGCGGATCGCCGTGCCGAGGTTGACGGCGCGCGGTACGCGGCGCCGAGTCTGGCGCCAGCGGTCGAGGAGCACGTCGGTCGCCGGCGCCGCGCCCTCGGACGCGACGAGAATGATGTTCTGGAGAGGACCGGTCCTGCCTTCCGGGTGAACGGCCACGGTCGGGAACGCCTCGCGGTACGTCTTGTACATCGAGCGGAAGAGCGTCGACCCCTCGCCGGTGACGGCGCCGATCAGGTTGCTCGCAACGATGCCGCCCGGAGCGAGGCGGGAGCGCACGAGCTCCAGGAACTCGACCGTCGTCAGGTGGAAGGGAAGCGAGTCCGAGAAGTACGCGTCGATGACGATCGCGTCCCACTGCCGGCGGTCGCGAGCGAGGAAACGGCGGCCGTCCTCGACGGTGACCCTGAGCCGCGGGCTGCGGGGCACATCGAAGTAGCGATACGCCACGTCGCGCACGGCTGGATCGAGCTCGACGACCTCCAGGTCGAGCTGCGGGAAATCGCGCCAGATGCGCTTCTGCGCGGAACCGCCGCCGAGCCCGATGAACAGGATGTTCCTGACCCGAGGGTTGTATGCCAGCGGCAGCTGGAGGAAGTCGGTGTAGCGGTACCGCGTCCGGAACGGATCATCCAGGTACATGCCGCTCTGGAACGAGCTCTCGAAGCGGAGGTGCCGCGAGTCGCCATCGTCGACCACCGTGAGGCCGTGATAGCGCGTGTTCTTCGAATAGACGAGCTCAAATCCCGCCGACGGAGCCTGGATCCCCCCAGCCTCGCCACGCAGCCGGTAGAGCGGCGACCAGTTCTGGGCCGCTGCGCCGGCCAGCCGCCCGCCGGTCTTCGGGGCGAGCGCCACCGTGGCGAGGACGGAGCCGGCGACGAGCGCGGCGACGACTACGCCTGAGATCAGCTTCGCTTCCCCGAGCGCGACGAAGCCGGCGGCGACGAAGAGGGTCGTCGCGAGCAGCCCCAGGAGCTGGTTCGTCCCGATCTCGGGAATGAGCCAGAACGCCGTCACGAACGTGCCGGCGATGCTTCCGGCCGTCGAGACGGCGAAGAGCCGGCCCGCCGTCTTCCCCACGCTCGCTACCGATCGGGTGCGCAACCGCACGGCGATCGGGGTCGCGGTGGCGAGGATCACGCTCGGTACGCCGAAGAGCACGGCTGCCGCAAGCAGCGGGTTCAGCCGCGGCCCCGGATCCCACTCGACGATCGCCTCCAGCACCGGACCGTCGACGACCGGGATGAGAAGGATCGTCGCGGCGCCAAACGCGAGCACGACGAGCAGAAGCTGCGGCGCGGGGATCCGATCCGCGAGCACTCCACCGATCCAGTAACCGGCCGCGAGCCCGGCGAGGACGACGCCGATGAGGGCGCCCCAGACGAAAATCGAGTTCCCGAAGAACGGAGCCAGAACACGGCTCGCCGCCAGCTCGACGCCGAGGAGCACGCCCCCCGATACGAACACGGCCGCGCCAATCGCCAGGCCCGAGCGCCGCTCGGGGGTCAGGAAGTCGGCCATTGCCGTCCGAAACTACATAAACGGTGCTGGGACTAGCGCGCGAGACGAGCTTGGGGGCGAGGGCCCCATTCCGGCGACTGTTCGTCGTCGTTCACCGTCTTTGTGACGTTCTGGGCGGGAAAGTCCGCCGGCCGCGGAGCCGCCGATGCGAGCGCGGCCGCCACCAGGACGGCGGCGGTTACCAGTCCGACGATGACGGCTCTCTTCGACATCTAGCGGCGGCCCACCGTCAGGTTGACCGCCGCACCTCGTCGCAGCCGCACACCAGCTCGCGGGCTCTGGGCGATCACTTTCCCGACTCGCCTCGAGCGTGCGCGCCTAACGCGTCCGACCGAGCAGTTCGCCGCACGGATCCGCGTCCTCGATCTTGCGAGCGTCATGCCGATCACCCTCGGCACCACGCACAGCACGGGAGGCGCGGGTGGCGGCGGTGGCGGCGGTGGCGGAGGTACCGGTGGCGGTGGTGGCGGCGGGGGTGGTGGCGGAGGCGGTGGTGGCGGTGGAGGCGGAGGGGGAGGTGGTGGAGGTGGAGGCGGAGGGGGAGGTGGTGGAGGTGGAGGTGGAGGTGGAGGTGGAGGTGGAGGTGGAGGTGGAGGT